>NZ_JBOHGC010000198.1:0-11414 GCF_050699995.1 Actinokineospora sp. | reverse complement strand
GGCCTCACGCAGCCGCGCGCCGCCGCCGAGGAGGTAACCCGCGGCCCGAAGCTCGACCTGACTCTCGGTGAGCCTGCGCTGCATCGCGAAGCCGAGCGCGCGCAGCAGGCACAGCATGACCAGCCGCGGCACCCCGACCAGGAACGACAGGGTCGAGCAGTTCACCAGGAACGTGCGCAGACCGTGCGCGCGGTCGATCGCGCGGGTGGACGACCCGACGGGCGAGCGCGCGTCCACACCGCGCAGGTCGCGGGCCACGGCGCGCACATGTCGGATCCGGGCGGCCGGGACACAGAGGACGACTTGCCCCGCCCGGTTGACCCGCCAGCCGAAGTCGAGGTCCTCGCGCATCATGGGGATCGCGCGGTCGAAACCGCCGAGCCGCTCCCAGAGTTCGCGGCGGATCAGCATTCCGGCCGACGACACGGCGAGCACCTCGGTGCTCTGCTCGAACCGCCGACCGTCGTCGGCCGTCCGGCCCAGCGCGTTCCAGTCCACTTCGGACGGACCGATGCCGGTCTGCCGGTGCCCGGACGCGTCGGTCGACAGTCCCGCCTCGATCACCAGGCGCGGGTCATGCCACTCGACGGCGAGGGGGCCGAGCACTCCCGCCGCGGGCGACATCTCCGCGGCGAGCAGCAGCGTGGCCAGGCACTCGGGCTCGGGCGCGGAATCGTCGTGCAGCAACCAGATCCAGCCGCCGGGGTCGCCCCAGCGCTGCACGGCGTGGTCGACCGCGGCGTGCACGGCGTCGCTGTAGCCGGTGTCGCGGTCGAGGGTGATGACGCCGTCGAGGATGCGGTCGGCGCCTTTGGCCGCGGCGGCGAGCACGGTCGCCGTCTCGTCGTCGGAGCCGGTGTCGACCGCGATGATGTGCCGGGGCCTCGGCGTGGAATGGCGCAGCGCGGAAAGCGCCAGGCGCAGCCATTGCGCGCCGTCGTGACACACGAGCACGGCCAACACGGGTGCGGTGCGCATCACGGGCGCACCTCGACTCAACGCCTGCCGCGACCGAGGTGGCACGACTGCGAACACCTCCCGGGGCGACGTACGGACGAGCCGGTGGTCATGACGTTCGGCCACCGGTCACACACCGTACGATGCCACCGCGCGAAACCCGCGCAACCCAGCACAAATCGTTGTGCGTCCGGCGAGATTCGCCGCCGGTCAGGCATGCGGGGCGTGGATACCCGGGCGTCGAAACGCCCGGGTATCTACATCGCCTTTTTCAGACGCCTTCGCTCCCGTTCGGACAGACCGCCCCAGATGCCGAAGCGCTCATCATGTGCGAGGGCGTATTCGAGGCACTCGGAACGAACCTCACAGCCCAGGCAAATGCGCTTCGCCTCACGAGTCGATCCACCCTTTTCGGGGAAGAACGCCTCAGGGTCGGTTTGCGCGCACAAGGCGCGCTCCTGCCACTCTTGTTCATCGGCCTCATCGAAGAATCCGGCGAACACGTCCAGTTCCTCGGTCGGACGCTCGCCCCACTCCACGACGCGACCCCCGTCACTCAATCCCTGCATATCGCCCCGCCTCCTCGCCTTCCGCACTCCCCGGCTGGCGGATGCCGTTACGCCGTCCCCCGGCGAATGACATCGATGTGATTACACCCGTGTCATGGCGGCGGGTCAAGCGGTGCCCCCAGGTGGGTGATGGGTTATGAGCAGCCTGTACCCGATCGGGTACCAGCTGAAACTGTGCGCGTTCGCGGGGTGGCCAACACGCAACCGGCGAACATTGCCACACTGGGTCTGTGCAGAGATCAGCGGTTCGCCCCTCGCCCATCTTCCTCGGCCTGATCGGCGTCACTATCGGTGGCGCGTTGCTCACCCTGTTGGACAACCAGATCGCGATCAACGCGGGTGTGGTGCTGCTCGTGTTGGGCGGCTGGGTCGTCTCCCTGTGCCTGCATGAGTTCGGCCACGCGCTGGTCGCGTTTCGCGGCGGAGACCGCGAGGTCTATTTCAAGGGCTATCTCACACTCGACCCGCGCCGGTACACCGATCCGGTTTTGAGCCTGCTCATGCCGGTGCTGTTCCTGGCGATCGGCGGCATCCCGCTGCCGGGTGGCGCGGTCTGGATCAACCACTACGCCTTGCGCTCCAAGGCAGTGGAATCGACTGTCTCACTGGCCGGGCCGGCCGCGAACCTGATCGCCGGGATCCTGCTGGCGCTGTCCGTCGAGGTCTTCGAGCCCGCGCCGATGATGGCCGCGGGACTGTCCTTCCTGGCGCTGCTGCAGTTGGCGGCGTTCGTGCTGAACATGCTTCCGGTGCCCGGCCTCGACGGCTGGGGTGCGATCGAGCCGTTCCTGTCCCATGAGGCGCGCAAGTTCGGCGCGAAGGCCCGTCCGTGGGCGCCGCTGTTCCTGTTCGCCGCGTTGATCGGCATCCCCGGCGTCAGCCAGGCGTTCTGGGACGTGGTCAGCTCGCTGTACGCAGGCGTCGGCGGCAACGACCTGCTCGCCTACTACGGCCAGGACGCTTTCTTCTTCTGGCGCTGAACACTCCCGACCCCACTGGGGTCACCCGACCGTGCGAGGATCACTGACCGTGAAGGTTGCCGTAGTCGTCGGCGGAGTCGGCGGAGCCCGATTCCTGCTCGGCGTGAAGAAACTGCTCGGATTCGACCCCGTGGGGCCCGCCCCGGAGGGCTCCCCGCACGAGATCACCGCGGTGGTGAACACCGCCGACGACATCTGGCTGCACGGCCTGCGCGTCTGCCCGGATCTCGACACGTGCATGTACACCCTCGGCGGCGGCATCGACACCGAGCGCGGCTGGGGCCGCACGGACGAGACCTGGGCAGTCAAGGACGAACTGGCCGCCTACGGCGCGGACCCCGACTGGTTCGGCCTGGGCGACAAGGACATCGCCACCCACCTCGTGCGCACCCGGATGATGCGCGCGGGGTATGAGCTCTCCGACATCACCACGGCGCTGTGCGACCGGTGGAAGCCGGGCGTGCGGCTGCTGCCGATGACCGACGACCGGGTCGAGACCCACGTGGTCATCGACGAGCCGGGCACCGGCGAGCGCAAGGCGGTGCACTTCCAGGAATGGTGGGTGCGCTACCACGCCGAGCCGCGGGCCCGGTCGATCGTGGCGGTCGGCGCCGACGAGGCCGCGCCGGGGCCGGGCGTGGTCGAGGCGATCAGCGAGGCGGACATCGTGCTCCTCGCGCCGTCGAACCCGGTGGTGAGCATCGGGAGCGTCCTGTCGGTGCCGGGGCTGCGCACGGCGCTGCGCAAGACCGAGGCCCCGGTGGTGGGGATCTCGCCGATCATCAACGACGCCCCCGTGCGCGGAATGGCCGACGCGTGCCTGAGCGCGATCGGCCTCGAGGTCTCGGCGGAGGCCGTGGGCAGGCACTACGGCTCGCGCGGGTGCTCCGATAACGGCATCCTCGACGGGTGGCTCGTGCACTCGGGCGACACCGCCGACGTGCCGGGCGTGCTGGTTCGCGCCGTGCCGCTGCTGATGTCCGATGTGGACGCCACCGCGGCGATGGCGCGCGCCGCGTTCGACCTCGGCGGAATCAGCACGGGAGAGCGGTGATGGACAGCATTGAGCACGGCGCGCGCGGGTCGGTCGAGATCCTGCCGGTCCGGGGGCTGCCCGAGTTCCGGCCCGGCGACGACCTGACCGGGGCGATCGTCGCGGCGGCGCCGTGGCTGCGCTCGGGCGACATCGTGGTGGTCACCAGCAAGATCGTGTCCAAAGTAGAGGGTCAGCTGGTGTCGGTCCCGTCCGACCCGGAGGCCCGCGACGCCGTGCGGCGCAAGCTGGTGCTCGACGAGGCCGTGTCGGTGATCGCGCGCAAGTTCCGGTCGCTGATCACGCAGAACCGGCTGGGCATCGTGCAGGCGGCGTCGGGGATCGACTCGTCCAATGTGGCGGGCGACGAACTCGCGCTGCTGCCGGTCGACCCGGACGCCTCCGCTCTCGCCCTGCGTGGCGGGCTGCGCGAGCGGCTGGGGGTCGAGGTGGCCGTGGTGATCACGGACACCATGGGCCGGGCTTGGCGGATCGGGCAGACCGACGCGGCGATCGGGTCGTCCGGGCTGCGCGTGCTGCACTCCTACGCGGGTCAGATCGACTCGCAGGGCAATGAGCTCTCAGTCACCCGGGTCGCGGTGGCCGACGAGGTCGCCGCGGCGGCCGACCTGGTGAAGGGCAAGCTCGGCGGCGTGCCGGTCGCGGTGGTGCGCGGCCTGGAGATCGGCGACGAGACATCCACCGCCCGCGACCTGCTGCGTCCGGTCGAGGAAGACCTGTTCCGGCTGGGCACCGAGGAGTCCATCGCCCAGGGCAGGCGGGAAGCGGTGCTGCTGCGCCGCTCGCTGCGCGAGTTCTCCGGCGAACCGGTCGACCCGGAGTCGCTGCGCCGCGCGGTGGCCGCGGGCCTGACCGCGCCCGCACCGCACCACACCAAGCCGGTGCGCTTCGTGCGGCTCGCCGAGCAGCGCAAGGCGCTGTTGGAGGCGATGCGGGAGGCGTGGAAGACCGATCTGCGCGCCGACGGCAAGTCCGAGGAGTGGATCGAGCGCCGGGTCGCCCGCGGCGAACTGCTCTTCGACGCGACGGAGATCCTGCTGCCGTTCCTCGTGCGCGAGGGAGCCCACTCGTATCCGGACCCCCGGCGGACCGAGGCGGAGCGGACGATGTTCACCATCGCGGGCGGCGCGGCCGTCCAGGGCGTGCTGGTCGCGCTGGCGGCGGAGGGCTTGGGCTCCTGCTGGGTGTCGTCCACGATCTTCTGCCCGGACGTCGTGCGCGAGGTGCTGGACCTGCCCGCCGACTGGGAGCCGCTGGGCGCGATCGCGGTGGGCCATCCGTTGGCGGAGCTGTCGCCGCGCGAGGTGCCGACCGACGAGGGCTGGGTCGAGAAGTGACCCTGCACGCGGACGCGGTCCGGACCATGACGGCGTGGAAACCGCTCGACCGCGGCCAGGAGTCCCTGCGCCAGGCGTATCTGGGCTTCCTGGCGGCTCGGCCGGACGCCTGTCAGCGCTCGTGTGAACCCGGCCACCTCACCGCGTCGGCGCTGCTCCTGGACCACACGGGCGACAACGTCCTGCTGACGCTGCATCCCCGCGTGGGCCGGTGGCTGCAGCTGGGCGGCCACTGCGAACCCGGCGACGCCACCCTGGCGGGCGCGGCGCTGCGGGAGGCGACCGAGGAGTCCGGCATCGAGGGCCTGGAGATCGACCCGGTGCCGCTGCATGTCGACGTCCACCCGATCACCTGCTCGCTTGGCCTGCCCACCCGCCACTTCGACGTCCGCTTCGTCGTGCGGGCGCCCGCCGGGGCGGAAGCGGTGTGCAGCTCGGAGTCCCTGGACCTGCGCTGGTGGCCTGTCGGCGCGCTGCCCGACGACCCGGACGGCAACGCGGGAATCGGGGAGATGCTGGCGGCGGTGCCGTCGTGATCACCATCGACCCGAACTCGGCGGTCCCGCCGTTCGAGCAGGTGCGGGGCGGGCTGGCGCAGCAGATCAACGACCACACCTTGGCCGTCGGGACGAAGCTGCCGACGGTACGTCAGCTGGCCACCGACCTTGGCCTGGCGGCGAACACGGTCGCCCGCGCCTACCGGGAACTCGAGGAAGCGGGCCTGGTCGAAACCCGCGGCCGCGCGGGCACCTTCGTCGGCGCCGCGGGGGATCGGACGATGGAACGCGCCCGGAAAGCGGCGGACGCCTACGCGGAGGCCGTGCACAAACTCGGCTTGGACCGCGACACCGCGCTCTCGATCGCCGAAGCCGCCCTGACCGCGCGAGGCTAGAAGGCCCGGTAGTCGCGCGGCGAGAACCGGGGCGCGAAGCGGGGTTTGCCAAGTCCGGCGGCGAGGACGTAGAGCGCCGCTCGATGCCGCTGGGGTTCGTAGACCGCCAGTTCCGCGAGCATCCGCTCGTCGTCGATTCGACGTCCGAGCAACGCGTGGCCGATCAGGTTCGAGAGGTGGTAGTCGCCCACGCTGAGCGCGTCGGGATCACCCCAGGCCCGCTGCGCGACCTCGGCGGCCGTCCAGACTCCGATCCCCGGCGCCTTTCGCAGCAGTTCCCGGCCCGCCGCTCCACGCAACTCCGCGGCCCGTTCCAGCCGACCGGCCACCTGCGCCGCGGCCAGCACCGCGCGGCGCCGGGCGCCGTCGAGTCCGGCCTTGTGCCACTCCCAGTCCTCGATCCCGAGAACCGCCCGGGGCGTGGGTGGTGTGAACAACCCCTCAGGAGCGGGCCCCGGCGGCCGTTCCCCGAAGCGGCGGGCCAGGTCGCGCCAGGTTCGGTGGGCCTCGGCGCCGGTGACCTTCTGCTCGATGATCGCCGCGAGCAGCACGTCCCACACGCGGCCGGTGGCGCCGAGCCGCATCCCCGGTCGCCGACGCCGGACCTCGGCGACCAGCGGGTGGTGCGCGACGAAGCCCGAGTCGTCGTCCAAGGCGCCCAACAGGGCGGGGAGGCCGTCGAGCAGCAGGTCGGCGCCCGGACCCCAGGCCGACGCGTGCACCTCGCCCGCGATCCGCAGGCGCAGGGCGCCGACACCGGCGGGTGTGTTCGCGGCGAGCCAGAGTCCGTCGGCGTCCTCACGGAAAGCCGGGTCGTGCGGTCCGCGCCGCAGCGGACGCAAGGCGCCCGCGACGTCGTGCGGACCGTCGGGCACCCAGTGCCTGGTCCGTTCGGTTCCGGTCGGGATCGCGGTCATCACGACGACCGTACCGGCCGGTTGGCTAGAGTTGGCCCACCACTCACGCCCGGGGACAAGGACACAGCCAAGTGACGGCACCCGAACTGCACATCGTCGTGCCCGCCGGTGGAAGCGGCACCCGCCTGTGGCCGCTCTCCCGTGCGGGCAACCCGAAGTTCCTGCACGCGCTGACCGGCACCGACCGGTCGCTGCTGCAGGCGACCTTCGACCGGCTCGCCCCGCTGTCCTCCCCGGAGAACCTGTTCGTCGTCACCGGCGCCGCGCACGCCGCGGGCGTGGCCCGGCAGCTGCCCGACCTGCCGGAACGCAACATTCTGGTCGAACCGCTGGCCCGCGACTCGTGCGCGGCCATCGCGCTGGCCGCCGCCGTGATCGACAAGCGCTCCCCCGGCGCGGTGATGGCGTCGTTCGCGGCCGACCACCTGATCACCGACGGCGAAGAGTTCGCCCACACCGTCAGCCGGGCCGTCGACGGCGCCCGCGACGGCCTGCTGATGACCATCGGCATCACCCCGACCCGCGCGGAGACCGGCTACGGCTACCTGCACTGCAGCGAGCCCGCCCAGCGCTCGGTCATCCAGAAAGTGTTGGAGTTCAAGGAAAAGCCGTCGAAGGACGTGGCCACCCGCTACGTCGAATCGGGCAGCTACCTGTGGAACGCCAGCATGTTCGTCTGGCGCACGGACGTCTTCCTCGCCGAACTCACCGCGCGGCGACCGGATGTGGCCAAGCCCATCCTCGCCATCGCCGCCGCCTGGGACACCCCGGAGCAGGAGGCGGTCCTGGCGGAACTGTGGCCGAGCGTGCCGAAGGTCGCCGTCGAGTACGCGGTGATGGAACCGGCCGCGGCCGACGGCCTGGTGGCCACCGTCCCGGGAGACTTCGGCTGGAGTGACATCGGCGACTTCGAAACCCTCGGCGACCTCCTCGGCACCGACGTCGGTGAGGGCGGCAGGCTGTTCGTCACCGCGGGCGGCAAGGCGAATGTCGTGGTGGTCGACGGTGACGGCGTCATCGTGGTCCCCGCACACCGACTGGTCGCCACCCTCGGCGTCAACGACCTCATCATCGTCGACACCGACGACGCGGTCCTGGTGTGCAGGCGCGACCGAGCCCAGGACATCAAGCGCCTGACCGAGATCCTGCGCGAGCGTGGCGATCTCGACTACATCTGATGCCGTGGAACGATGACGCGGCGCGACTGGCGGGATAGTCTGACCAGAGCACATCGAGCGACGCAGGAGAGGCCACCATATGGACCCCCGTGAGCGCGCCGACGCCATCCTGGCCCGTGCCCGCGCACGCGGCTCCTACGTCGTCACCCCGGAGAGCGCCATCTCACCGATGGACGCATCCGCGACCCTGCAGATCCCCCGGGCAGTGGTGAACGCGCTTGATGAGGACCCGGAAGTGACCATGGTCTTCCCGGTCACCCGTGGGCGTGAGGAACTTCCCGCCATCGCCCAGGAAGCCGCCACGACTTCGGTGGCGTCGCCGGGCAGACCCACTGAGCGGCTGCCGGTTCCACCGCAGCCGCGGCAACAGCAGGCACCGGAGCAAGTGGATGGTCTGGTGCCGACCATGAAGCCTCGGCCGCATCCGGATCGGCCGACCTTCGGCCAACGACTCGACGGCTAGCGCGTCTCCATCTTCAGCCGCAGCGCCAACCCGGCCTTGATCACGGTCCGAACCGGCGCCCACAACGGCCCCTGGTGTCGATCAGCGATGAACCGGTAGGCACTCTCGTGATGTGCCGCGAGCATCCTGGTTGACGCCTTCGCCGTCGACACACCCTGAACGTGCATCACCTTCGCTGAAGGCACATACACGTTCTGCCACCCCGCCCGGCCAAGCCGCTCTCCGAGGTCCACGTCCTCGAAGTACATGAAGTACCGCGAATCGAACCCGTCCACCGAGTCGAAGGCTTCCCGCCGGATCAGGAAACACGAGCCCGACAGCCACCCGGCGACACGCTCGCGCACATCGGAAACGGACTGCTTGTACGCCCGGGTCCACGGGTTGCCCGGCCATACCTTCCCCAGCACCCCGTGCCCGATTCCCTTGCCCAGCGAAGGAACCTCACGCGCCGAGGGGTAAACCGCGCCCGACGGTTCGGTGATCAGTGGGCCGAACGTCCCGCCGCGCGGCCACCGGTCGGCGGCGGCGATCAGCTCGTCGAGGGACCCCGGCTCCCACTCGACGTCCGGGTTCGAGATCACGACCCAGCCATAGCTGGAGTCCAGCGCCGCCACACCTCGGTTCGCGCCGCCGCCGTAGCCGAGGTTTCCCCCGGTGCGCACGAGTTCGACGTTCGCGCGGGCCTCGGCGGCGGCCTCAGGGGCGCCGTCGGTCGAGCCGTTGTCGGCCAGGATCACGTGGACCGGGCGGGCGGTGGCCTTCTCGAGCGTGTCGAGGAACCGGTCCATGGTCTCGCCCGGCGAGTAGGTCACGGTCACGACGGCGATCTCGGCACCGTAGGTTTCGGTCACGACCAGACATTGTGCACGCCAACCCGGCCGCGCCTCATCGACCCCTGCGGTGGAGGCGGTGGGCCCGCCCGTAGACCTCGCGGTGTCGTTCGGCGCTCAGGCCCCAGGAGAACTCCTTGGCCCGGCGCTGCGCCGCCGCCGAGAGCGCGGCCCGGCGGCCCGGGTCGTCGAGCAGGTCGGTGATGGTGGCGGCGATGTCGCCCGCGCCGACGCCGCAGTAGGCGACCGCGTCGCCGCCGACCTCGGGCAGCGACAGCCGCCGGGTCGTCAGGACGCACGCGCCCGCGGCCATCGCCTCGAGCACGGGCAACCCGAATCCCTCGCCCAGGCTGGGATACGCGACCAGCGCGGCCCCGCCGAGGAAGCCGGACAGGTGCTCGAAGGGCAGGTAACCAGCCCGGATGACCCGCAGCCGGTGTGGCGCGGCGTCGAGTGCGCATTCGATCTGGTGGTCCCAGCCGGGCTGCCCGGCCAGCACCAAGGCGGGCGGGTCGGCCCGGCCCGCGCAGGCGGCGACGAAGCCACGGATGAGCGCGGGCACGTTCTTGCGTGGTTCGAGCGCACCCAGGAACGCCACGTACGGCTGCTCGCCCAGGCCGATGGCGGCCCGAGCGGCTTTGATCTCGGCCGGTGCGGGCGGGTGGAAGCGGTCCGTGTCGACGCCGTGCTGGATGACGTCGAGCGACCGCGGGTCGGCGCGCACGACCCTGGTCAGCTCGGCCGCGGTGGCCTCGCTCGGCACGACACAGCGCGACGCGCGCACGAGCGCGGTCTTGGTCCAGGCCCGGAAGAAGCGGGCCTTGATCGAGTGGTGCAGGCCGGCGTCGGTGAAGAACGTCGCGTCGTGCAGGGTCACCACCGACGCGACCGGGTTGGCCAGCGGGATCGTGTAGTGCGGCGAGTGCAGGACGTCGACGCCGAGTCTTCGCACCAGCCGCGGCAGGGTGGTCTGCTCCCAGGCCAGCCGGGCCGTGCGGGTGGTGACCGACTCCGAGGTCGGCACGATCCGCGCGCTGGGCGCGAGTTCGCCGTAGAGCCTGCTGTCGCGGGGCTGGCAGACGACGCTGAGGTCGGCACCGTCGGCGGCCAGGGCCGCGACCAGCGAGTCGACGTACCGGCCCACCCCACCGCGGTCCGCGGGCACCGCGGTCGCGTCGATGAGCACGGTGGGGTCGGACACGGCGATCAGCCTACGACGTGCGATTGCCGGAGATTTGCCGAATGGATTAACTCGCGCCACCGCGCGGACTCGTGTGCAGCCGCCACAGCGACTCGGCCGCCCCATCCCAGGTGAACTCGGCCGCTCGCGCGCGCCCTCGCTCGACCATCGACGCGGCCAGGTCCGGGGAGTCCAGCACCGTCCGCAGTGCGTCGGCGAGCGCGGCCGGGTCGTCGCGTTTCGCCTGCATTCCCGCACCGCCCGCCACCTCGACGAGGGCGGGCGCGTCCGAGTGCACCACGGGCACGCCCGCCGCCATCGCCTCCAGCACGGGCAGCCCGAATCCCTCGGCCCGGCTCGGCGCGGCGAGCACGGTCGCGCCGTGCAGGACGGCGGTGAGTTCCTCGTCACCGAGCCGCCCGAGGACCCGCACCTGATCGTGGGGCAACCCGTGTCGCGCGGCGAGGGCAGGCAGGTCGACGTCGCCCCAGCCCGCGGGCCCGGCCACCACCAGCGGCACACCGGGAACCGCCGCCATCGCCTCGACCAGCACGTCGAGTCCCTTGCGCGGCTCGACGGTCCCCACGGCGAGGACGTAAGCCTTGGGAAGTCCGAGGTTCGCGGCCGACGGCGCGCTGAGCACCGAGGACACCCCGTGCCCGACGACGTGGACCGGCACGGGCCCGGGGGCGTGCCGGGCGAGGTCGTCGGCGACGGCCCGAGTCGGCACGATGATCGCGTCAGCGGTGCGGGTGGCGCGCCGGATCACCTTGCGGTGCCAGGCCGCGCCGCGGCTGGTCAGCGTCTCCGGGTGGGTGAACGGAACCGTGTCGTGCACGGTGACGACCAACCGCCTGCCGCGCCGGGCGGGCGGGGCGAGGGGCGTCGGCGCGTGCACGACGTCGCCGCCGGGCCACAGCGGCAGCCCGTGCTCCCAGGCGACGGTCAGCGCGCGTCTGGGCAGAGCGAGGGCACTCGGGCCCGCCACACCGTCGACCGCGGCGGGGGCGAGGTCGCCGTGGCGGGCCGTGACGCCGCGGACGGTCCAGCCCGCGGG
>NZ_JBOHGC010000197.1:0-7094 GCF_050699995.1 Actinokineospora sp. | reverse complement strand
CGGACTCCCTCCTGCCGAGGGCGGCTTGGTCTACCAGCGACTGTGGAACCCCACCGTGGCCCGCTTCGAGGACGCCCTCGCCTCCCTTGAGATGGCCGAGCAGGGGGTGGCGTTCGCCTCCGGGATGGCCGCGCTGACCGCGTGTCTCATCGCGACAGTCGAGGAGGGCAAGCCGCACGTCGTGGCGGTGCGGCCGATCTACGGCGGGTCCGACCACCTGCTCGCGACCGGGCTGCTCGGCACCGAGGTCACCTGGGTCGAGCCGGACGGCATCGCCGAGGCGCTGCGGCCCGACACCGGGCTCGTACTCGTGGAGACGCCCGCGAACCCGACGCTGGAACTGCTCGACCTGACCGCCGTGTGCGAGGCCGCCGGGGATGTGCCGGTCATCGTCGACAACACCTTCGCCACGCCGGTTTTGCAGTGGCCGATCGAGCACGGCGCGACGCTCGTGCTGCACTCGGCGACCAAGTACCTCGGTGGGCACGGTGACGTCATCGGCGGTGTCGTGGCGACGTCGGCGGACTGGGCGGCGAAGCTGCGCCGGGTCCGCGCCGTCACCGGTGGGCTGATGCACCCGCTCGCCGCGTACCTCCTGCACCGCGGGCTGCAGACACTGCCGGTGCGGGTCAACGCCCAGCAGGCGACCGCCGTGGAA
This sequence comes from Actinokineospora sp., assembly GCF_050699995.1. Classification (GTDB taxonomy): domain Bacteria; phylum Actinomycetota; class Actinomycetes; order Mycobacteriales; family Pseudonocardiaceae; genus Actinokineospora. The sequence goes on along the minus strand of NZ_JBOHGC010000197.1, from coordinate 6,436 downwards.
CTCGCCGGGTGGCTGGGCGAGCAGGAGCACGTCGAGCGTGTGTACTTCCCGTCCGGCCCGCTGGTGGGCAGGCAGATGGCGGGACCGGGCGCGATGGTCGCGTTCTCCGTGGCGGGTGGCTACGACAGCGCGGCAAGCCTGGTCGAGGCGGTGCGGCTGATCACCCACGCCGTGTCGCTCGGCGGCGTCGACTCGCTGATCCAGCACCCCGCCTCGCTGACCCACCGGCCGGTGGAGGCGCACGCCAAGCCCGACGCGGCCGTGGTGCGGATGTCGGTCGGCCTGGAGCACCTGGAGGACCTGCGCGACGACCTCGCGTACGCGATCAAAGAAGCGCACTAGCCCAAGTCGAGAGGTGGCGGGTTTGTCAGGCGCCAGCCAGTACATTCGGCCAATGGGCCAACCGAGTGACCTGGATGCGGTGGATGTCGCGATTCTGCGGGAGCTGCAGAAGGACGCCCGGCTGCAGAACAAGGAACTCGCCGCCATCGTCGGCGTCGCCCCCTCCACCGCGTTGGAGCGAGTGCGGTCGCTGCGCAGACGAGGGGTGTTCACGGGGTTCCACGCCACTGTGAACCTGGCCGCGCTGGGGAGGCCGGTCAGCGCACTGCTGTCGGTGCGGGTCCGCCCGCACCGGCAGCAGATCGTCGCCGCGTTCAAGGCGTTCGTCCTCGAACAGCCCGAGACGGTGTCGCTACTGCACGTCGCCGGGCCCGACGACTACCTGGTCCAGGTCGCCGTGCCCGACACCACCCACCTGCAGCAGCTGCTGATCAATCGCCTGCTCAGCAGGCCCGAGGTGGTCTCGGTGAACACGATGTTGGTCTTCGAAGCCGTGGGTCAACCGGTGCAAGGGCCGATCGGGTAAAGCTGTCACTCACATGGGTGATATGCCAACGGTGAATGACGCATTGGTGTTGATGGCGCGATTGGGTAGCCAACTGCTGGTCAGGTGCGGTAAACAGGCCAAGTCGAATACACCGTGTCACCAGATCGCGGCTCTGAGCGGCAGTGACACTCGGCCAGTCGGGTGATAACGATGAGCCAACCCTGCGAAGAGTCACTGCCCGGCGACCTGGGCGAGATCGACGACCTCCTGCGTTCTGTCGTGGCCGATGGCTTCACCGTGTACCTCTGCGGCGGCAGCGACAGCCCGGAGGCCATCGTGGCCACCTACGCCTGGGAGAGCCACGTCGACTACGTGGTGATCAAGGACGCGCACGACGTGACGGCCGCCAGATCCCGGCAGGTCCGCGACTGGGACGTGTTCACCGCCGAGTCGGTCGTCTGGTCCTACCACGGCCATGCCCGCTGGGCGCTGCGCGCGATCCTCGACCTGTTGCCCCCGGACCACCCGCAGGCCCCGGACGACGAATACCCCGCACCCGCCGGCCTGCAGGTCGACGAGTCCTACCTGCGCAAGGTGTCGGTCCGGTCGCCGCGGCCGGGTCTGGTGGCCCGGCGGGCGATGCGGCTGCGCACCGCGACCTACGGCTGCCGCATCGGCTGAGGGCGCTCACAGCCGAGCGATGGCACCATCGAGGACATGAGACGCCTTCTTCTCGGCCTGAGCGGGCTGGCCGCCGCGGCTTGGGCCGTGCGCGACGTGCCCGTCGCCATGGGTGCCAAGGCCCGAGGCGAGCGCGCCGACCGCGTGAGCCGCTCGCCCCAGTTCCACGACGGCAGGTTCCACAACCGCGCGCGGACGATCCAGTTCGACCAGGAGGCGAGCGGCGGCCTCGTCCGCGAGCTGCTGTTCGGCAAGCAGCAGCGGACCCCGGTGGGCGAGATCCCCGTGGTCACGCCGGAGCCGCCGACCGACGACGGCCTGTTCCTCACCTGGTACGGCCACGCGACCACGCTCGTCGAGATCGACGGCGCGCGGGTGCTGTTCGACCCGGTGTGGAGTGAGCGCGTCTCGCCGTCGCAGCTGGTCGGCCCGCGCAGGCTGCACCCGATGCCGCAGCCGCTCTCCGACGTGCCCGACGTCGACGCCATCGTGATCTCGCACGACCACTACGACCACCTCGACCTGCCGACCGTGCGCGAACTGGTGCGCACGCAGACCGCGCCGTTCGTGGTGCCGCTGGGCGTCGGCGCCCACCTGGAGCGCTGGAAGGTGCCCGCCGACCGGATCATCGAACTCGACTGGGAGGAGAGCGCCGAGGTCGCGGGCGTGCGGCTCATCGCGACCGCCGCGCAGCACTTCTCCGGGCGGGGCTTCACCCGCGACGAGACGCTCTGGACGTCGTGGGTCATCGCCGGTCCGACGCGGAAAGTCTTCTACACCGGCGATTCCGGCTACTTCGACGGCTACCGCGAGATCGGCGAGGCGCACGGCCCGTTCGACGCGACACTCATCCAGGTCGGCGCCTACGCCGACGGCTGGCCCGACATCCACATGACCCCGGAGGACGGCGTCGCCGCGCACGTCGACCTGCAGGGCGGGCTGATGATCCCGGTACACTGGGCGACGTTCAAGCTCGCGCTGCACGCCTGGACCGAGCCTGCGGACCGGGTGTGGGCCGAGGCGAAGGCCCGCGACGTGGCGCTCGCGATCCCGCGGCCGGGTGAGCGGGTCGACGTCGACGCCCCGCCGACCGTGGAACCGTGGTGGCAGACGCTCGCATAGGCTCGAACCGTGCTGACTTTCCGCGAAGCGACCCTCGCTGACGTGCCCGTTCTCGTCCCGCTGATCGAGTCCGCCTACCGCGGCGACTCCAGCCGCACGGGCTGGACGACCGAGGCGGACCTGCTCGAGGGCCGGCGCACCGACCCCGACGGCGTCGCCGAGGTGATCACCTCGCCCAAGAGCGCGCTGCTCATGGCGTGGCGCGACGACGACCTGGTGGCGTGCTGCCATGTCGCCGAGGAGGACGGCGCCGGGTACTTCGGCATGTTCGCCGTGGTCCCCGGCATGCAGGGCGGCGGCATCGGCCGCGACACCCTGGCCGAGGCCGAGCGCTTCGCCCGGTTCGAGTGGGGCCTGGGCGAGATGCGGATGAAGGTGATCAACGCCCGCGAGGACCTGATCGCCTGGTACGTGCGGCGCGGCTACACGCGGACCGGCGAGCTGACCCCGTTCCCCTACGGCGACGAGCGGTTCGGCGTTCCGCTGCGCGACGACCTCGCCTTCGAGCTCCTGGTGAAGCCGCTCGGTTGACGGCCGCGCGCCGACACGGTCTGCTGTCCTGGTGTCCACTGCCTCGTACCGCCAGCTCCGCTTCGTCGCACCCGCGGGGTCGACCGAGTTCCTCCTGATCCGGCACGGCGAGTCCGCCGCCGCCGATCCGGACCGCGGGTTCGACCTTGTCGGCGGCCAGGGGGACCCGCCGCTCGCGCCCGAGGGTGAGCACCAGGCCGAGCGGGTCGCCGCCCGGCTGGCGAGCCTCGGGATCGACGCCATCTACGTCACGACTCTCCGGCGCACGGCCATGACCGCCGCGCCGCTGGCCCGCGCGCTGGACCTGACGCCGCAGGTGGAGGCCGACCTTCGCGAGGTGTTCCTCGGCGAGTGGGAGGGCGGCCTGTTCCGGCAGAAGGTCGCCCAGAACGACCCGATCGCGGTGCGGATGCGCGAGGAGCAGCGCTGGGACGCCATCCCCGGCGGCGAGCCGAACGAGGAGTTCGCGAAGCGGGTCCGCGGGGCGGTCGAGCGGCTGGCCGCGCGCCACCCCGACCAGCGCGTCGCGGTGTTCACCCACGGCGGCGTCATCGGGCAGGCGATCGCCCTGGCCGGCGGGTCCGCGCCGTTCGCGTTCCTCGGGTCGGACAACGGGTCGATCTCCCAACTCGTGGTCGACGGCCCGGTGTGGCACGTCCGCCGATTCAATGACACAGCTCACTTGGACCACGGCAGGACTGTCGGATTGACCTAGGGTGCTGGAATGGCACCACGTCAGGTCTCCGACACCCGGATCATCGATGCGCCCGCGGCCGAGATCTTCGAGCTGTTGGCCGATCCCGCGAAGCACCCCCTGATCGACGGGTCCGGCACCGTGCTGGCCGCGCGCAGCACCGGGCCGCGCAGGCTCAAGCTGGGCGACAAGTTCGGCATGGACATGAAGATGGGTCGGCAGTACAAGATCCTGAACACGGTCGTCGAATTCGAAGAGGACCGGCTGATCGCGTGGCGGCACTTCTATGGCCACCGGTGGCGCTGGGAGCTGCGCGACCTCGGCGACGGCCGCACCGAGGTCACCGAGACCTTCGACTGGTCCACCGCGCGCATCGGCTTCCTGCTGGAACTGGTGAAGTTCCCCGGCAAGAACCTCAAGGGCATCCGGGCCACGCTCGACCGGCTCCAGCAGCGCTTCGCGGGCTGACTCGTCCAGCGGGGCGTGGTCGCCGGTGCGACCATGGATCTATGACGTATCCCGATAATGACCCTCGCTATTCCGATCCTCAGCGCGAGCCCGTCGTGCCTGGGATGCCCGCCGACGAGGAAGTCGTCCACGAGCGCGTCGCCGACACCGACGCGAGCCGCAACCGTGCCGTCGGCATGATCTGCAGCCTCATCACGTTCCTTTGTGGACTGTTCGCGGTCGTGTTGGTGGCGAAGATCATCCTGACGATCGCCGACGCCAATCCGTCGAACGGCTTCGCATCCTTTGTGGACAAGTTCTCCGGCGCGGTGTCGCTGGGCTTCGAAGGGCTCTTCACCCCGGCGTCGGAGAAGATCGCCGTGCTGCTCAACTACGGCATGGCCGCGATCGTGTGGCTGCTGATCGGCGCCGCGCTCACCTATCTCATCCGCCGGTTCGCCGCACCCGGGCCGCGCCGCGAGGTCCGCTACCGCCGATCGGTCGAGTGATCAGCGGTCGGACTTGCCTCTCTTCTTGCCCTTGCCCGATTTCGCGGCATCGGGTGATTTCGCGTCGTCCGTCCTGGGTCCTGTGTGGACACCGCAACCGTGGTCCCGCCGGGGGCAACGGGCGCCCGCCCGTCAGCGCCACCGCGGCGAGCCGCTGGGCGCAGTCCGCGGCGTCCGGTCGGTCGGCCGGGTCGCGGGCGGTCATCGCCGCCAGCGTCTCCGGCCACGGACCGGGCAGCCAGTCGGGAATCCTGGGGTCGCGGCGCAGCCGGGCCACGGCCGCCTCCACGTCGGTGCCGTCGTACTCCGGCCTGCCGGTCAGACACTCGAGCAGCATCAGACCCAGCGAGTAGATGTCGGCGGGCGGGCCGCACGGCTCACCCTGTACTTGTTCGGGCGCAAGGTAAGCGGCCGTCCCGACGCACTGCCCGCTGCCCGTGACCCGCTCGTCACCCTCGGCGCGGGCGATGCCGAAATCCGCGAGGTAGCAGCCCACCGTCTCCGACAGCAACACGTTGGATGGCTTCACATCGCGGTGCATGATCCCCTGGGAGTGCACGTACGCGAGAGTGTCGGCGAGCCGCGCGCCCAGCCGGGCCGTGCGCTGCGGGTCGAGCGGACCGCTGTCGATCTCCCGGCGCAGCGTGCGGCCGCGCACCAGCTGCATGACCAGGTACGGACGGTCGCTGTCGGGGGCGATGTCGAAGACGCGGAGCAGGCCGGGGTGCGACAGACCGCTGAGCAGCCGCGCCTCGGAGTCCAGTCGCGCGGCGGTTTCACCCTCGGCGCGGCGCCGGAACAGCTTCACGGCGACTCGCGGCCGAGGCGGATGTCGGTGGCCTCATGCACGTCGGCCATACCGCCGGTGCCGACCAGCCTGCCGAGCCGGTAGCGCCCGTCGAGCAAGTCGCCCGGTCGCATTGGCCCACCCCTCCGCTCGATCGTCTCAGGCGACTCAGAACTACCCCCGGTGGGCGCCGCATAAACGCTGGTCCGGAACGGGTGGTCCTGGTGAAAACCGGCATGGAAACGCCCGAATGGGGGTACCAGGTCCGCGTAGAAGCTCAACGCCGAGAACACGGAGGACACCATGTCCCTGAACGACGACGACATCCGCAGCGGCGAGGCGGGGAACCACGGGGTAGCGGACGGGGGCGCGCAGGGCTCTCCCGGCGGTCATGACGGTGGCGCCGACGGCGGCGCGGACGGTGGTGCGAGCGGCGGCGGCTTCGGCGGCGGGGGAAGCCACGGCGTGGGCGACGGCGGTGCCGAGGGCACACCGGGTGGGCACGACGGTGGCGCCGATGGCGGTGCTGACGGTGGTGGCGGAGGCGGCTTCGGTGGCGGCGGCTCGGACGGCGGTGCTGATGGGGGCGCGGATGGCGGCGCCGGTGGGGGTGGCTCCGGTGGCGGCGGCTTCGGCGGTTCCGACGGTGGCGCGGATGGTGGCGCTGACAGCGGCGCCGGTGGCGGGGGCGGTTTCGGCGGTTCCGATGGTGGGGCGGATGGCGGTGCTGACGGTGGCGCCGGTGGTGCGGCGACCGGCGGCTCCGGCGGCGGCGCCTACGGTGACACCGAGTCGGGCGGCCGGGCGGGCAGCGGCCTCGACGACGAGTCCGGCCG
>NZ_JBOHGC010000196.1:0-2324 GCF_050699995.1 Actinokineospora sp. | reverse complement strand
CCGCGGTCTTGGGGGCGCCGTCGGGCTGGACCTCTTCGGCTGCCAGGTCGACGGCGGTCAACGCGGCCGCCGACGGGTCGGGTTTGCGTTGGGTCGTCGTTGTCGTCGTTGTGGTCGCGCTCGGCCGGGTCGGGCTTGGGGGCACGTTCGTGACCGAGGAAGGGTCGTCGTAGTACGTGTAGAGGTCGTTCGGGCGGTCAGAGCACGCCGTGGCCAGGAGAACGGGGAGCACGGCGGCGCCTGCCAGCGCCTGCACACGACGCACGAGCGTCCTTTCGCGAAGGGGGCTGTCGATCAAACCTACCGGCCGGAGACGGCAGCCGGGCGGAGGGGTCAAGCCCGCCTCAAGTCCACGGCAGCCGCGACCGGGCCGCCCAGTACTCGGCGGCGGGTTCGGCGAGATCCGGCAGGTCGATCGGGTCCAGTGCGGCGGCGCGCAGGTTCGACACGAGTTGGGCGCGGGTGACCGGGCCGATCAGCACGGTGTCGGCCCAGGGCTGAGCCAGGGCCGCGGCCAAGGCGACCGCGTCGGAGGGTTCGGGAAGCGCGGGCGGCGGTTCGACAGCGAGTCGGCCGTTGGCCAGGGCTTCCTTGATCGCGACGTGGGCGCCCGCCCGGTGCGCCTCGGCCAGGGCGGGGCCCGCCGACGGTTCGAGGAGGTTCCAGGTGGACTGGACGGCGGTGAAGATCGTCACTCCCCCGCGCTCCAGGGCCAGGCCTCGGCGGATGGCGTCGGCTTGGGCGGGGCCTGAGGTGGAGAAACCCAGCCGCCTGCCGGAATCGGCGAGTTCGGCGAGGGCGTCGAGGAGTGGTTCGTCGGTGAACAGCGGGCTGTCCGCGGTCAGCGAGTGCACCTGGTAGAGCGCGATCCGCGAGCCGAGCAGTGCGCGGCTTTCGGACCACTGTGTCCGGAACCGGGTGAGCGAGTGTTCCTTGACCTCGTGCACCTCGGCGTCCATGCGCCAAGCGCCGACGTAGGTGTAGCCCCACTTCGACGACACAGTCACGTCGTCGTGGCCGCGCGCGTCGAGCCAGCAGGCGAGGAACTCCTCGGCGCGGCCGTAGGAGCGTGCGGTGTCCACGCGGCGGACGCCTGCCTCATAGGCGGCGTCCAGGACATCCCATGTCCTCGATCGGAGGGTCTCGACGGCGCGGTTGGCGGGCAGGTCGCGGCCGAGGTTGAGGTAGGCGGGCCTGCCCAGCGCGGCCAGACCGAGGGTGAATCGCACCCCATGAGTATGGGTGGGGCCCCGCGCGCACGCGGGGCCCCACACCGAACTCGACTAGAGGTACTGGCCGGTGTTCGTGGCCGTGTCGATCGCCCGACCCGAATCCTGGTTCTTGCCGGTCACCAGGGTGCGGATGTAGACGATGCGCTCGCCCTTCTTGCCCGAGATCCGTGCCCAGTCGTCCGGGTTGGTCGTGTTGGGCAGGTCCTCGTTCTCGGCGAACTCGTCGACGATCGCGTCGAGCAGGTGCTGCACGCGCAAGCCGCGCTGCTGGGTCTCCAGCACCGACTTGATCGCCGCCTTCTTGGACCGGTCGACGATGTTCTGGATCATCGCGCCGGAGTTGAAGTCGCGGAAGTAGAGCACTTCCTTGTCGCCGTTGGCGTAGGTGACCTCGAGGAAGCGGTTCTCCTCGGTCTCCTCGTACATGCGCTCGACGGTGTGCTGGATCATGGCGTCGAGGCAGGCGCGCTTGTCGCCCGCGAACTCCGCCAGGTCCTCGTCGTGGATCGGGAGGCTGGTGGTGAGGTACTTGGAGAAGATGTCCTTCGCCGCCTCGGCGTCCGGCCGCTCGATCTTGATCTTCACGTCGAGCCTGCCTGGTCGCAGGATCGCCGGGTCGATCATGTCCTCGCGGTTGGACGCACCGATGACGATGACGTTCTCCAGGCCCTCCACACCGTCGATCTCACTGAGCAACTGAGGCACGATCGTGGTCTCCACGTCGGAGGACACACCGCTGCCCCGGGTTCGGAAGATCGAGTCCATCTCATCGAAGAACACGATCACCGGGGTGCCTTCGGACGCCTTCTCACGCGCCCGCTGGAAGATCATCCGGATGTGCCGCTCGGTCTCGCCGACGAACTTGTTGAGCAGCTCCGGACCCTTGATGTTCAGGAAGTAGGACTTGGCCTCCGACGGCTGCGGCGCACCCGACGGGTCCTTGCTGGCCCGGGCCGCCGCGACCTGCTTGGCCAGGGAGTTCGCCACCGCTTTCGCGATGAGCGTCTTACCGCAGCCGGGCGGGCCATAGAGCAGCACACCCTTCGGCGCCCGCAACTCGTGCTCCCGGAACAGGTCGGCGTGCAGGTAGGG
>NZ_JBOHGC010000195.1:0-5718 GCF_050699995.1 Actinokineospora sp. | reverse complement strand
ACGTCCTCGCCAACACCCCGATCGAAATCCGGTCCGGAAGCCGCTCCTGAGCCGCCTTCACCTCACGTGTCACACCAGCCACACGACGATCTTAACCCACCACAATCACTTAAGGCAGCGGCATTGGCGGCACCCCTGCGGTCACAAACTCCGCCACCGGGTTCATCGAACGAGATCGTTGGCACGTACCCATACAGGTCCGAGTTTCCCGTCTCCGCGTGGTGGGACCTCATCACCGGCGCCACTCGCCAAATCGACCTACTGGGGTACACCCTGTACTTCCTGGCGATGCAGCATCCGGAGCTGGTCGACACACTAAGGAGGAAGTGTGACGACGGATGCGTCGTGCGAGCTGCCATCGCCGACCCGATCTCACCCCATGTCGCCTACCGGGACGCTGAGGAAGACCAGCCCATCACGCTAACCGTGCGAATCAATTCCACGATCAAACATTTCACGCCGCTGTTGGACTGCGAGAACTTCCAAGTCCGCTACCAGGACATCCCGCTGTACAACTCGATCTTCCGATTTGATGACGAGATGCTGGTGACGCCTCACCTCTATGCGACCACCGGAGCTTCGGCTCCGATGCTGCATCTACGCCGTACCGGAAATGGTGGACTGTTCGGCCGATTCGCCAACCACTTCGAAACGGTGTGGTTCAACACCGCACCCGTGGACTGGACATCCTAGGGAGATAACCTATGGCACGAGTTGACTACTACGATGATCCACAAGCACCCGAGCCCAACTCCATTGTGGCAGCCGCATCAGCGATTATCGTCGATGACTCGAACCGAATCTTGCTTCACCGGCGCTCTGACAACGATCTATGGGCACTTCCCGGCGGCGGCATGGAATTCGGTGAATCGATTGCAACAACCGCCGTCCGTGAGGTGCTGGAAGAAACCGGCTTGCATGTCGCGCCCACCTATATAAGCGCCGTGTATTCGGACCCAAAGCATGTATTTGAATATAGTGACGGTGAAGTACGCCAGGAATTCTCCGTCTGCGTTGTCTGTTCGATAAATGGAGGAAGCCTCCGGCTCAGTGATGAGTCGACAGAATTGCGCTTCGTGCCAATAGGCGAGCTTTCACAGCTTAACATGCATCCGCGGATTAGGGTGCGGATAACTGACTATCTGGCTGGGATTCGGGGCGGGCTAAATCCTTCCGCCTGAAATCGACGGTTAGTCCGCGCTGCGGTGACTGGAGTTGCCATGTTGCGAGGAAGGATGCCCGAGTTTCGGATCGATCTCGCAGCCGTGTGTCAGTATGGCTACGAGTTGTGGAGTTAACGCATTCACGTAGTCGAAAGGTGGGCCAACCTTGTAACAGATGGGTACTGAAAGGCGATACCCTGCAAGTCCGCCACGTCCTCGAGCCGGATGTCACCAGCACCATGCAGGACGGTCGCACGCATGTATCCGACTCCTATCGGCCGAGGACCCGGCGCAGCGCGCCGAGGACGAGTTCCACCCGGTCGAGCCGGGCGTTGTGACCCATCAGGCCGATGCGCCACACACTGGTGGCGAACGCGCCCGCACCCGCGCCTATTTCCAGGTTGTACTCCGAGAGGAGAACGTGCCGGATCTTGGCGGAGTCCACGCCGTCGGGGACGCGCACGGTCGTCAGCTCCGGCAGCCGGTGGCCTTCGGCGGCGAACAGGTCCAAGCCGAGCTCGCCGAGTCCTTCCCGCAGCCGCTCCCCCGCGACCCGGTGCCGCTCCCAGACCGCTTCCAGCCCTTCCTCCAGCACCCGGCCGAGCGCGGCGTGCAGCGACGCGATCATGGCCACGGGCGCGGTGTGGTGGTAGGTACGGCCGCCGTTGCTTCCGTCGACGTAAGCGCCGATCAGGTTCAAGTCCAAGTACCAGGTAGGCGGCTTCGACACGCGCCGCTCCCACGCGCGCTCGGACACCGTGAACGGCGCCAGACCCGGCGCGACACCCAGGCACTTCTGGGTGCCGGAGTACGCGACGTCCACACCCCAGTGGTCGATGCTGACCGGGATCCCGGCCAGCGAGGTCACGCAGTCGGCGACGACGAGCGCGCCCGGGTCGCGTGTCGACAGCGAGGGCGCCGATGTCGCTGCGCACGCCGGTCGACGTCTCCGCGTGCACCGCCGCGACGACCTTGGGCGCGGGGTGCGCGGCGAGGACGCGCTCGACGTCGACGGGCTGTCCCCAGTCGTGGTCGACGCGCACGACCTCGCCGCCGTAGCGCCCGGCGACGTCGACCATCCGCTCGCCGAAGAGCCCGTTCACCGCCACGACCACGACGTCACCTGGTCGGACGAAGTTCGCGAACGCGGCCTCCATGCCGATCGAGCCGGTGCCCGACAGCGGCAGGGTGCGGGCGTTCTGCGTGCCCCACACGACCCGCAGGCGCGCGCACGTCTCATCGAGCACGCGCAGGAACTCCGGGTCCAGGTGGCCGAGCAGCGGCGCGCCGAGCGCGGCGGTCGCCTCCGGATACGGGTTCGACGGTCCGGGTCCGAGCAGTACACGGTCAACCAGTGCCATGCCGTGGACTTTACGGACGCGCCGGGGCCTCCGCCGGTACGGGCCCGCTGGGCTCGGGACGGCCCACCACCGACCGGACCATGATCCCCACGGCGTAGGGCACCAGGTCACGCCCACGCCGCCACAGCCACGGGATGCCCTTGATGATCAGCCAGGCGAAGTGCTCGACCTTGTTGGCGGGCCTGCCGCCCTCGCAGACCAGGCTCACCGGGTTCGGCACCGCGCAGCCCGCGGCGGCCAGCAACTCGCCGAAACCGGCGGCGAGCATGCGGTGGCCGAGTTCGGACGGGTGCAGCCGGTCGACCGCCCAGACATCGGGGCCGTAGGCGCCCGGCATCCGGTCAAGATCCAGGCACGGGGCGCCGGTCTCGGCCACGACCTCGTCGATCACCTCGTTGAGGCGGTCGATGCGGCCCTTGAGCGCGCGGCGAAGCGAGCTGGGAAGGCGGAAGACGCGGCTGTGGTCGTGGTAGCGGGCGAGCAGGACCAGCGCGCCTTGGGTGTTGAGCGTGGTCACCACGCGGATGAGGTGCGCGCGCATCTGCTCCGGGTCGAAGTCCGAACGCAGGGTGTCGTTCATCCCGGCGATCAGGATGGCCGCGTCCGGACGCGCCTTGAGCGCTTCCTTGAGTTGCCGGTCGTGGACACACGCTATGCGCGCGCCGGTGAAGGAGAAGTTGTCGACCTGGGCGCCCAGCGCTTGGCCAAGGAGGGGGCCGACACCGCGCCAGCCGCCTCTGGGAAGTGGGTCGCCCACGCCGAAGGTTGTCGAGTCACCGAGGACGGCGAGCCTGCTCGCCGTCCATGCCGTGGAAATCGCCACCGCGGTCACGGGGACAACGATCAGGGGTGAGCGCGCACGGGCGGTGAGATCGGGGTGTCCTGGTAGCGGCGCGTCAGCGAAGAATCGGTGCTCGCGGACGAACCGCGTGCCTTATCGGAACGCTGGGTAGAGTTCTAGCGAGCCGTTTCCGAAGCGTGCCTTCATCGCCACGACGACAGACTCGGCGTGATCGGCGACCGCGCTCGCGCCCGCGCGCTTCGCGGCCTTGGCCAGGTCGACCCAGCGGGCCACCAGCACCTCGCTCTGGTGCGGGGTGTCGACCGCGCCACCCGAGCCGAGCTGGTCGATGTCCGGGACCGTCAGGTACTGCCAGGTGGTCAGCCACACCCAGAAGATCTGGGCGTCAAGCAGCCGCGGCAGCAACACCGCGTCGTCATCGAGGTCCGGCCACATGACTCGGACTTCCGCGCGCCACGCGGCGAGCATGGCGTCGGTCATGCCGGGGGGCAGGGCGTAGGCGCACCAGCAGGACGGGAACGGCACCGTCAGGTAGGCCGCGTCGAACATCATGTTCCGGACGCAGCCGCCCTCGAAGTCGAGGAAACGCACGCCGCGGTTGGTGATCAGGTTGTTGTCGGGGCAGGAGTCCGACGGGCTGAACGCCCGGTGCCTGCTGTTGTCGAGCAACGCCACGGTGCCCAGGGCGAACTCGGCGGCCGCGGGGCTCGTCTCGACACCGAACTCGGCCGCGAGCAACGCGGGCAGGGCGGCGACGGCAGTGGGGCCGTGTTCGGCGAGGGGGTCTTTGGCGTTGGGTGGGCTCTGCCTGCGCAGCAAGGCGTCGAAGTCGGCTTCACGGCCCGCGGTCGTGGCGTGCAAGCGGCCCAGTGACCGGGCCCAGGACAGCAGCGCGCCTTCCGCGGCGCGCGCGTCGGTGCCGTGCAACTTGCCCGCGAGCGTCGGCGCGCGGCCAAGGTCTTCCATGACCAGGAGCCGGGTGTCGCCGTCGTGGGCGAACAGTTCCGGGCACATGCGGTCTTCGGCGGTCAGTGCGGTGAAGAGCTGGTAGCTGACGGCCTCGCGGATCCAGCTGTCACGCGGGGTGGTGCCCGGCGGCTGGACGTAGCGCTTGACGGCGAGGGTGCGCGGGAGGGAGAAGGGGCTCGACGCCACCTTCACCCGTAAGACGATGGAGCGTTCGCTGCCGCCGAGGTCTTCCGGTTCGCCGAGCTGGATCCGGGCCCCGAACCGCTTGGTGAGCACCGACTCCGCGGCGACGACGGTCGCCAGTACCTCCGCCTGCTGGTCCGGTGACGTCACGGTGTCGTTTGTCTCCGGTGGGTCGGCGGCGATCTCCACACTCATCTCCTCTGACCCTACTCCCGATCGTAGGTCCCCTAGGCCGGGCCTTGGGTGTCCCCGAGGACCGTAGTGGTACGCGACGATCCAGAGGGAGGGGGCCGGTCGAGAAATCACGGCGCGAAGCCAGAACGGGTGTCGTGCTCCCAAACCGTGAGACCTTCGTTTGAAATTCGTGGGAACCACGTTTGAAATTCAGCCAGGCGACAATGGGCGCACCGCGTCGTCGGCGAAACGCCTGCTCCGGCGCACCATCAGCACCGCTGAGGCGGCGACCACGATGCCCAGCAGGTTGATCGTCAACTGGCCCGCCGAGTCGAGCACCTTCTGCCATTCGCCGAGGATCGCGGCGACGGAGATATAGCCCGCGGCGGGCACCGTGGTCACCGAGATGAACACACCGACCAGGGCCGCGGACTTCGCCGATGTCATCGACAGCATGCCCGCGGCGCCCGCCAGGACGGCCACGATCAGCGACCACGGGCCGACCTGGTAGACGAAGTCGACCTGGTGGTCGCCGACGATGACGCTCGCGTCGAACAGGCCCGCGGTCCAGCCGAGCCAGGTGCCGCCAGCGGTGATCGCGATGGCCACCAGGAACCCCAACCCCAGCGCCAGGCTCGCGCGACGCACAAGGTCCCACCGCCGCCGGACCAACCCGACCGCGACGGCGGCGAGCGGCCCGAACTCCGGCCCGACCACCATCGCGCCGACGATCGTGATCGGCGAATCGGTGATCACGCCGACCGCGGCCAGCAGGCACGCGATAACGAGAAAGGCCAGGTAGGTGGCATTGAGGCGGGATTCTTCGCCGGTGCGGGAGACCAGTTCCTCCCAGACCACCGCGTCGGCCGCCTCACCGGGAGCGTCGCGCTCGGCGAGGTCTGCGGCGTCGGACATCGCCGTGTCGATCTGCTCGAGGGTGATGCCGCCGGTGTGGTCGATGCCGAGCGAACAGAGCACGGCGAGGATCTCGTCGGCGGCCTCGCGGGCGACGTCGGCTTCGATGACGTCGCCCGCGGGCTGAACCGCGGCACCCGGGAACAGCACG
>NZ_JBOHGC010000194.1:0-1513 GCF_050699995.1 Actinokineospora sp. | reverse complement strand
GCCCAGGACAGCTCGATCGGTCTGTTCACGCGCCGATCACCGGCGGCGCCACGACGGGACCGTCGTCCCAGAAGTCGTCGTGGGTGCCGTGCAGGTAGTCGGCGGCGAAGTGCTCGCCGTCCTCGTCGCCGTCGCCCTTGGCACCGCCCGCGCCCATGCCGCCGCCCATTGGGGAACCGGGGCGACCGGTGGCGGCGCCGCCGCGCCCAGTCGTGTGTCCCTCGGCCGCGCCCAGGCCGCCCACACCGGCCATCGGGCCGCGCCCGGTCCCACGGCCCTGACCGGCTTGACTACCTTGGCCGCTCTGACTGCCTTGACCACCGCCGCCCTGGCCGCCGCGTCCCGTTCCGCTGCCCGTGGCCGAACCGCGCCCGCCGCCAGGCGTCGCGGGACCGCTTCCGCCGGGAAGGGAACCGGGCAGGTACGGCCCGCCGAAGGTGGGCGACGGTTTGGTGCCTGGGGGCAGCCCGCTGCCGGTGCCGGGCGGGTTGCCGCCGGTGCTCGGCGGACTCTGGATTGTCGGGGTAGCGCTGCTGCTGGTGGTCTGCTGGACGCCGTGGGTGGGGGTGTCGCTCGATCCGGTCGGTCCTGCCGTGTCCCGGATGGTGTGGGGCGCGGGTTCGGAGATGCCGCGGCGGTGGGAGTCGGTCCCAGGCGGTCCGACGATGGAGCCGTCGCCGGTCTTGATCTCGCCGGGGTTCGCGGACGGTGCGGGCACGCTGACGGTCACCGAGGGCGGCGGCACGAACTGGCCCAGGCCGGACTGGGCGGTGGACGTGTCGGACTGGTAGCCACTCATGACGCGCACGGCTTCCTGCTTGGCCTGCTGCGCCTGGGCTTCCTGCTTGTCCTGGTCAGTCTGGCCGCCGAAGAGGTGGGTGAACCCGGCGGGGATGCCGCCGAAGGCGGAGTTCGCGGTGGAGTCGACCTCGACCGGTTCCGGCATCCGCCGCTGCGCGGAGCTGTAGGACGAGCTGAACTGGTCGACACCGCCGCTGCTTGCGTGGCCTGCTTCGTTCGCGTCGACCGTCCACTGCGACAGCGGGGTGACCCCGGCGCTCATCGAGTCCGCGGCGCCGCCCTCCCAGGACGCGCCCGCCCGCGCCAGCGCGGCATCGGTCTGGATCTTCGCGTCGGCCATGATGGCCGTGAACCGTGCCCAGCGCGCGTTGGCCTCGGACACGTTTGCCACACCCGCGCCGTCATCGCCGCCGAACCAGGTGCTGGACTCGCCGTGGATCATCTTGTGGAGATCCTTGTGGGACCAGGCGTCCCAGTTGTAGCCGTGATCGAAAAGCGCCATCAGTTGCCCCCAACCAACGTCTTCATCGCCGACTCAGCAAACTCATAAGCGATCTTGCACTTGTTGTCGATCTGCTCCGACCGGACGTTCACGACGCTGTCCAATGTCTGACCCGTCGCGACGTCTACCACCACCGAACATGTCCCAGGCGGCGACTTCTGATCGAGTTGCAGCGCCTTGTAGCCCCGGATCGGCTCGACTTCCTTGATC
>NZ_JBOHGC010000193.1:0-22706 GCF_050699995.1 Actinokineospora sp. | reverse complement strand
AGTGAGAACTCACTGTCGGGAGGTGGGGACTCGCGGGTTATACGGCGCGGGACATCCGCTGCTGCATGGCGTGCTGGACGAGCGTGATGAGAGCTTCCTTGGTGGAGTCGCGGTCACGCGCGTCGGTGGTCACGATCGGCACCGACGGCTCGACGGTGAGCGCGTCGCGCACATCGTCGATGCGGTGGTGCAGAACGCGGTCGAAGCAGTTCAGCGCGATGATGTACGGCAGCCCGCGGTCCTCGAAGAAGTCGATGGACGCGAACGCGTCGGCCAGGCGCCGGGTGTCGACCAGGACGATGGCGCCGATGGCGCCGCGGACCAGGTCGTCCCACATGAACCAGAACCGGTGCTGACCCGGTGTACCGAACAGGTACAGGATCAGGTCGGAGTCGAGCGAGACGCGACCGAAGTCCATCGCCACCGTGGTGGTCGTCTTGTTCGGCGTCGACGACAGGTCGTCGACGTCCACGCTGGCCTCGGTCATGACGGCCTCGGTGGTCAACGGCACGATCTCCGATACCGAGCCGACCAGGGTCGTCTTGCCCACGCCGAACCCACCGGCGACCACGATCTTGGCCGAGGTGGTCGGCTGCGGTGCCGCGCCGCGCGCGCTGAGAGGACTAGAGCCTGCGGAGCCCACTGAGCACCCTTTCCATGAATTCGATCGACGGCCGGTCGCCCACGACCATGCCGCTCTGGTGGATCGAGACCAGGCCCATTCCCGCCATGTCCCCGATCAGGACCCGGGCGACGCCGAGCGGGAGCCGCAGGTGCGCGGCGACCTCGGCGACCGAACGGGTATCCAGGCACAGCCCGCAGATGGATCTGTGCTCCGGGCGCACCGCCGCGTCGGGGACCCGACCTCGGTCGCTGGTGGAGACCAGGGCCTCGATCGCCAAGTCGTAGTCGGAGCGCGTCCGTCCACCGGTCTTGGTGTACGGGCGCACCAGTGAACCGGTTTCCTGCAGCGGGTCGTGCTCCGGCTCCGGGTCGAACGTCGGGACCGCCGGGATCTCCTTGCTGTCCCAGTCGGACTGCGCCGGGATGCCCGAGTCACCGTAGAGCGCCGCGCTCGGCCCACCGAAGAGCCTCGCCCGGAACCCATCGATGTCGAACCGGTTCGGCGGGTCGCCGATGCCATGTTCGGGCAGGTCCTCCCAGCCGCGTTCCGACATCTCCGTCAGCCTCCGCTCGGGCTCATCCAGGGGTTCATCGAGGTCGGATTCGCCGAAGCGGGAGTCCGAGCCGAACAGGTCCCGGTAGGAGAAGTCGTCCTCGGTACGCCTGCCGGTCGCCCGGCGCCCCGTACTCATCGCGCTGTCACCCCGCCGTCTCGACTACCTGCGCTGCGAGCCCTGAAGCTGCGCGCGCAGCTCGGGCGTCATCTGCTGGCCGACTCGCTCGACCAGGAGGGTCATCTCGTAGGCGACCAGTCCGATGTCGCAGTTCGGGGCGGCGAGCACCGCGAGGCACGAGCCGTCCGAGATCGACATCAGGAACAGGTAGCCGCGGTCCATCTCGACCACGGTCTGGTTGACCCCGCCCGCTTCGAAGCACCTCGCGGCACCGGCGGTGAGACTCACCAGGCCGGACGCCACCGCGGAGAGCTGTTCGGCACGGTCGCGGGGCAAGCCCTGCGATCCGGCCAACAGCAGTCCGTCGGCGGAGACCACCACGGCGTGCGCGACGCCGGGGACCTGGCGAACGAAATCGGTGATGAGCCACCCGAAGCTGCCGGGCTGCTGTACTGACGCGGTCGTCACTCCTGCTCCTCGTCTTGGCGGCTCTCGTCTGAACCGGTCTGGTCACCAGGGTAAGCGTCGACAAGGGCGTGTCGGCCCCGCCGAACCCCTTGTTGGAAGCTCGACATGCGGCCGCGGATCGCGTCCGCCGTACGGGGAGGCAGTGGAGGCACCGCCGGCTGTTCGCCGGTGGTCTCCTCCCTTGGCGCTGCCGAACCGGGGACCAAGTGGGCTTTGGGGACCCGCTTGGGCAGTCCTGCGGTAGTCATGGTGTCAGCACTGTGGTCGAGCAGTGCACGGGCCCGCTGCCAACCGTCGTCACCAGGGGAAACCCAGGGATCGACGACGGGGGCCGGTTCGGGCTCCGGTGCGGGCTCGGGTTCGCCCGCCGCGGCGGGCGCCTCGACGGCCTCGGCCGTGGGCTCGGCGCGGTGGGCAGCCTCGGGCTCGGCCGGGGTGAGTGCGCCGTTGATCGTGCCGTTCGCGGGCGGGTTGCCGTTGGCCGCCGGTGTGGAGCCGGTGTCGCCCGCTTCGAACCACTGCGACAGGACGGCCTCGTAGATCGGCAGCCGCTCCGTGGGGGCGTCGCCGCCGTGGGTCTGCTCGGCGGGCCGGGGCGGCGGCTCGTAGACGTAGCCGTTGGCGTCGTCGTCGTAGGGCTGCTCCGGCATCGGGGTGCCGAACAGGCCCGCGCCCGTGTCGTCGTAGATGTGGCCGTTGAGCGCGGAGTTGATCTCCTCCGGGGAGGCGGGGGGACCCCAGCCGCCGGTGTCGTCGATCTTCTCCGCGCCGAAGCTCGGCTGGAACGGCGGGTAGCCGGTGACCTGCTCGGCGGAGCGCTCCACCGGGGACTCGGCCACCACGCCACCGTCGGAGCGCAGTCGCGGCATGCTGCCGGTGAAGGCACCCGCGATGCCGCTGGCCTTGGCCGCCGTGTCGCCGATGGCGGGCGGCAGGGCGATCGGCGAGATGATGTTGTTCGTCTGCGCGGGGGCGCCGGAGCCGTGGACCAGGCCCGCGGGGACGGTGATCCGGGCGATCAGGCCGCCCTCGATGTCCTCGTTGTCGCGCAGGCGGACGATGATGTCGTGCCGCTTGGCCAGCCGGGCGACCACGTACAGACCCATTCGCCTGGTCACCGCGACGTCGAGGTCGGGCGGGTCGGCGAGGCGGGTGTTGGCGTTCTCGATCTCGTCCTCGTTCATACCGACACCGGAGTCGGTGATCTGGATGGCGAGTTCCTTCTTCCTGGTCACCGCCATCCGGACGTAGACCTTCTTCTCCGGCTCGGAGAACGAGGTCGCGTTGTCCAGCAGCTCGGCGATCAGGTGGACGAGGTCGGAGACCGCGCGGCCCTGCACGGCGATGTCCGGGGCGGACAGCACCTCGATGCGGGCGTACTGCTCGACCTCGGACACCGCGGCGCCGACGACCTCCGCGGCGGGCACCGGGCGGCTGAGCTGGCGGCTCAGGCCGGAGCCGGAGAGCACCAGGAGACTTTCGGAGTTACGCCGCATGCGGGTCGCGAGGTGGTCGAGTTCGAAGAGGCTGGCGAGCTGGTCGGGGTCCTGCTCGTCCTGCTCGAGCCGGTCGATCAGCGACAGCTGGCGCTCGACCAGCGTCTGGCTGCGCCGCGACAGGTTGACGAAGATCGAGTTGATGTTGTCGCGCAGCAGCGCCTGCTCGGTCGCCATCCGGACCGCCTGGTCGTGCACGGCGTCGAAGGAGCGGGCGAGCTGGCCGGTTTCCTCGCGGGTGAACACCGGGACAGGTTCGACCGCGTTCTTCGCGGCCTCGACCGGGTCCGGGTCGGCGAGGATTCGCTGCACCGTCTCGGGCAGTCGCCGGTTCGCCACGTCCAGGGCGTCGCGGCGCAGCACGCGCAGCGGGACCAGCAGCGAGCGGGCGACGATCAGGGTGACGATCAGGGCGAGCAGCACGGCGGCGAGGACGATCGCGGCGTCGCGCCAGGCGTCGGCCTTGGCCGTGTCGGCGGCGACGATGGCCGTTGACCGCAGCTTCTCCAGCAGCGAGATCTCGACCTTGCGCAGCGCCTCGGCGGTGGCCCTGGCGTCCTCGCGCAGCGAGTCGATCGAGATGCCCAGGGGCAGGTCGCGCGAGGCGTGGTGGAAAGCGAGCTGCTTGGTGGACTCGCGGTGGTCGACCTCGGCGCCGGAGAAGGTGTCGGAGTAGAACTGCGACTCGACCGGCTCGGCGTTGGCGCGGAAGTTGGCGACGGAGGCGGCGTAGCTGGCCTCGGCGCCGCGGGCCTGTTCGAGCATGCCTGAGGGGAAGTTGTCCCGGATGGCGGCGATCATCAGGATCGAGTTCTGCCTGCCCAGGAACTCCTTGCTCTCCACGACGCTGAGCGCGGCGCTGGCGAGACGGTTGATCTCCGGGTCGCCGAGCGACGCGGTGAACTCCGAGCCCGCGGCCAGCACGGCCTCCAGCAGGGAGGTGTAGGCGCCGTAGACGCCGACGTCGGGGTACTCGCTGCTCATCGCGGCGCCGCGGACCGACTCGACGGCGGAGAGGCGGTTGGCCAGCGGCATCAGCAGCCGGGCGTCCTCGCGCTCCGCCTCGACGGTCTTCGCGGCCTGCGCGAGCCGGGAGAGGGTGGCGTTGGTCTTCTGGAACTGCGCCTGGATGTTGCCGACATCACCCACGCGCTTACCCGCGACATAGGCGACGACCAGGTTACGTTCGTTCTGCAACTCGTGGACCAGGGCGACGACGTCGAGGGTGGAGCTGATGTCGGCCGCGGCCTCGTCGAAGTCGGCGGCGCGCTGCAGTTCGTTGTCGGCGCGGAGCACGCCGAGGGCGATGGCGGTGAGGACCGGGACCATGAGGACCGCGACGAGCTTGGTCCGCAGGCGCCAGTTGCGCAGCCGCCAGCGGGAACCGCCCTCGACCGTCTTGCGGCCGGGCGTCTTGGGCGCGGCGGATCGCGCCGCATCCCGGTCGGACACGACGCCACCGAATTTCCCAGGGCCTAGATCGGCCCCAGCGGTGTGATCGGGCACTGCCTGCACACTCCTTGCATCTGAGCCAGTAGCCCGTTACTCGGCTAGCTCGAACGGACAACTACCCCAGTTAAGGACGCGGCGCATCGCGGTAGCCCGAAGCAGTGACGCTTGCCGCAAGATGTCGGACCTGAACGGCCCGGCGTTACCGACGACCATGCGCGCCTGCTCTCCGCGCCGCTCGGACGAGCGTGCGCCTCACCTGTTGGACACAGAAGGTAGCGAAGTCTCAGCGGCGATGTAACCCTTCCAGGGCATCATCACAGCCTTTATCAGGTACTTAGCAGTAGCAACAGTCCTCATGGGTGATGAAACTATGGACTATTCCTGCCTTTTGATCACCCAGATGGCAGCACTAGGGGGCACACCCCGAGTGGGCTATTACACAGCGTTAGGCCCTGGTCAGAGCTCTGGAGCAATTCGCCCACTTGGGTCAACGGCTCCACCCGATTCAGTGAGAGAGTTCACCCCGAGACATCTGGCGCGCACTCATTGTGACTCGGTCCCAACGGACCTTAGAGTGCCCCTTGATGTCCGAGGGGGGTAACAACCTCGACAAAACCGACCTCCTATGAGGAGAGGCACCAATGCTCCGAAGCGTGACCACCAGACGGTTCTCCCGTGCCCGTCTGCCGATCGCCGCACTCGCGGTGGCCCTGCTGGCCAGCGGCTGCTCGCTGCTCGGCGGCGAGGACGGAACCGACGGCGCCCAGCAGGGGCCGGGCGGAGTGGAGAAGGCCAAGATCAAGGTCGGGGTGCTGCCCGTCGTCGACGTCGCGCCGTTCTACCGCGCCATCGAGCAGGGGTACTTCAAGGAGCAGGGCCTCGAGGTCGAGCCCCAGGTCATGGCCTCCGGGCCGGCCAGCATCAACGGCGTCATCAACGGTGACGTCGACATCGCGTTCGCGTCCTACCCGGCGCCGCTGCTCGCGCAGAGCAAGAAGATCGCCGAGTTCAAGATCGTGGCCGACGCCCTCTCGGCGAAGCCCGGCCACCTCGTCGTGGTGACACTGAAGGACTCCACCTTCAAGAAGCCGTCCGACGCGCCCGGCAAGCGGATCGCGATCACCGGCCGCAACAGCTTCACCGACCTGGCGCCGATGTCCGTCCTCAAGAACCAGGGTGTGGACTACAACCAGGTCAAGTGGGTCGAGATGCCGCTGCCGGAGATGATGGGCGCCCTGCAGAAGGGCGACGTCGACGCCGCGGTCATGGTCGAGCCGTGGGTCACCAACGCCATGAAGAAGATCGGCGCCATCCCGGTGTTCGACGGCGCCTCCGGCCCGACCGCGGAGATCCCGATGTCGGGTTACGTCGCGATCGGCGGCCAGGGCAAGTTCGCCACCACCAGCCCCAACACCATCGCCGCGTTCCAGCGCGCGCTGGCCAAGGCGCACGCCGAGGCGACCGACCGCTCCAAGATGGAGCCGATGTTCGTCAAGTACGCCAAGATCGACCAGGCGACCGCCCAGCTGGTCACCATCTCCACGTACTCGACCTCGCTTGAGGCCAACCGGATCCAGCGCGTGGCGAACCTGATGGAAGAGTTCGGTGTGATCAAGGGTCATCTCGACGTCAAGACGATGATCCCGAACGGTTCTGCGGGCAAGTAGCGGTAGGGGGTGGGCTTCCGTCACCGGAAGCCGAACACTGTGAGTGGAACTCGACGGGTTCCCGCAAGCTTGATCGGTCTGGCAGGCCTCTTCGCCATCTGGGAAGTGGCCAGCCAGACCGGTCTGGTTCCGGGGCTCTACCTGCGTCCGCCGAGCGAGGTCCTGCCGACCATGGTGGGCCTGCTCGGCGACGAGACTTTTCTCCGGGCGCTGTTGGCCACCGTGCTGGCCACGGTCATCGCGCTCGGGATCGCCATCCTGATCGCCGTCCCCAGCGGGCTGCTGCTCGGCAGCATCCCGCTGGTGCGCCGGGCGTGCATGACGGTGGTCGAATTCCTCCGGCCGATCCCGTCGGTCGCGCTGATCCCGTTGGCGCTGCTGATCACCGGCACCGGCCCGGACACCAAGATCGCGCTCGCCGTCTACGGCGCGCTGTGGCCGATCCTGTTCAACACCATGTACGCGCTCGACGAACTCGACCCGCTGCACGTGGAGACGGCGCGCGCGTTCGGCACCGGGCGGGTGGCTGTGCTGACCCGGATCGCGCTGCCCAGCGCGGCGCCGTTCGTGCTGACCGGCGTGCGGCTCTCGTTCGCCATCGCGCTGGCCGTGGTGGTCTCGACGGAGCTGTTCGCGGGCGGCACCAAGGGCTTGGGGCAGTTCATCATGGAGGCCAACAGCGGCGGCGCGCACATGGACCAGGTGCTCGCGGGCACCGTCCTGGCGGGCCTGGTCGGCTACGCGGCCAACGCGGGCCTGGAACGGCTGCACACCAAGCTGTTCTCCTGGAACGCGCCGAGGGGTGCTGACGCATGAGGCGCTTCGGGACGTTCGCCCAGCGCTGGGTCGTGTTCGCCATCGCGGTCGCGGTGTGGGAACTGGCCACCCGCGCGGCCGCCGACACCTTCTTCCCACCGCCGTCGCGGATCGCCCGCACGGCCGCGGAGGTGTGGTTCTCCCCCGCGTTCGGTGAGCACATCGTGCCCGGCGTCGGCCGGATGCTCACCGGCTGGGCGCTGGCGGGCGTGATCGGCATCGCGCTGGGCCTGCTGCTCGGCCGCTCGCGCACGGCGATGGCCTACCTGGGTCCGCTGTTCAACTTCATGCGGTCGATCCCGCCGCCGCTGCTGGTGCCGTTCTTCATCGCCACCGTCGGCGTGACCAGCATGCAGCTGCCGACGATCATTTTCGGCGCGATCTGGCCGGTGCTGCTCAACACCGTCGACGGCGCCCGGGGCGTGGACGCGACGAAGGTCGAGACCGCGCGGGCGTTCCGGCTGTCGAAGCCCCAGTGGATCCTGGGTGTCGTGCTGCCGACGGCGGCGCCGAAGATCTTCGCCGGGCTGCGGCTGAGCCTGTCGATCTCGCTGATCCTGATGGTCATCGGCGAGCTCATCGGGTCCGCCAACGGCATCGGCAACCAGCTCGTGCGCACCCAGCGCGACTACGACCTGCCCGAGATGTGGTCGTGGATCGTCCTGCTCGGCGTGCTGGGGTACCTGTTCAACACGCTGCTGCTGATCTTCGAACGCCGTGCGCTGGCCTGGCAGCCGAAGCACTCGTTCGAGACCCAGGCGCAGGCGACCGGAGGATGACCGTGGTGCGGACAATGCTCGATGTGGCCGACCTCGGCCACACCTACCAGGCGAAAGACGGCGCCCACGACGCCATCGACGGCCTGTCGTTCACCGTCGAGGAGGGTGAACTCGTCTGTGTTGTCGGCCCGTCGGGCTGCGGCAAGTCGACTCTGCTGCGGTCGATCTCCGGGCTGATCCGGCCCACGCGCGGCACGGTCTCGCTGCACGGAACCCCGGTCGACGGCGTGCCCGCCGACCTGGCCGTGGTGTTCCAGGACTACAGCCGGTCACTGTTCCCGTGGCTGTCGGTCCAGCGCAACGTGGAGTTCCCGCTGCGGGAGCTGACCAAGGCCGAGCGCACCGCCCGGGCGGGCGAGGCGCTGGCCGCCGTCGGCTTGGAGAACGCGGGCCGCAAGTACCCGTGGCAGCTCTCCGGCGGCATGCAGCAGCGGGTCGCCATCGCCCGCGCCCTGGCCTACCGGCCCGCGTTGCTGCTGATGGACGAGCCGTTCGCCTCGGTCGACGCGCAGACCCGCTTCGAGTTGGAGGACCTGCTGCTGCGGGTGCGCCGCGAGCAGGACACCACCGTGTTGCTGGTCACCCACGACATCGATGAGAGCGTCTACCTGGGCGACCGGGTGCTGGTCCTGTCGAAGTCGCCCGCCAGGGTGGTCGCCGCGCTCGACGTCGGCCTGGGCGCCGAGCGCGACCAGATCACCACCCGCTCGTCGGACGAGTTCGTCGAGCTCCGGGCGAAGGTGGCGGGGCTGCTGCAGTCGGCGCCCGCGACCGAGACCGCCCACTGAACGACACACCCGCTGAACGGAGAAATGCCCCCGGCCGACGGCCGGGGGCATTTCTCGTTCTGGCTTGGTCAGTCGCGCTTCTTGCCGCAGATGGAGACCTTGGGCTCGCTGTAGAGGAACCCGGCGTCGACACCCTCGGCGGTGCAGGCGGACGGGTCGTTCTTGCCCTCGATGACCTCGAGCACCTCGAACCGGACGTTCGGGTCGCTGCAGGTGACCTTCTTGGCCTGGTCGGCCTGATCGAGGTCGGTGAAGCACTCGCCCTGCTTGGCGTTGAGCATCAGGCACAGCGAGAACCCGCCACCGCCGCGGCGGCCACTCTGCTCGTACTTCATGTAGTCGCCGTCGCTCGGGCAGCTCGCCGACGCGCTGTCGAGCTTCTTGGCGACCTTGAACACCCCTTCGGGCTTGGTGCAGTCGATCTTCTCGACATCGGCGTTGGTCGCGCTGTCGTTCTTGACCTTGATGCAGTCGCCGACCTCGGCGGACGCGGCCGACTTGTTGAACGCGAAGAACCCGACGACGCCGACCGCCACGATCGCGACCAGGATGACCACCAGCTTGATGGTCTTGCCCTTGCTCGGGCCCGACGGCGGCGGCACGAATCCGGGCTGCACCGGCTCCTGCCCGAACGGCGGCGGCTGCTGGCCATAGGGCTGCTGCGGCTGCTGGGGCTGCTGGGGCTGCTGGCCGAACGGGGGCGGCTGCTGGCCCGGCTGCTGGCCGTAGGGCGGTGGCGGCTGCTGGCCCGGCTGCCGGCCATACGGCGGAGGCGGCTGGTGGCCCCCCGGAGGCGTCGGCGGCCCCTGGTTGTACGGCGGCTGCGGTCCGCCCTGGGGCGATCCGTACGGGCCCGGCTGCTGCGGGTTGGACATCGTGCACCTCGTGGAGTTCGAACAGCGGGGGTCGACCGGCCTGCCGGCGGCGAACCAGCGGCGGGCCAATCTAACGCGGGGGTCGGACACCGTGCGGCGAAATGCGGGAAAGGCCGGTGCGTTCGCCTGCCTTCACCTTCAAGTCGTCCGGTAGGTCACTTCCGTGACTTGCCGCAGATCACCAGCTTCGGTTCGGTGTAGATGAACCCGTCGTCCACTTCAGAGGACGCGCAGTCCTCGGGCTGGGTTCCACCGTCGACGATCTCGAGCACCTCGAATTTCACGGCGGGGTCGGTGCAGGCGACCTTCTTCGCCTGGTCGGCCTCCTCGAGGTCGGTGAAGCACTCGCCCTGCTTGGCGTTGAGCATCAGGCACAGCGAGAAGCCGGGGCCGAGCGTGCCGGTCTCCTCATAACTGCGAACACGCCGGCCAGAAGCACCAGCGGCGCGAGGATAGCGGTCCGGTCCGACACCGATACGACAACGGCCACCCCGGCATGGCCAGGGGGGCCGTCCGATCTGGACAGTCAGGAAATGCCGGGTGTCTCGATGCAGAACACCGTCTTGGGCTCGGGGTAGCCGAGGCCGTTGCCGTTGGGGCAGCCGGAGGGGTCGGTGGTGTCGTTGATGACCTGGGTGATCTTGATCGCCTCGGGGCTCTCGCAGGCGCCGATCTTGAACGCCTGGTTGGCGTCGTCGGACTCGTAGCAGTTGCCCGCGATGAAGTTCGGCATCAGGCAGATCAGGTTCTTCTCGTCGCGCAGCTCGCGGTAAGCGCCCTCGGGGCAGCTCGTCTCGGTCTTGTCCTTCTTGACCGCGACCTTGAACGTGGCGGACTTCTCGCCGCAGTCGACGATCGTCAGCTTCGCGGTGTCGTCGGTGCCGCTCACCGAGGCGCACTCGCCCGGCGCCGCGGTGTCCTTGGCGAAGAAAACCTGGTAGGCGCCGAAGCCCACACCGGCGAGCACCAGCGCGGCGACCAGGGCGATGACCCAGATCGGCAGGCTCTTGCGCCGCTTGGGCTCGGCTTGGGTCTGCTCCTGGTCAACGGGGTTGCTCATGTTCGCCTCTGCTGGGGACCGGTGGATGGGCAGCGTGGACGGTAGCCGCCCAGTACCCGCCGAGGGCAGGGCCGGTTACCGAACTGTGGCCTTGAGGTCGGAGTTTGCGACACTGATGGGGTGACCGACGGCCCCCTGATCGTGCAGTCCGACAAAACGCTGCTGCTGGAGATCGACCATCCCAGCTCGAAGGACGCCCGGATGGCCATCGCGCCGTTCGCCGAACTGGAGCGCGCGCCCGAGCACATCCACACCTACCGGGTCACCCCGCTGGCCCTGTGGAACGCCCGCGCCGCCGGTCACGACGCCGAACAGGTCGTCGACGCGCTGGAGACGTACTCGCGGTACCCGGTGCCGCAGCCGCTGCTGATCGACATCGTCGACACGATGGGCCGGTTCGGGCGGCTGACGCTGCAGAACAGCCCCGTGCACGGGCTGGTGATGACGTCGATCGACCGAGCTGTCCTCGAAGAGGTGCTGCGCAACAAGAAGATCTCCCCGATGCTGGGGGCGCGCATCGATCAGGACACCGTGGTCGTGCACCCGAGCGAGCGCGGCAGGCTCAAGCAGCTGCTGCTCAAGGTCGGCTGGCCCGCCGAGGACCACGCGGGCTACGTCGACGGTGAGGCGCACGCGATCTCGCTGGTGCAGGACGGCTGGGAGCTGCGCGACTACCAGCGGATGGCGGTCGACTCGTTCTGGGCGGGCGGTTCCGGTGTCGTCGTGCTGCCGTGTGGGGCGGGCAAGACGCTGGTCGGAGCGGCCGCGATGGCGCAGGCGCAGGCCACGACGCTGATCCTGGTGACCAACACCGTGTCCGGCAGGCAGTGGAAGCGGGAGCTGCTCGCCCGCACGTCGCTGACCGAGGAGGAGATCGGCGAGTACTCCGGCGAGCGCAAGGAGATCCGCCCGGTCACCATCGCGACGTACCAGGTCGTCACCCGCAAGACCCGCGGTGAGTATCGCCACCTGGAGCTCTTCGACTCCCGCGACTGGGGTCTGGTGGTCTACGACGAGGTCCACCTATTGCCCGCGCCGGTGTTCCGGATGACCGCCGACCTGCAGTCGCGGCGTCGCCTGGGCCTGACGGCGACCCTGGTCCGCGAGGACGGCCGCGAGGGTGACGTGTTCTCCCTCATCGGCCCGAAGCGCTACGACGTGCCGTGGCGCGACATCGAGGAGCAGGGCTGGATCGCGCCCGCGGAGTGCACCGAGGTCCGGGTGACGCTCACCGAGAACGAGCGACTCGAATACGCCACGGCCGAGGCCGACACCCGCTACAAGCTGTGCTCGACCGCGCGGACCAAGCTGCCCGTCGTTCAGTCCATTTTGGACCGACACCCCGGCGAACCGGCGCTCGTGATCGGCGCTTACCTCGACCAGCTGGAGGAATTGGGCGAGGCACTCGACGCCCCGATCATCCAGGGTTCGACGAAGAACAAGGAACGCGAAGCCCTGTTCGACGCTTTCCGCAGGGGCGAGCTGCCCACGCTGGTGGTGTCGAAGGTCGCCAACTTCTCGATCGACCTGCCCGAGGCCTCGGTGGCGGTCCAGGTGTCGGGCACCTTCGGCTCCCGCCAGGAGGAAGCCCAGCGTCTCGGAAGACTGTTGCGCCCCAAGGGAGACGGCCGACAGGCCCATTTCTACTCGGTGGTCGCCCGGGACACCCTCGACACCGAGTACGCGGCCCACCGGCAGCGTTTCCTCGCGGAACAGGGCTACGCGTACCGAATCTGCGACGCGGACGATCTGCTAGGCCCGCCCATCCCGGAGATCAGCTAGCACGGCGTCGGTGAAGGGCGTCCACGCCTCGATCGCCCACGGCCCGAAGTCCCGGTCGGCCAACGCGACACAGGCCGCCTGGGCTTCGGGATCGACCCAGAGGAACGTCCCGGACTGTCCAAAGTGGCCGAACGTGCGCGGCGAGCTGTGCGTGCCGGTCCAATGTGGACTCTTGCCGTCCCGGATCTCGAACCCCAGCCCCCAGTCGTTCGGCTTCTTGTTGCCATACCCGGGAAGCACGCCGTCAAGCCCGGGATACGCGACTGTCGAGGCTTCGGCCATGGTCTCCTTGGACACCAGGGTGGGCGCCTGCAGTTCGGCGGCGAACCGCACGAGATCACCGCAGGAGGACTCCGCCCCAGCCCCCGCCGACCCGGTGAGCGCGGACGCGGTCATGCCAAGGGGAGCGAACACACCTTCGGCGAGGTACTCGGCGAAGGGAATCCCGGTGGCTTCGTGGATGAATTCGGCCAACACCTCAAACCCGGCGTTGGAGTAGATCCGCCGCTGCCCGGGAGGCGCTTGAACGGTGGGCGAGTCGAAGGCGAGACCGGAGGTGTGGGCGATCAGGTGGCGGACCGTCGACCCTCCAGGCCCGGCAGGCTGATCCCACTCGACGGCCCCTTCCTCAATGGCGACAAGGACACCGTAGGCAGTGAGCGGTTTGGTGACAGACGCCAGCCGATAGACCCTGTCCTGATCCCCGTGGGCCCCCAGCACCCGCCCATCCGCCGCGATGACCGCCACAGCCACGTTGTCGACCGGCCACTGCTCGACCAAACCCAAACTCCGCATAGGCACCACCCTACGAGCCCCAATTCACCCCCTTACCGTGCAGGTCACCGCAACAGCGCCGGCCCCGGGAACAGGTACTCAGTCATCAGGCTCCCCCGGGTCGACACCGTCGCGGTCGGCCCACTGCAGCAGTTCGTCTATGGCGAAGACGGCATCGTCGATGCCCTCGTGCAGGTCGCCCAGTTCGGCGAACCGGGCGGGCATGGTGGCGATAGTGAAGTCACCCGGCTCGGCGTCGTCGATCTCATTCCAGGCGATCGGCGCCGACACCCTGCCCTCCGGCACGCCGCGCACCGAGTAGGCCGAGGCGATGGTGTGGTCGCGGGCGTTCTGGTTGTAGTCGACGAACAGTTGGGCGGGGTCGCGGTCCTTGCGCCACCACGCTGTTGTCACATCGTCCGGGGCGCGCCGTTCGACCTCGTGGGCGAACGCCAGCGCCGCCCGGCGGACATCCTGGAAACCCCAGTTCGGCTCGATCCGCACGTAGATGTGCACGCCCTTGCCGCCGGACGTCTTCGGCCACCCGACCGCGCCCAGGTCGTCGAGGACCTCGTGGGCGACGTGGGCGACACGGCGGACCGTGGCGTAGTCGCACGCGGGCCCCGGGTCGAGGTCGATCCGCCACTCGTCGGGCTTCTCCGTGTCGGCGCGGCGGGAGTTCCACGGGTGGAACTCGACGGTGGACATCTGCACGGCCCAGATGACCTGCGCCAACTCGGTGACGCACAGCTCGTACGCGTGCCGGTTGTAGCGCGGGAACTCCACCCGCACGGTGTCCAGCCACGGCGGCGCGCCATGGGGGACCCGCTTCTGGTGGACCTTCTCCCCCGCGACGCCCTCGGGGAAGCGGTGCAGCATGCACGGCCGCTCCCGCAGGGCGCGGACGATGCCGTCGCCGACGGACAGGTAGTAGTTGACCAGGTCGAGCTTCGTCTCACCCCTGGCCGGGAAGTACACCCGGTCGGGGTTGCTGATCCGCACGGTCCGATGACCGACTTCAAGCTCCACGGCGGGCGACTTGGTTGCCATGAAGGCAAGCTAGCGCGTGCCAGGATGATCCGGTGGCTGACGACGCGCGCGTGTACGCGATTCCCATGCGGACGAGGTTCCGCGGCATCACGGTCCGCGAGGGGATGCTGCTGCGCGGCCCCGCCGGGTGGGGAGAGTTCTGCCCGTTCTGGGACTACGACGACGCCGAGTCCGCGCCGTGGCTCGACAGCGCCCGGGAGGCCGCCGACCTCGGCTGGCCCGCACCGGTCCGCGACCGCGTCCCGGTGAACTGCACGGTCCCGGTCGTCTCCCCCGAACGCGCCGCCGAGATCGTCTCCACCTCAGGGTGTGGGACCGCCAAGGTCAAGGTCGCCGACCCCGGCTCGTCGCTGTCCGACGACTGCGACCGCCTCGCCGCGGTCCGCGACGCCCTGGGCCCGAGCGGCCTGATCCGGGTCGACGCCAATGGCGCATGGGACGTCGACACGGCGGTCAATGCGATCCGTGAGCTGAACAAGGCGGCAGGCGGCTTGGAGTACGTCGAACAGCCGTCGAAGACGATCGATGACCTGGCTGCGGTCCGCAGGCGAGTCGACGTCCGCATCGCCGCCGACGAGTCCATCCGCCGCGCCGAGGACCCGCTGCGGGTCGCGGTGGCGGGGGCCGCGGACATCGCCGTGCTCAAGGTCGCCCCACTCGGCGGCGTCCGGCGCGCGCTCGCGGTCGCGGAGGCGTGCGGCCTGCCGTGCGTGGTCTCGTCGGCCTTGGAGACCAGCGTCGGCCTAGCCGCGGGCATCGCGTTGGCGGCCGCCCTGCCGGAACTGGACTACGCGTGTGGCCTGGCCACCCTGTCCCTGCTCACCGCCGATGTCACCACACACCCGCTGCGCCCGGTCGGCGGCTACCTGACCGTCCCCACCAGCCCGCCGACCCCCGACGCCATGCCGCACGCCACCGACGAGACCGAGACCCGCTGGCACGCCCGCCTGGCCCGGGTGGCCAAGCTGCGGTCAAAATCACAAGATCAGTAGTCGAGCTCGCTCAGATCCAACTTGACGGGAACCGGCGACGCTGTGATCGTGGCCGGCTTGTACGCCTGGACGACGTTCTCCTCGACGTAGCGGCCCTCTGCCAGCCGGTAGGCGACCAGCGCCCAACCACGCAGTTCGTCACCCTGGTCGATGGCCCACAGGAATGGCACGCCTGCCGCCATTTCAGTGTCCCGCTCCGCTCGTCGGTTTGCGGGTGACCAGATCTCGACGGCGAGCACCAACTCTTCCGCGCCGAAGCTAACGCCAACTGGCTTCCTCGTCAGGACCACGACATCCGGGATCAATGCCGTCCGCCAAGCCGTGGAGATACGCACATTGACCGCAGCAGCGACAAACAGGTCAGATCGTTCAGCGGCGCGGAGTGCTTGCTTCACAATGAAGAGCGGATCCATCGCCAACCAGTCCTCAACGGTGTAGGGGCCATCATCCCGTGGTCAATTGCCGCGGACACTGCCCTCACCTCCAGAGCTGACACCAGGTCAGTGTCCCACACGGCAACCGATCGTCGCGATCTCGACTGAACAGCACGAAGGCCCGATCCGGTGCGGATCGGGCCTTCGTGGTCAAGCGGGTGGACTCAGAAGTCCATGCCACCGGTCGGGTCGCCCTGCGGGCCGGCTCCGGCCTTCTCCGGCTTGTCCGCCACGACGCACTCGGTCGTGAGGAACAGCGCGGCGATCGACGCGGCGTTCTGCAGCGCCGAGCGGGTGACCTTGGTCGGGTCCGGCACGCCGGCGGCGAGCAGGTCCTCGTAGACACCGGTCGCGGCGTTGAGGCCGTGGCCCTGCGGGAGGCCCTTGACCTTCTCCACCACGACGCCACCCTCGAGACCGGCGTTGATCGCGATCTGCTTGAGCGGCGCCTCGACGGCCACGCGGACGATGTTGGCGCCAGTGGCCTCGTCGCCCTCGAGCTTCAGGCCGGCGAAAGCAGCCTCGGCCGCCTGCAGCAGCGCGACGCCACCACCGGGGACGATGCCCTCTTCCACGGCGGCCTTGGCGTTGCGGACCGCGTCTTCGATGCGGTGCTTGCGCTCCTTGAGCTCGACCTCGGTGGCGGCACCGGCCTTGATGACCGCGACACCGCCCGCGAGCTTGGCCAGACGCTCCTGGAGCTTCTCGCGGTCGTAGTCCGAGTCCGACTTCTCGATCTCGGCGCGGATCTGGTTGACGCGGCCCTGGATCTGCTCGGCGTCACCCGCACCCTCGACGACGGTGGTCTCGTCCTTGGTGACGACGACCTTGCGGGCCTTGCCCAGCAGCGAGATGTCGGCGTTCTCCAGCTTGAGGCCCACGTCCTCGGAGATGACCTGGCCGCCGGTCAGGATCGCGATGTCCTGCAGGATCGCCTTGCGGCGGTCGCCGAAGCCCGGCGCCTTGACGGCGACGGACTTGAAGGTGCCGCGGATCTTGTTGACGACCAGCGTGGCCAGGGCCTCGCCCTCGACGTCCTCGGAGATGATCAGCAGCGGCTTGCCGCCCTGCATGACCTTCTCCAGCAGCGGGAGCAGGTCCTTGACCGAGGAGATCTTGCCGCCGAACAGCAGGATGTACGGGTCCTCGAGGACCGCTTCCTGACGCTCGGGGTCGGTCACGAAGTAACCGGAGATGTAGCCCTTGTCGAAGCGCATACCCTCGGTGAGCTCAAGCTCCATGCCGAGCGCGTTGCTCTCCTCGACGGTGATGACGCCTTCCTTGCCGACCTTGTCGAGCGCCTCGGCGATCAGCTCGCCGATGGTGGTGTCGCCCGCGGAAATAGACGCGGTCGCCGCGATCTGTTCCTTGGTCTCGACCTCCTTGGCGTTCTTGTGCAGCTGCTCGATGACAGCCTCGACGGCCTGCTCGATGCCCCTCTTCAGGGACAGCGGGTCCGCACCGGCAGCGACGTTGCGCAGGCCTTCGCGAACCAGGGCCTGGGCCAGCACGGTGGCGGTGGTGGTGCCGTCACCCGCGACGTCGTCGGTCTTCTTGGCAACTTCCTTGACGAGCTCGGCCCCGATCTTCTCCCAGGGGTCTTCGAGCTCGATTTCCTTGGCGATGGAGACGCCATCATTGGTGATGGTCGGCGCGCCCCACTTCTTCTCGAGCACGACGTTGCGACCCCTGGGGCCGAGCGTCACCTTGACGGCGTCGGCGAGGATGTTCAGTCCGCGCTCGAGACCGCGACGCGCGTCCTCGTCAAACGCGATCAACTTGGCCATTGCGGTGTGGTCCTCCGTTGGGTGGAAACACGAAGCGTGGCCAGGCTCGGTGCCCGCGACGGACGCCCGGCGATAACGCCGGCCTCACCGTCCCGACCTTTGGCACTCGGAGAGGCCGAGTGCTAACTCGGTTTTAGCACTCTCTGCCCCCGAGTGCAAGAAACGACCCTCAGTTGGAGGGCGGCGCCACAAGCGAGATGGACGGCAGCGTCTTGCGTGTCGTGGGCTTCGAGCTGCCCGACGACCCGCCGGACTCGCCTGGTCCGACCGGGATCGAGGGACCGGTCGTGGACGTCCCGCCGCCGCCACCGGGGCCGGACTCCTTCGGTGAGAGGACCACGATCGCGCCGATGATCAGACCGATCGCGACCAGCCCGACCAGCACCGGAGCGACCCAGCGGTTGCCACCGCGCTCCTTGCCGAAGGCCGCGGCCCCGGCCGGGACCGGCGGGCGCAGCCGCACCGGCTCGGCGTGGGAGGCCTGCTGCGCCTGCCGCGGCGGGGTCGGGAACTGCTGCTGGAACGTCTGCTGCTGTTGCGGCGCGGGACGCTGCTGTTGCTGGGGAGCGGGCCGGGCGGGCGCGGACAGCGCCTGGCGGGCGGCGGCGATCAGCTCGCGGCAGCTCGCATAGCGCTGGCCGGGCTGCTTGGACATGCCGCGCCGCACGACGTCGTCGATCGCGGGCGGCAGACCGGGGGCGTAATCGGTCAGCCTGGGGGCCTCGCGGTTGAGGTGGCCCTGGATGACCTCCGACACCTGCCCCTGGAACGGCGGGCGGCCGGTGAGGCAGGCGAACAGGACGCACGCCAGCGAGTACGCGTCGGTGCGGCCGTCGACCGGCTCGCCGCGCAGGTGCTCGGGCGCGGCGTAAGTCGGCGAGCCGAGGAAGTCGCCGCCACGGGTGCGGTGGCCGGTGGCGCCGCGCCGGGTCAGGCCGAAGTCGGCGACATAGACGTGCTCGGTGGCCGACTCGCGCGACGTGACCAGCACGTTGGCCGGCTTGACGTCGAGATGCACCAAGCCACGCTCGTGCAGGTTGTCCAGCGCCTCGGCGACCTGGCTGAGCAGGCTGATCGCCCGCTGCGGGGCCATCGGCCCGTCCTTGACCAGACTCGCCATGTCGGCGCCCTCGACGAGCCGCATGGCGATGTAGAGCAGCCCGTCGACCTCACCGAAGTCGTAGAGCGGGACGACGTTGGAGTGGTCGATGGCCGAGGTGTTGCGGGCCTCGTCGACGAACCGCTCACGGAACTCGGGGTCCTCGGTGAGGTGTTCGGCGATGACCTTGAGCGCGACCTTGCGCCCGAGTCTGACGTCGGTGGCGCGATACATCACGCTCATTCCGCCCTTACCCAGCACTCCGTCGATGCGGTAATGCCCTAGGCGACGTCCTGTGAGGTCCTCCGACACGCGAGGAGCCTAACGTGGGCGTCGCGACGCCCACGTCCGGTTCCGTGAGATCGATTCAGCGGGCGAGCCAGCCCGCCATCGCGCGGGGAGTCCTGGTTTGGGTCAGGAGCCTGCCCGGACCGGCGAAGTCGAGCATCAGGCCCTCGCCGGTGCGCACCGACTGCGGGCCGGACTGGCTGACCGCGCGCAGCCTGCACTGGGTGCCGTCGCTGTAGGCGAGCACGCTCGCGGGGTCGACCGTGATCGCCTCGCCGGGCTCCAGGGTCACCACGTCGAGGGCGCCGCAGACGGCCAGGACGATGGTCCCGACACCGCTGACGTGTTCGAGGAACCCGTGCTCGGCGCCGAAGAGCGCGTGGAAGTTGGGCCAGCTCGGGTCGATCCGCAGGGTGCTGGCCACGGCGAGCCCGACGCCGCGGGCGACGCACCAGCCCGCGGTGCCGTCGAGGTCGAGCGCGTAGACCTCACCGGGCAGACCGGGGGCGACGTCGACCCAGCCGCCTTCCGCGGGGGCGGTGAACACAGTGGGTCTGCCCTTGGACCGGCCGCCCCCACGACGCTGATCGACCAGCACACCGAAACTGGTGGCCAGCAGCGACGAGTAGTCGGCCTGGACCGCCTCGCCGGGCGCCAACATCAACCGTGCCACCCCAAACGCCGGCGTATGCCGTGTCCTGACCTGCACCGTTCCCCTCTTCCACCCAGTGCGGCACGCCCCGACGCGGCCCGCTCCAGTCCCGGCAGTCTGGCACGGCGGTTTAGGGAAGGATGGGCGCGTGGCGAAACGCACCTACACGGCCGAGGAGTACCGCGACACAGTCGCCGCGCTCCTGCCGCCGCTGCCCGTCGTGGCCCTCCCGCTCGCCGACTGCCTGGGTCTGGTCCTGGCCGAGGACGTGGTGGCCCGGGTGTCGCTGCCCCCGTTCGACAACTCCGCCATGGACGGCTACGCCGTGCGTGCCGCGGACATCGCGCGAGCGCCGGTCACGCTGCCGGTCGCCGACGACATCCCGGCAGGCCGCACCGACGTCCAGCCACTGGAGCCAGGCACGGCCCATCGGATCATGACCGGCGCACCGCTGCCCCCGGGCGCGGACGCGGTCGTGCAGGTCGAACTGACCGACGCCGGAACCGAGACCGTGCACATCACCGCATCGGTCCCCGCGGGCAAGCACCTGCGCCGCACCGGCGAGGACGTGGTGGAAGGCGTGACGGTCCTGCACGCGGGCACCGTCCTCGGGCCGCCGCAGCTGGGTCTGGCCGCGGCGGTCGGGCTCGGCACCCTGCCGGTCCGCAGGCCGCCCCGCGTCATCGTGCTCTCGACGGGGTCGGAGCTGGTGGCGGCGGGCGAGCCGCTGCCCCCTGGCCATATCTATGAGTCGAACAGCGTCCTCATCGCCGCCGCCGTTCGCGAGATCGGCGGCACCGCGACCGTCCTGCGCTTCGTCCCCGACGACGTCGACAAGTTCCGCGCGGTCGTCGCCGAGCACGCGCCCGGCGCCGACCTGCTGATCACCTCCGGCGGCGTGAGCGCAGGCGCGTACGAGGTGGTCAAGGACGCCATGACCGGCCACGGCGTCGAGTTCGTCCGGGTCGCGATGCAGCCGGGCGGGCCACAGGGCTTCGGGATTTTCCTCGGCCTGCCGGTGCTGACCCTGCCGGGCAACCCGGTGAGCGCGGCGCTGTCCTTCGAACTGTTCGTGCGACCCGCGCTGCTAGGCGCGCTAGGACACCGGGTCGTAGACCGCCCCCGCGCCAAGGCGCGGGCGGTGCTGGAGATGACCTCGCCCGGCACGAAGACCCAGTACCGGCGTGGCCGCCACGACGACGGGGTGGTCGAGGTCGTCCCGGTCGGCGGTCCGGGGTCGCACCTGTTGTCGGCTTTCGCCGCGTCGAACTGCCTGATCGAGATCCCCATGGGCGTCGAGCAGGTCCGGGCGGGCGACGAGGTCACCCTGATCTTGCTGGACTGAGCGAAGGCGCCGCGACGGCGGCCGGTAAGATCGCGACCGTACGTGACCGCCCGCTCACAACCAGGTTGGTGGCCGTGGGGGCGGGGGCGTAGAATGAAGCCGCTCCGCAACGGGGCATCCGGTCGGCGCATGCGCCGTCGGGGGGCGCATGGGCTGACCGGGTGTCCCGTGTTCGACGCCGGTGTCAGATCTCGGTCGATGTGCCGGTTGGCGTAGCGTGTGGGCAAATCCGGCCGAGTCGCGAGGAACCAGCCACCTGATGTCCGCCCCGTCGCAGCCCCCGTCGTCCGATGCGTTCAAGCACGCGATCGAGCTGACCAAAAGCATCATCCCGCCGGTTCATCCGGGCGGTCGCCCGTTCGTGTTCGGCGCGCTCGCGGCGACGCTGCTGATCCGGCGCCGGTCGCGTCGGGTCGGGGTGCTCAGCGCGGTGTTCACGGCGTGGCTGACGTGG
Source organism: Actinokineospora sp. (assembly GCF_050699995.1). Taxonomy (GTDB): domain Bacteria; phylum Actinomycetota; class Actinomycetes; order Mycobacteriales; family Pseudonocardiaceae; genus Actinokineospora. The sequence goes on along the minus strand of NZ_JBOHGC010000193.1, from coordinate 1,350 downwards.
TTCTTCCGGGAGCCCAAGCGGGTCACGCCGCAGCGGCCGGGGATCGCGGTGGCACCCGCCGACGGCACCGTTTCCCACGTCATCGAGGCTGTGCCGCCCGCCGAGCTGGAGCTGGGCGACGACCCGATGCTGCGGATCAGCGTATTCCTCTCGGTGTTCGACGTGCACGTCCAGCGCTCCCCCGCGACCGGCCAGGTTGTACGGGCGATCCACAAGGACGGTGAGTTCCTCTCCGCCGACCTGGACGCCGCGAGCGAGGTCAACGAGCGCAACAGCCTGCACATCCACACCGTCGACGGGCACGACCTGGCCGTCGTGCAGATCGCCGGCCTGGTCGCGCGGCGGATCATCTGCCAGGTCGCCGACGGCGACAAGGTCAACGCGGGCACCACGTACGGCCTCATCCGCTTCGGTTCCCGCGTGGACCTCTACGTGCCCACGGGCAGCCGGGTGCTCGTCGAGGCCGGTCAGCGGACCATCGGCGGCGAGACCGTGCTGGCCGAGCTGCCCGCCGCGGAGCGCTGACCTATGGCGCCTGCGTCTCCCGGAGTGCGCCTGCTGCCCAACGCGATAACCGTCCTGGCGATGTGCGCCGGGCTCTCGGCCGTGCACTTCGCCATGCGCCACCAGTGGGCCGCGGTGATCGCGGCCATCGGCGTCGCGGCGATCCTGGACAGCCTCGACGGCCGCATCGCCCGCCTGCTCGACGCGACCAGCAAGATGGGCGCGGAGCTGGACTCGCTGGCCGACGCCATCTCGTTCGGCGTCGCGCCCGCGCTGGTGATCTACGTCTGGAAGTTCCCGAACGACCGCATGGGCTGGGGCATCGCCCTGATCTTCGCGGTGTGCATGATCCTGCGGCTGGCCCGGTTCAACACGCTGCTCGACGACACCGAGCAGCCGCCGTACGCCAAGGAGTTCTTCGTCGGCGTCCCGGCGCCCGCGGGCGGCCTGCTCGCGCTGCTGCCGATGATGCTGACCATCGAGTACGGCGCGCGGGACGTGTGGTGGCAGTCCAAGCCGTTCATCGCGCTGTGGACCGTGGCGATCGCGGTGCTGCTGATCAGCCGCATCCCGACGCTGTCGGTCAAGTCGGTCAAGGTCTCGCCACGCGCGGTGGCGCCGATGCTTGTGGGTGTGGGTCTGCTCGCCGCCGCGGTGATCACCTACCCGATGATCGCGCTGGCCGTGGCGCTGGTTCTCTACCTGGGGCACATCCCGTTCGCGGTGCGGCGCAAGCACTGGCTGGCCAACCACCCCGAGGCGTGGGACGTGCCGTCCAAGGAGCGCCGGGCGATCAAGCGCGAGCACGGCACGCAGCGCCGGATCGGGCTGCGGCCGCCGCTGCAC
>NZ_JBOHGC010000192.1:0-4380 GCF_050699995.1 Actinokineospora sp. | reverse complement strand
GTGGAGCTCGACGCGCTCGGGGCTGCGGCCTTGGTGGCGAGCAGCGCCGTCGCCGAGCCCCCGACCGCGCAGACGTCCGCGCTGGCCGCCAAGGCGGCGCCGGCTCCAGAGATCGTCGCCCTGGCCGAAAGCCTCGGCCGCTCACCCGCGCGCATTTTTCGCTTTGTCCACGACAGCATCGCTTACCAGCCACAATGGGGGGCCAATGTGCCCCCGGTGGGCACGCTGCAGTTGGGTCGCGGCACGAGCTGGGAGCAGGCCTGGCTGCTGCAGGAGCTGCTGCTCGCCGCGGGCGTCGACGCGCGCCTGGAGTGGGGCGAGGTCGAGATCACGCCGGCGATGCTGCTCGATCTGGCCGGCGTCACCGACGTCTTCCGCGCCGGCGACCTGCTCGCTACCGGCAACATCAAGGTCGTCCTGGTGGTGCAGGGCGGCCAGGTGGTGGCGGCGCGACTGCCGCACGTTTGGGTCAAAGCACACCTCGACTACATACCCAATCGCGGCGTCACGCCAGGCGAGGGCGACACCTGGCTGCGCCTGGACCCGACCCTGGAGCGCTTCGACGAGGCCAACGGCGCTCGCCTGGACGCTGCGGTGCCGTTCGTGCTGGGCGAGTACCTGCGCAGCGGCACCGAGAGCTCGCCGCGGGCCACCTACGAGGCGGTATTGCTGGCCCACGCCGCGGGGCAGGGCGGCGGCGGCCTGGAGGAGCTCAAGCCGCTGCGGGCGGTCAAGCGCGAGGAGTTCCCGTACGTGCCCGGCACGTTGCGGGCAAAGCTAGTGAGCGTCGCGGGCGAGGCGGCGGCGATGCCAGCGGCCATGCAGCAGCAGGTGTCGCTCTCGCTGCTGGACAGAAACGGTGCCTCGCTGCTGAGCGCGACGCTTTCGGCACCGCAGGTCTGGGGCCAGCGCCTGGAGCTCACCTGGGTGGGCGCGACGGCGGCCGACCAGTCGACCCTCGACCTCTACGGCGGCGTCTTCGCGACGCCGCCCTACGAGGTCGACCTCAGGGCCTCGCTCCGGCTCGAAGGCGTCGAGGTCGCTGCGGGAACGGCGGTCGGCAGTGCCGAGGACGTCGAGCTGCGTGCCACGCTCACGCCGCCGGGGGGCGTGCAGACCTTCGCCACCTGGCCGATGTTTGCCGGCGAGCACGGAGTGCTGGGCGTCGCCTTCGGTGGCGTGTCGCAGGAGGTGGTCGACCGCTTCGCCGCCGGTCAGACCGCCGCTGGAGCAGCCGAGCGCGAGGGGTGGGGGCTGGCGCATGCCGCGGCGCTCTATCTCCGATCCGCGGGCGCCGACGTCGAGCACCTCGCGGCGTTGCGCTGGCACCGGGTGCTCGAGCTCGGCACCGCGGTGCTCGCCGTGCAGCGGGGGGCGGTGTCGACCTCGAGCGACGGGACGCCGTTGACCTTCGAGCTCGGACCCCTCTCGGTGGACGTGGGCGCGATGCCGCTGGCGCTGGTCCCCGCCGCGGGGCCGCAGGTCTCGACGGCGCCGACCATGGAGCTGATCGGCGCGCAAGGTTCGGTGCGCGAGGGTGAGGCGCTGGCGACGGCCTTCGGCGGCGAGCAGGTGACGGCGGTGGGCTTCTTGACGCGAGCGGTGCGGGCAGGGCAAGCCCTCACGCTGGTGCAAGCGAGCAACCTCGAGGCGGCACTCGCCGAGGCCGAGCTCTCGGCGGACGCGGAGGCCTATGTGCGCTTCTCCGTCGAGCGCGGCCTGGTCGCCTGGATCCCGCGCACGCAGCTCGCCATCGGCGGCTGGCAGACGACCGGCTACGTCATCGAGAACCCTGCCAACGGAACGGGCGCCTACCTCGTCACCTTCGAGCGCAAGGTCGTGCTGGGGCAGAGCGCGGTCACCTTCCACGCCCCAACCGATCTCGCGGTGGTGACGGCGCCCACCGAGGTGGTGGCGTCCATCACCGCCGAGAACCTGGAGAGCTGGACGCTCTCCACGCGGCCGGTGGGTGAGAGCGAGACGACGACGATCGCCGCTGGCACTGGGCCGGTAGACCACAAGGTGCTTGGCACGTTCGACCCCACGCTGCTCTTCAACGGCATGCACGACCTGGTGCTCAGCGGCACCACGGCGGGCGGGCGGACGGTGACGGGGCGCATCACCGTGTCGGTCGAGGGCGGGATGAAGATCGGCAACTTCACCATCTCCTTCGTCGACCTCGCGGTGCCGCTCTCGGGGCTCGCCATCGAGATCGCGCGCACCTACGACAGCCGCGGGCGTGGGGTGGCGGGGGACTTCGGGTACGGCTGGACCCTGGACGTCAGGGGGGGCAGCTACCGCAACAACCGCAAGCCCGGCGAAGGCTGGAAGATCAAGGGCATGCCCATCGGCGGGCACCTCCTGCCCTGCCAGTCGGTGGCCGAGACTGGCAAGCACCTGACCACGATTCGGCTGTCCGATCGCGAGGTCTACAAGTTTCGACCCACGCTCTCGCGCCCGGCCATCGTCGCTGGCGGCTGCTTCGCGCAGGCTGGATTCGCCTTCCTCCGTGGACCCGAGCCGGGGGCGCGGCTGGAAGTGTTGGGGGACACCGAGGTGTTCTGGCAGGCCGGCAGCAACCGCGTGGTGTATCCGGAGACCTTCGAGCCTTACGACCCGGTGAAGGTCCGCTTGACGACGCGTGACGGACGGGCCTTTGACCTCGACCTCGAGCACGGGGTCACGGGGCTGGCCGAGCCGAACGGCAACCGGCTCGAGATCACCGCCGCCGGGATTACGCACTCCTCGGGGGAGTCGATCCAGCTCACGCGCGACGCTGCGGGGCGGATCTCCGGGATCACGGATCTCGGAGGCGGGACGATCCTCTACGGCTACAACGCGGCGGGAGACCTGGTGTCGGTGATCGACCGGGCGGGTGAGACCACGCAGTTTGGCTACACGACGGGTCACTACCTGACTGCGATCACCGATGCGCGCGGGGTGACACCCCTGCGCAACGAGTACGACGCCGATGGACGCTTGGTAAGGCACCTCGACGCATTCGAAGAGAAGATCGTCTACGACCATCGGCTCGAGCAGCGGCAGGAGGTGGTGACGGATCGGCTGGGCAACAGCCGCTTGCTGGCCTACGACGAGCGCGGCAACGTGGTGCGGGAGGTCGACGCGCTGGGTCACGAGACGCGACGGGCGTTCAACGAGGACGACCAGCTCCTGCAGGAGACCGACCCGCTCGGCAACACGACGGTCTACACCTACGACACCGCCTTGAACCTCACCGCGCTGCGCGATCCGCTCGGCAACGTTACCCGCTACACATACGACCCGGCCGGAAACGTGCTGACGACGACCGATCCACTCGGAAAGGTGACGACGAATCGGTACGACGCAGCCGCAAACCTCATTTCGACCACTGATCCGGCGGGCGCGGCGACCACCTATTCCTACGACGAGCGAGGCAACCTGCTGACGGAGCGAGACGCGCTCGGAAACACGACCACCAACAGGTACGACGACAAGGGCATTCAGCTCTGGCAGGACAGTGCAGCGGGGCATCGAACCGAGCTCGCGCACGATCGATGGCGCAGGCGCGTCTGGGAGAGGACCAGGCGGACGTTACCCGACGGGCAGAGCGAGGCCCTCGTCACGACCTTCGGCTACGACGGCCTGGACCGGGTGGTCGAGACGGTGCTGCCAGGCGGCATCTCCACAAAGACCGTCTACAACGCCATCGGGCAGGTAGCGGAGACCATCGATCCGCTTGGCCGCCGCACGAGCTTCACCTATGACGAGATGGGGCGGCAGACATCGACCCGCTACCCCGACGGCACGAGCGACGGTAGGGCCTATGACGCCGAGGGACGTCTGGCGGCCACCACCGACCGCGGCGGGCACGTCACCACCTATGTCTACGACACGGTTGGGCGGCTCACTCGAACGATCTTCGCGGACGGCAGCTTCACGACGAGCAACTACGATGCGGCCGGCCGGCTGGTGGCCTCGACCGACGCGCGCGGCAACATCACCAGTTACACCTACGACGCGGCGGGCCGGCGAACGCGGGTGCTCGATGCGCTGTCGGGTGCCACGGACTTCGAGTACGACGCGGCCGGCGGCCAAGTGGCCGTGATCGACGCCCGGCGGCAGACGACACGCTTCGTCTACGACGATGCCGGACGGCTGGTGCGCACGGTCCTGCCGGATGGCACGAGCCGGGCAGTGGAGTATGACGCTCTCGGCCGCCGTGTCGCTGAGACCGATCAGGCGAGCAAGGTGACGCGCTTCGGATATGACGCGCTGGGCCGGCTACTGACCGTAACCGATGCGCTGAACCAGGTGACGGGCTACGCCTACGACGAGGTAGGCAATCGCACCGGGCAGACCGACGCGAACGACCACACGACGCGGTTCGAGTACGACGCG
>NZ_JBOHGC010000191.1:0-26185 GCF_050699995.1 Actinokineospora sp. | reverse complement strand
GCCGAAGGCGGCGCCAAATTACAGGGTCAGCGTCCAGGTGTCCAGGACGCCGGTGTCTACCGTGGCCGCGTCCTGGACCCGCAAGGTCCAGGTGCCGTTGCGGACCTCGTTCGACAGGTTCACGGAGTACGTCTTGTCGATGTTGTCCGTGCCGCTTCCGGTGCGGTTGTGCAGGACGTACGCGGTGCCGTCCGGCGCGATCAGCGACACCACAAGGTCACCGATGTAGGTGTGTCGAATGTGGACCTCCACTGTGGACGTCGCTGACGCGTTGCCGGTGCAGCCGGACATCGCGATCGTCGAGTTCACCGTGGTGTTGTCCGGGATGGTCACATCGGTGCCGTTGGTGTTCGTGCAGCCGCCGCCGACGGTGTTCACCGTCAAGGTGAACGTGGTGTTGCGGGTGGCGGAGTTCGCCGCTCCGGTGATGGTCACCGCGTAGGTGCCCACCGGGGTGGACGCCGACGTGGCGATCGTCGCGGTGGACGAACCGCCCGCGGTGACCGACGCCGGGCTGAAGGACGCCGTGGCGCCCGGCGGGAGGCCGGTGGCGGTGAGCGTCACCGATTCCGCCGTGCCGGAGACCACCGCGGTGCTGACCGTGGTGGTGGCCGACGAGCCCTGGTTCACCGTGGCGGTGGCCGGGGACGCCGAGAGCGAGAAGTCGTTGCTCGGGGTGCCCGCCGGTCGGATCTGGTAGATGCCGAGGCCGTAGGTGGCCGCCGTCAGCACCGTCTGGCCCGAGGACACCGAGGTCTCCAGGTCCGTCACCGGCACCAGCGGAAGGTCGGTGCCGATCGGCGCCCAGTTCGCGCCGCCGTTGGTCGAGGTGAAGGCGCCGACGTCGGTTCCCACGTAGAGGATGTTGCGGTTCTGCGGGTCGAGGACGATGTCGTTCACCGGGGCGTCGGGCAGGTTGCCGGAGATCGGCGTGTAGTTCGCACCGCCGTCGGTCGTCTTGAACAGCTGCGCGACGCTGGAGCCGTTGCGGTAGCTGGAAAGTGCGACGTAGGCGAGGTTGGCGTCGGTCGGGTCGACGGTCACCCGGGTGACGTACCTGGTGGGCAGGCCCGCGGTGATGTCGGTCCACGTCGTGCCGGTGTTGCGGGTGACCCACAGCTTGCCGTCGTCGGTGCCCGCGTAGATCACCCTGGCGTCGGACTTGGACACGCCGAGCGCACTGACCGTGCCCCACGTCGTGGTGGTCAGGGTCGGGCTGATGACGGTGAAGTTCGCCGCCGAGTTGGTCGAGCGGTTCACCCGGTCACCGGCGTAGTACACGATCGCCGGGTTGGTCGGGTCGAGCGCGACCGGGGTCAGCCAGTTGCGGCGGCTCGACGTGGTCGGACCGAACGACGACATCGAGTTGCCGCCGTTGGTGGACCGGCCGCAGTTGCCGTTCTGGGAGCAGGCGTAGACCTTGAGGTGGTTGGTCGGGTCGATCAGGTTCGCCAGGCCGTCACCGCCGTAGTACTCGCCCCAGCCCGCCCACGAGCGCACGGATCCGTTGTCCTGCAAGCCGCCGTTGATCCTGGTGGGGTCCTGCTGGGAGACACCGATCGAGTAGAACTGCATGTTCGACAGGTTCTGGCTCTTGGTCCAGGTGCCGCCGAGCGAGCCGTTCTGGGTGGAGCGGTAGATGCCGCCGTCGTTGCCGATGTAGACCTTGCCGGTCACCGACGGGTCGAACGCGACCGAGTGCTGGTCGACGTGGAACGACGAGCCGTTGCTGGTCCAGCTGCCGCCCGCGTTGGAGGACTCCAACATCGGCACACCCGGGACCCAGATGTGCTGCGACGCGGCGGGATCGACGAAGATCCGGCCGAACCACCAGCCGTAGCTCGACTGCGAGCTGCTCAGCGACGACGTGCTGGTGATCTTCGTCCAGGTGACGCCGCGGTCGGTGGAGGTCCAGAAGCCGAGGAAATTGCCGGGGGTGTCCGCGGCGATGACGTACATCCGGTTCGGGTCGCTCTTGGCGACAGCGACGCCCATCCGGCCCAGGTTGCTGCTCGACGCGGGAAGCCCGCCCGCGAGGCGGGTCCAGGTGGCGCCACCGTCGGTGGAGCGGTGGATGCCGGACCCGGTGCCGCCGTAGACCCGGCCCGCGGGGGTGCGGGTGTGGTCCCACATCGCGGTGTAGATCGCGTTGGAGTCGGCCGGGTTGATCGAGACGTCGATGGCGCCGGTGGTCGTGTTGGCCCCCGCGAGCACCTGCGTCCAGGTCGCGCCGCCGTCGGTGGTGCGGTAGACGCCGCGTTCGCCGCCAGGCTGGTAGAGCTTGCCTGCCGCCGCGACGAAGACGCGGTTGGAGTTGTTCGGGTCGACCGCGATGCGGCCGATGCGGTCGGTGCCGGTCAGGCCGAGTGCGGTCCAGGTGGCGCCCGCGTCGGTCGACTTGTAGATCCCGTTGCCGGGGAAGGAGTACGACGCCGACCCCGGGTTGCCCTCGCCGGTGCCGACGTAGATCGTGCCGTTGGGGGCCACGGCCACCGCGCCGACACCCTGGGGCAGGTCGCGTCCCCAGGAATAGGCGAAGCTCACGCCGCCGTCGGTGCTCTTCCACAGGCCGCCGGACGCGGCGCCCGCGTAGATCGTGTTCGCCCGCGTGGGATCAGGCGCGATGTCGGAGATCCGGCCGCCGAGGCCGGGGCCGAGCGACTGCCACGACGCGGCGGCTTGCAGGGCGCCGCGCTCATGGCCTGCTTGAAGGTTCTTCGCGTGCCCACGCGCGCGCGAAAGGTTGCTTGCCAGGTCGACCGTGGGGTCCGGGAACAGCCGCTGCCGGGCGAACCACTCGTCCGCGCCCGCGGGTCCGGCGGCGTCCGCCTCGACCGCCATCACGCCGATCACCCGGTCCGACTCGTTCGGCGTGGCCGCGGCGGGCAACACAATTATTCCCATTCCCATTAAGAGAGCGAGTGCACTCCTGGACCGCTTCATCGACGCCCTTCCCTCGCGATACGGCGTTGCAGAGACGCCGGGCGTCATGCTGAGGCAAGCGGGGCGAAGTTGGATAGGACCAAACCGACCAATCCGGCACTCTGTTTATTGCCGGTCTTCCATTGTGTTAACGCCGATCGTGTGTCACCGTTCCACCGGCCACGGACGCGCCGCGTCCTTCTTTTCGTTGTCAGGAGCGGCATCGGCGATGGACACCAGGTCAGTCGGCCGCACGCTCGGCGCGGTCGCGGTGACCCTGGTGTTCGGCGCGTCGCTGGTCCTGCTGCTGTCGGGGTCGCTGCACGAGCCGGGCGGGCCGCCGCCGCTGACCCCGGACCTGGTGCCGGATCCGCTGTCCACCAAGGGATACCCGCAAGCCTCCGAACTGGGCGGCTTGGTCCGGGCGACGCTGAACTCGGTGCTGGTGTGCGTGGTCGCGGTGCCACTGAGCGTGCTGGTGGCGGCTACCGCCGGGTTCGCGCTGAGCCAGGTGTCGCCGCGGATGGCGCGGCCGGTGATCGCGTTGTCGCTGGTGGCGTTGATGGTTCCGGCGATCTCGCTGCTGGTCCCCCGGTTCGCGCTGTTCCGCGTGCTGGACCTGACCGGCACCCTGGCACCGCTGGTCGCGCCTGCCCTGATCGCCACTTCCCCGCTGTACCCGCTGGTTTACTACCTGGCGTTCCGAGCGATCCCGGGCGAGCTGTACGACGCGTGCAGGCTGGAGGACATGTCGCCGCTGCGGGTGTGGTGGCGGGTCGGGATGCCGCTGGTGCGCCCGGTGACCGCCGGGGTGGCCGCGCTGACGTTCGTGCTCACCTGGTCGAACTTCCTCGACCCGCTGGTGTTCCTCTACGAGCGCGACACCTTCACGCTGCCGCTGGCGCTGCGGTCGCTGGCCACGCTCGACCCGAGCGACTTCCCCGTTTTTCTCGCGGGCGCGGTGTTGGCCACCGCCCCCGCCTTGCTTGTTTTCGCTGTCGCGCAACGAGGTTTGCGACTCAGGAAGGACAGATCATGAGGTTGGTTCGGACCCTGGCCTGCCTTACGGCCGCGGCGCTGGTGGCGACCGGGTGCGCGTCGAGCACGGGCGACACCGGTCCGGCGGGCGCGGTGAGCCTGCTGGTGTTCGGCGACCCGCACGAACTCGCCGCGTACCGCAAGCTTGAGGCGGCGTACGAGAAGGCGGTGCCCGGTGCGGACCTGCGGCTGATCGAGGCGAGCGACCGCAAGGACCTGATCACCCGACTGTCGACGTCGATCGCGGGTGGCAAGCCACCGGATCTGTTCCTGATGAACTACCGCTTCTACGGCCAGTTCGCGAAGCGCAACGCCATCGAACCGGCGCACGACCTGCTGGCGCGCTCGACCGCGATCCACGCCCGGGACTTCTACCCTCAGGCCCTGTCGGCGTTCCAGGTCGACGGCAAGCAGCTCTGCATGCCGCAGAACATGTCCAGCCTGGTCGTGTACTACAACAAGGCGCTGTTCGCGAAGCACGGCGTCGCCGAGCCGAAGGCGGGCTGGGGCTGGCACGACATGGTGGCGACCGCGGCCGCGCTCACCCGCGACGCCAACGGGGACGTCGTCAAGGGCGCGGACCCCGATGCCACACCGGGCACACCCGTGCCGACCGGCCCACCGCCCGTTTCCTATGGCCTGGGCCTTTCGCCGGAAATCATCCGACTGGCCCCGTTCATCTGGTCCAATGGCGGCACCTTGGTGGACGACGAGAAACGACCGACTCGATTCGCATTCGACGAGCCCGCGATCGAGGCATTGTCGGAATTCATCGATTTGCGCGGCAAACACGGTGTGGTTCCGACAGATCAAGAAGTGGAAAGCCAGGACGACGAGGCACGGTTCGCCGCGGGCGGTCTCGGCATGCTGATGTCGTCGCGCCGCTCCACCACCACGTTCCGCAAGATCACCGGCTTCGAGTGGGACGTCGCGCCGCTGCCCGCGTACCGGACGCAGGCCACCGTCCTGCACAGCGACGCCTACTGCGTGACCAAGGGGTCGGCGAACAAGGCGGGCGCGTGGCGGTTCGTGGAGTTCGCGCTGGGCAAGGAGGGCGCCTCGATCATGGCCGAGACCGGGCGCACTGTTCCGTCCTCCGTCGAGGTGTCCCGCTCGCCCGCGTTCATCGACCCGACGAAGCCGCCGCGCAGCGCGCAGGTGTTCCTCGACTCGATCCCGGCGATCCGCGCCACGCCCGCGGTGTCGACCTGGCCGGAGATCGAGGATGTCGCCAACGGCATCCTGGAGAACGCCCTGTACTACGGCCACCAGCCCCGAGAGGTCGCCCGTCAGCTCGACGAGCAGACCCGGTCGCTGTTCGAGCGCGGCAGATGACAGCCGGGCTGGAGCTGGTCGGAGTCCACGCCGCGCACGGCAAGGCCGAGGTGTTGCGCGGCATCGAACTGACGGTGCCAAAGGGCGAGTTACTGGTTCTGCTCGGCTCGTCCGGCGCGGGCAAGTCCACCCTGCTTCGAGTGATCGCCGGGCTGCACCCCGTGTCGCAGGGCGAGGTGCGGATCGACGGGCGGGACGTGACGGCGCTGAGCCCTGGCCTGCGGGACGTGTCGATGGTGTTCCAGGCGTTCGCGCTGTTCCCGCACCTGAGCGTGGCCGACAACATCGGATTCGGGCTCCAGGTGCGCGGCATGGGCAAGCGCGAGGTGCGGCGACGCACCGAAGCCGCCGCGGCGATGGTGGGCTGCGAAAAGGTGCTCGACCGGCGGCCCGAGCGGCTCTCCGGCGGGGAGCGGCAACGGGTCGCGCTGGCCCGGGCCCTGGTCCGCGAGCCCGCCCTGTTCCTGCTGGACGAGCCACTGTCCAATTTGGACGCCGAACTGCGGGTGCGGACCCGGACGGAGCTGCGGGCGCTGCACGACCGGGTCGGCGCGACCATGGTGCATGTGACCCACGACCAGACCGAGGCGCTGGCCATCGGCGACCGGATCGCGGTGCTGCGCGATGGCCGGATCGAGCAGGTCGGCACCCCGGACGAGATCTGGCGGCGGCCCGCGACGGCGTTCGTCGCCGGGTTCGTCGGGTCGCCCGCGATGAACTTCCTGCCCGGGGACGGCCCGTGGCGGGTCCCTGGCCGCGAAACCAGTGCCGGGCAGCAGGTCGGTGTCCGCCCCGAGTCGCTGCGGCTCGGGGCGTCGGGCGACGGGTTGGCTGCGACGGTCACCGGCGCTGAGGTGATCGGCGAGGACGCCTGGGTGCGGCTGCGGGTGGACAACCACGCGCTTGTGGCCAGGGTTCCCGCGACCACGCGGCCGGAGATCGGGGCACAGGTGGTCGCCCGCGCGGACGACGCCGACCTGCATGTGTTCGACGCCGACGGCAGCCGGGTCGGCTGATGCGGTCCGTCCCCGCAACCCGTGCCGCATTCCTGCGGTCCCGCAAAGTGCAACTCGGGCTCATGCTCGCGCCGTTCCTGATCGGGTTGGCGGTGCTGGTAATCGGGCCCGCGCTGGTCACGTTCGCGTTGGCGTTCGCGGACTATGACCTGATCGAGACCGTGCGGTGGGTCGGGTTCGCCAACTTCGTCGAACTCGCGCAGAGCACGGCGTTCCATGAGGCCCTGCGCAACTCGTTGGGTTTCGCCGCCGTCGCGGTCCCGCTGCGGTTACTGATCGCCCTCGGGCTGGCGCTGCTGCTGCACCGGCGCGCGCCGGGGGTCGGCACGGCCCGGACCACGGCCACCTTGCCGTCCGCGGTGCCCGAGGTCGCCTACGGCCTGCTGTGGCTGTGGCTGCTCAATCCGATGTATGGGCCGGTGAACCAGCTGCTGCGGCTCTTCGCCGAGCCCGACTCGATCCCGAACTGGCTGACCGACCCGGCCGACGCCCGCGCCGGGATCGTGCTCATGAGCCTGTTCACCATCGGCGAGACGTTCGTCGTCCTGCTGATCACGCGCCGGGCGCTGCCGCCGCACGTGTACGAACTCGCCGCGATCGAGGGTGCGACAGGCTTCCAGGTGTTTCGCCGGGTCACGCTGCCGCTGATGGCGCCGGTCCTCGGGCTGCTCCTACTGCGCGACACGATCCTGAGCTTCCAGTTCTCGTTCGTCCCCGCGCTGGTGGTGACCGACGGCGGACCACCGCCGTATGCGACCACCTACCTGCCGCTCTTCGTCTACCGCAACGCCTTCGAGTACCTGCGCTACGGCTACGCCGCGGCGGCGACCCTGGTCATGCTGGTGTGCACCGGGATCGCGGTGCTCCTGCAGTGGCGGCTGATCCGGCGATATCGCTCGCGATACGACTGGTGATCACCCCGTAACGACTCCGCGCGGTGGCTCGATGACCGTTCGTGACCCATGGCCGATTATGGATCTTCTATGCCGTGTCCACGATCCCGCTCAAAGGCAAAGGCGCCATCCCATGGCGGAAGCTGTCGGTGATCGGCGCCATCGTGATCGCGGCGATCGGCGGAACCGGGTGCTGTATGCGATCTGGCAGAACACGAGAGACCTGCCGGTCGACTTCGCGGACGGCGAAGGGGGCACCTGGAAGGACGGTTACCACGTGCTGGTGCCGATTCCGGGCGACCCGCCCGAACGCGGCCACATCACCATGTCCGCGACATTGGACAACGTCAACAAGACCGGCGACTGCGAGCAGACCGGCGCGCGGCACGGTCGGCATGGTGGTGGCCACGTACTCGATCACCCACGAGCGCAAGGAACTGGTCACGTTCGCAGGCCCGTACCTGCTCAGCCAACAGGGCGTCATGGTGCGCGCCTCCGACAGGGACGACTACCGCACGCTGTCCGACCTCTGGGAAACGCTGAAGGCCCGTGAAGCGGCACTTCTCGAACTTGTCGGAACTGCGATGGGGAAGGAACCGCAGTACGACACCGAGTGGTGATTCGGCGGCTACTTGCGGTAGAGCTGGTCGATGATGTCCTTGTGGTGCTCCTGGATGACCGCGCGGCGGATCTTGAGGGTGGGGGTGAGTTCCCCGGTGGCCACGGAGAAGTCGGCCGGGAGGATGGCGAAGTCGCGGATTCGTTCCGGTGGGGCGTAGTTCTCGTTGGCGGCGGCCAGGAGTTCCTCGATGATCCGGCGCATCGCGGGGTGGGTCGCCGGGTCGCCGTCGATGGCGTTCTCTGTCGCCCAGCGGGCGGTTTCGTCCGGGTCGAGGGTGATGAGGGCGACTGGGTAGGGCCTGCGGTCGCCGATCATGACCGCGTTCGCGACCCAGCGGGACTGGCGCAGGTCGTTCTCCAGGTTCGCCGGGGTCAGGTTCTTGCCGCCAGCGGTGATGATGATGTCCTTCTTGCGGCCGGTGATGAACAGGTAGCCGTCGTCGTCGACGCGGCCGAGGTCGCCGGTGTGGAGCCAGCCGTCGATGAGGGTTTGGGCGGTGGCCTCGGGGTTGTGGTGGTAGCCGGGGAAAACGTTGTCGCCCGCGACCAGGACTTCGCCGTCGTCGGCGATGCGGACGGTGACGCCGGGCAGGGGCTTGCCGACGCTGCCGTAGCGGACCTCGCCCGGCGAGTTCGCGGAGATCAGGGCGGTCGACTCGGTCATGCCGTACGCCTCGTAGATCGGGATTCCGCTGCCCGCGAAGAACTCCAGGATCTCACGAGCGATCGGCGCCGCGCCGGTGAGGGCTTCGCGGATGCGCCCGCCGAGGGCGGAGCGCACCAGTTGCTGGGCCTGTTCGGTGGTGGTGCCGGACCGCTCGATCTCGGCGCGGACCATGCCGTAGGCCTTCTCGAACAGGCGCGGCACCGACGGCAGGTGCGTGGGCTGGACCTCCATCAGCTCGGCCACCACCGCGCTGATGTCGCCGCCGAAGTACACGAGGGTGGCGCCGCATTCGAAGGTGGTGAGCTGGACCATCCTGGCGAACAGGTGCGCCAGCGGAAGGTACAGGTAGATCGTGTCGCCTTCGCTGAGCGTGGTCCGCTGCTCGATCGCGTCGAGGGACGCCCGCCAGTTGCGGTGGGTGAGCACGCAGCCCTTCGGCGGGCCGGTGGTGCCGGACGTGTAGACGATGGTGTTGGCCGTGTCCGGGTCCACCTCGACGCCGCCGGCTGACGAGCCCCGCGCGATCACGTCGTCCAAAGTGGACACGCCGGGTCGTTCGACGACGTCGACGACGATGACGGTGCGCAGCAGCGGCAGCCGGTCACGCACGGCGTCGATGCGGTCGAGGTGCTCGGCCTGTTCGCAGATCACCGTCGTGGCACCGGAGTCACCGATGACCCAGGCGCACTCCTCGGCGGAGTTGGTGGGGTACACCGGGACCGACACCGCGCCGAGCGACGCGATCGCCAGGTCGCACACCGTCCACTCGGGACGCGTCTCGGCGAGAAGGGCGACCCGGTCGCCCTTGACCACCCCTTCGGCGGCCAGCCCGGCGGCGACCGCGCGGACCTCCTCGGCCAGTTCGGCGTAGGTCCGCTCGACCCACTGGCCCGCCGCTCGGTATCTCAGCGCGGGCAGCGGCCCATAGGCAGCCCCAGCCCACTCGGCGAGCCCGGCGAGGGTGGCGGGACGGGTATCGGTGTCCGGCATGCGTTCGCTCCTTCGAGTCTGATGTGGACGAAGGCGACCGCAGTGGTGGACGCCCAGCACGCCCACCACCACGGCCCCGCCCCCGGGAACTAGCAGGACGACTGGGTGGCCTTGCCACCGAACCGGTCGCCCAGCCAGTTGAGAGCGTTGGTTCCCCACACCGAGATCGCGACAATGTGGCCCGCCAGTGGGATCGCCGTCCACTGCAGATCCGCGCCCACCGCGCAGTAGCGATCACGCAGCTTCTTGGCGCCCGCGTAGGGAATGAGCTCGTCGACCGTGCCGTGGTAGAGGTACACCGGCGCGGCGGGCCGCACCGTGCCGAGCTTGTTCTCGACCAGCCGGGCCTGCCACGCCGGGTGGTTGATGAGGTCGGGCGTCGTGGTGAGCTCGTTGAGCCGGGTGAACGGCGCGGCGAGCGCCAGCTGTGCGACACACGAGTTGCGCACCTTCTCCGTGACGTCCTTGCCGCGCTGGTTGAGGTGCTCGGCGAAGGGCAGTTCGGGGTAGGCGGTCGAGTACCCGATGGCCGCGGCGACGACCAGACCGGAGCCCGGCCCGCCGTTGTTGAACGCGGCGACCTCGTTGAGGTCCGACGGCACGCCGCCTTCGGCGATCCCGACCAGGTTCAGCTCAGGGGCATAGGTGGCCTGCAGTTCGCCTGCCCACGCCGCCGCCTGACCGCCCTGCGAGTAGCCGAAGGCGCCGATCGGGGCGTTCGGGGACAGCTGCGCCTCCGGCAGCCGGGTCGCGGCCCGGGCGGTGTCGAGCAGCGCGCGCCCCTCGGACTGGCCGACGGCGTAGGTGTGGGTGCCCGGCGTGCCGAGGCCTTCGTAGTCGGTGACCGCGACCGCCCAGCCCTTGAACAGCGCCTGCGCCAGGAACGCGATCTCGACCTCGGTGCCCGCACGCAGGTGATAGGAGGGCGCGCACTCGTCGGCCATGCCCTGCGTGCCCATGGCGTAGGCGATCAGCGGGCGCGGCCCGGTGCCGGTCCAGGCGGTGGGCGGCACCAGCACGGTGGCCGACACGGCGTTCGGCGTGCCGGTGGCCGACGTCGAACGGTGCAGCACCTGGTAGGCCCGCACCGGCGCCGGGAGGATGCGGAACGGCTCGGGGTGCCAGTCGACCTTCCGGCTGCGGATCACGTCACCCGGCGCACCCGCCGGAAGCGGGTCGGGGGCGGTGTAGAAGGGGTCCTGCGACGGGACCGGCAGCTCCTCGGCGGCGTACACGGCGGGGGCGACACCGCCCGCCAACAGCGCCAGCGCGGCGAGGGATGAGATCAGGGCTGTGCGGCGGGCCATGATGCCTCCGGAAAGTGAAAAGCTTGATTTCCGGAATCTAGAACCGGCCGCGTACAGTGACAACCTCGATTACCACTTTGTGTCGGCCGGATGAACGGGAGTCCACATGACCCGGACCAAACGTGCCTACGGAGGTGTTGCGGGCGGGCAGCGCAAAGCCGAGCGCCGCGAGCGCCTGCTGCTGGCCGCCCTGGAACTGTTCACCGCGCGCGGCTATCAGCAAACCAAGATCATCGACTTGTGCACCACCGCCGGGGTGTCCACCCGAAACTTCTACGAGGAATTCCAGGCCAAGGAGCAGCTACTGCTCGCTTTGCACCGCCGGATCAATGCCGAAGCCCTGCGCCGCGTGACCGTCGTAATCGACACCATCGCCGACGCCGACGTGGTCACCCGCGTCTCCACGCTGCTGGACACCTTCGTCGCGAGCGTCACCTCAGACCCGCGACTCCCCCGGCTGGCCTACGTCGAGGCGGTCGGTGTCAGCGTGGACATGGAGCGCCAGCACCGGGAATGGCTGGCCCACTGGGCCACATTCATCGAAGCCGAGGCCCGCCACGCGGCCGAGCAGGGCGTCGCCCCCGACCGGGACTACCGCCTCACCGCCATCGCCTTGGTCGGCGCGATCACCGGACTCCTCCGCGAATGGCAGGCCCACACCCCACCGTTGGCGGCCGACGAGATCGCCACCGAGATCAGGGGCCTGATGCTCGCCGCCATCACCCGACCGGTGTGACGCCGACGGGCCGTACCCTGCCCGGATGAGGTCAACCCGTGGGTAAGAACTTCGAGGAACTGGACTGGCGCCAGACGCCGCTAGGCGAAATCACGCTGCGCAGGCGATGGGACCGAACGTTCGAAAAGGACGTCTTCGAGATCAAACTGAACGACGAGTTCCTGATGTCGAGCCTGTTCACCGTCGCCGAGGAGGAAGTCGCCCGACACGCGCTCGCGGAGCTCAGCGGAACGGACTTCGACGTGGCCGTGGGCGGCCTGGGCCTCGGCTACACGGCGTTGACGGTGCTGGAGGACCCATGCGTACGGTCGCTGGCGGTGATCGACGCCCTCGGCGAGGTGATCGAGTGGCATGAACAAGGGCTCATCCCCGCTGGCAAGGCCCTGACCGCCGACCCCCGGTGCACCTTGGTACACGGCGATTTCTTCGCGATGGCCCGCTCACCGCAAGGGTCCGCTTTGGACCGGACATTCGACGCGATCATCGTCGACATAGATCACTCGCCAAGGCACCTGCTGCACCCAAGCAACGCCGATTTCTATGAGCCACAGGGAACGCGAAGACTGGCGGCCATGCTACGGCCAGGCGGCGTGTTCGGACTATGGTCGAACGACCCTCCGGACGATGAGTATGTGGCGGCACTACAACAGAGTTTCGCGCAGGTGAAACCGGAGATCGTAATCTTCGCAAACCCGCTGCAGGACCGGGAAGCCACCGCGACCGTCTACATCGCGACGACGCTCACATAGCCCAGCGCGAGGGGCCGAACCCAACGCCTGGATGAGATCTCCGGGATGTCCGTGTGGCATCCCGGAGATCTCATCCGGCAGCACGCTCACCCGCCGGGCCTGCCACCAACCCCACCAGAACCAGTCGAACCCGCGGAACCCACGCCTGAAGCACCCTCAGCGGCGGCCATCGTCGCGTTCAGGTCATTCCGCATCGCCTCGACCTGCGTCTGGAACGCCTTGCAGATAGCGATGATCGCACTCACCGCACGATGAACGGTTTCCTCAGCGGCGGCGCTCTCGCCAGTCACGTCCGACCAGAACCCGCTGTCCAGCACAACCGAGACAGCCGGGTCACTGCTCTGCGCGATCTCCAGGATCCGCCCACCCGACTCATACGCCAGCTTGTCCATGTACTCGCTGATTCCCCGCACCTTGTCCGACAGGATCAGCAGCCGCTGCTTCTCCGCCTGAAGCTCAGCCAACTCGTTGTCGGCGCGCTGCTGGGCCGCGTCCGAAGAGTCGCCAGAGGAACTCTCGGCGTGCTGGGACTGGGCAGCCGTGTGTTCCTCGATCGCCTTGTCGATCCGCTGCACCGCTTTGTCGATCTGCCCGACATAGGCGGTGATCGCCTCCGGCTCGTAGTCGATCTGGCGGATCGCGTCGACCGGGTCCGGTGCGCCGATGTCGGCCGCCGCCTCGGCCAGCCTGCCGCAGCCTTGGATCGCCTGCTGGATCGCCGGGTGGCTCACAGAGCCTCCCCTGACCGGTTGACGTCCTGTGCGTTCCCCGACTCCGCGCGGTCGAACTCGGCGGCGTTGGCGTCGATGCCGTCGGCGAGTTCCACGAGACCGGTCTGGCGCTGCCCGACGCGTTCACGGCGCCTGGCCGTGATGTTGTCCAGGTCGGCCGCCAGCGTCAGCCCCGGCCCGGAGATGCCGAACGTGCCCGCGGGCACCGTGGCCGCGTCCAACTCGCCCCTTGCGGCCCCCACGTGGTCGCCCGCCCGCCGGAACCCCTTGGCGGAGCCGCGCATTCCCTCCGTGTCGGCCCCGAATCCTGTTCCAGTCACCACTTCCCCCTTCTACTTCGTTCCCAAGTAGTACGAACGCCGCTCGGCCACCAGCGCGCGGGCGTTGCGCTGGGCGGCGCCCGCGGCCTGCAACACCGCGTTCGCCAGCACCGCCGGGTCGACCCGACCCACCAGTGAGGCGTTCACCGCGACCTCGACCACGTTCGCCGACGTGTCCACCCCGACCTCGACCAACTCGCCCGCGTCCCGACCGAACACCACCCGCTCGGCTAGATCCCGTTTGAGCGCCAACCTGGCCTGGTCGAGTCGTTCGGCCTTCGCGGCCATCTCCTCCAGCGAGGGCAGTTCACTCATCAGTCCCCAGATCGGTTTCGCGGTTCTGTCAGTTCCGACGGAGATCATCCGCACGGGGTTCCATCCTGCCTGACGTATTCTGGATTTTGTGAACACCTCGGCGAACGGCTACTGGGTGCGGGCTCGCGCGGGCGATCCGCCGCCCCGCCCGCCGTCGCCGTCGGTCGAACCGAAGTGGGTGCGGGCGACCATGAACGCCCCCGCCGTCGCCGCAGCCCGTCCACGCGTGATCCGCGAGGACGAGCCCGAGCTGCCCCGAACCTGGCTGGTCGACTCCTTCGACCTCCCGGCGCCGCGCCGTTGAGAGTGTGGCTGAAAACCGCCGCACCGGGCGCGCCGGCGTTACTCTCGACCGACACCCATCGAAGCGTTCTTGCTGGTAGATGATCTGGGGAGCACGGATGGCGGCATCGACCGACGGCGCGGGCGCGAGCCGGGCTCTTCGCCGGCGATGTGGTGTTCGTCCGGCTGGCTGAGCTGCGCGACGCGGAGCTGCTGCCGGACATGGTGGCCGACGCGCTGGGGCTGCGCGACCAGTCCGGCCGCTCGTCGACCGACGTGGTGGTCGAGCATCTGCGGGACCGGCGGATGTTGTTGCTGCTCGACAACTGTGAGCACTTGGTCGAGGCGTGCCCGCGGTTCTGCGAGAGTGCGAGCACGTGTCGATCCTGATCACCAGCAGGCAGTCCATCGGCGTGTCCGGCGAGCAGGTCCTTCCCGTGCCGCCGCTGGCGACCCC
The DNA here is from genome assembly GCF_050699995.1 of Actinokineospora sp. GTDB lineage: Bacteria > Actinomycetota > Actinomycetes > Mycobacteriales > Pseudonocardiaceae > Actinokineospora. The sequence goes on along the minus strand of NZ_JBOHGC010000191.1, from coordinate 11,806 downwards.
GGTCGCCGACGACGTTCGCTCGCCGGGTGACCTGATGAAATACGACTCGCTGCGGCTCTTCGTCGACCGGGCGCGTTCGGTGTTGCCGAAGTTCGAGGTGACCGACGACAACTTCGCCGACGTGGCCCGGCTCTGCCAGGACCTCGAAGGGCTGCCGCTGGCGATCGAGCTCGCCGCGGTGCGGGTGCGGTCGCTGTCGGTGCGACAGCTGACCGAGCGCCTCACCGACCGGCTCGCGCTGTTGACCAAGGGCAGGCGCACGGCCCCGCGCAGGCAGCAGACGCTGCGGGCGACGATCGACTGGAGCTACGGGCTGTGTTCGGCCCCGGAGCAGTTGATGTGGGCCCGCGCCTCGGTGTTCTCCGGCTCGTTCGGCCTGGCCGCGACCGAACATGTCTGCGGCGGCGTGGGAGTCGGCACCGACGACGTGCTGAACCTGGTGGACGGGTTGCTGGACAAGTCCATCCTCGTGCGCGAGGAGCAGGGCGGCGAGGTCCGCTACCGGATGCTGGAGACCCTGCGCGAGTACGGCCTGGACCGCTTGGACGAGGCAGCCGACCGGCAGCGGGTGAGCGAGCGGCACCGCGACTGGTACGCCGGTCTGGCCGACCGGTTCGAGCGCACGTGGATCGGCCCGGACCAGGTGCCGCTGATGGCGGCCCTGCGCCGGGAGTACCCGAACATCCGGGTGGCGCTGGACTCCGCTTCACCGCGCCCGGCGAGTCCGCGGCAGGCGTGCGGATGATCGCCAAGATCATCGGCTTCTGGTCGGTCAGCGGCTTGTTCACCGAGCTCCGGGTCTGGATGGACCCGGCGCCACCCGCTGAGCCCGACTCCGGGCTCACCAAGCGCTAGGCGGAGATCGCGAAGCTGATCGCCGAAGGCCTGACCAGCAAGGAGATCGCCGAGCGCCTGGTGATCTCCCAGCGCACCGTCGAGTCCCATGTGGATGCCATCCGGACCAGGCTGGGCTTCCACAACCGCTCGGAGATCGCCGCCTGGGTCGCGCGCCGCGACCGCTGAACCGCGGCGGCATTTGCGCCGGACGCCCGTTTACGGCATCTTGACGCCCGGAGCGCCGGGAAGTCTGGTCGGCACGCCCACCTCACGGGGGGTGGGCTGTTCGGTGGCGACTGGGGGTTCCATGGCGCTTGTTCTGGTCTTCGGACTTGTCCTGCTGGTCAGCGTGTCCCTCTCGGGACTCGCCGCGCGGACGATTCTGTCCACCGCCCTGATGTTCCTGGTCGCGGGCGCGGTGATCGGCCAAGGCGGTCTGGGCCTGGTCGACATCCCGTCCGACGGCCTGTTCGTCACCGGCCTCGCCGATCTCGCGCTGTTCACCGTGCTCTTCACCGACGGCCAGCGCGCCGGTCTGCCCGACCTCAAGGAAGGCTGGCGGCTTTCCGGGCGCGCACTCGGACTGGCCATGCCGCTGACCATGATCGGCATCGCGGTCCCGGCCCACTACCTCGCCGGACTCGACTGGACCACCGCCCTCCTCCTCGGCGCCATCCTGTCCCCCACCGACCCGGTGTTCGCCTCGGCGATCGTCGGCCGCCAGGACGTGCCGCTGCGGCTGCGCAGGCTGCTCAACGTGGAGTCCGGGCTCAACGACGGCCTGGCCCTGCCGTTCGTGCTGATCTTCCTGGCGACCGCGGCGAACCGGGAGGCGCACCTGGGCGAGGTCGCGCTCGAACTGGTCGGCGGGCTGGCCCTGGGCATCGTCATCCCGGCCGTGATCGCGCTGGCTTGGCGGACCAAGATCCTCACCGCCGAACCACGCCTGCAGGCGCTGGGGCCGCTGGCGATCGCGGTCATCCTCTACGCGTCCTGCCACCTCACCCACGCGAACCCGTACCTGGCCGCGTTCGCCGCCGGCTCCACGCTCGCGACCATGGACCGGATGGCCGCCGAGCACTTCGAGCACTTCGGCGACCTGCTGTCGGAGACGACGAAGTTCGCCGCGCTGCTGGTGTTCGGGGCGCTGATCACGCCCGAGCGGATCTCCCACCTGAGCGTGGGCGACTGGGCCGTCGCGGTCCTGGCCATCCTGCTGGTGCGGCCCGCGTCGATGATGCTGTCGCTGCTGCGCACGCCGCTGCCCGCGCGGGAACGCTCGGCGGCGGCCTGGTTCGGGCCCAAGGGATTCGCGTCGGTGGTCTACGGGCTACTCGCGCTGCAGGCGGGGATACCGCAGGGCGACCACGTCTTCGACCTGGTCGCCATCACCATCGCGCTGTCGATCGTGCTGCACTCCTCTACGGACGTGCCGGTGGCCAAGCTGCTCCAACTGGAACCGCCGGACAACCTGCCGACCGGGCATTCCAAGTCCGCGACCCGGCTCGACCCCGACGAACCGTCACAGCCGTGACCCGCGCTCAGTGCCGCCCGACCATGCGCACGGCGAGCACACCCACCAGGAACACCGCGATGATGAGGATGGTTCCCGTCAGTCCGGACATGGGCGACGCTCCTGGCTCGCTGGTGGGTCCCGCCGAAACTCATGCTAGCCCGCTGTGGCGACGGTCACAGCCCACGACGTCGAAGGTGGCCGAGATGCGCGCACGTGATCTTGCCGAGGAATACCCGCTGGTCCAGCTGACCGACAGCGCCCTGGCCGCCGCCGAACTGATCGCCGAGCAGCGCAGGCCGGGCGTGGTCGTGGTCGACGCCGACAACCACCCGGTCACCGTGCTGCCCGGGTCGCAGGTGCTGCGGTTCATCGTCCCCGGCTACGTCCAGGAGGACCCGTCACTGGCCCGGGTCTACGACGAGCGCGGCGGCGCGGAGGCGTGCGTCGGCAAGCTGGCCGGGCGGACGGTCAAAGAAGTGTTGCCGCCCAAGGACAAGCGCTACGAACTGCCCCTGGTCTCCGGCGACGCCACGGTCATGGAGTGCGCGGCGATGATGGCCCGGCTGCACAGTCCCCTGCTGCTCGTCGCCGACGGCGACACGATCCACGGCGTGGTCACCACATCGCACCTGCTCGACGTCATCCTCAAGACAAACCCGGGGCCCAGCGAATGAGCGTCAGCCAGATCCTCTCCATCGCCGTCTTCGTCGGCGCCTACATCCTGATCGCCACCGAACGGGTCCACCGGGTCGCGGCCGCGCTCGGCGGCGCCGCGCTGATGCTGGCGCTCGGCCTGACCAACGGCGAGACGGCGTTCCACTCCCTCGACGCGGGCGTCGACTGGAACGTGGTGTTCCTGCTGCTCGGCATGATGATCATCGTCGGGGTGATCAAACAGACCGGGCTCTTCGAGTTCCTCGCCATCGCCGCGGCCAAACGGGCCAAGGGCAAGCCGTTCGCGGTGATGGTCCTGTTCGTGGTGATCACCGCGGTCGCCTCGGCGGCGCTGGACAACGTCACCACCGTGCTGCTGATCGCACCGGTGACGTTCCTGGTGTGCGACCGGCTCGGGCTCAACCCGATCCCGTTCCTGATCGCCGAGGTCCTCGCGTCCAACATCGGCGGCACCGCGACCCTGATCGGCGACCCGCCCAACATCATCATCGCCAGCCGCTCCGGCCTCACGTTCAACGACTTCCTGATCCACCTGGCGCCGTTCGTGGTCGTGATGATGGCCGTGTTCGTGCTGGTCTGCCGGTGGATGTTCCGCAGCGCGTTCTCCTACGACGAGAAGCGCGTCGCCGAGGTCATGGCGCTCAACGAGCGCGACGCGATCCGCGACAAGACGCTGCTCTGGCAGAGCATGGTCGTGCTGGCCCTGGTGCTGGTGGGATTCGTGCTGCACAGCGCGCTGCACGTCGAGCCCTCCGTCGTGGCACTGCTTGGCGCGGGTGTGCTGGTGCTGATCTCGAAGATCACCACCGAGCAGGCGATCGCCGACGTCGAGTGGGAGACGCTGGTCTTCTTCATGGGCCTGTTCATCATGGTCGGCGCCCTGGTGAAGACCGGTGTGATCGGCCAGGTCTCGCAGGCGCTGGCCGACGGCGTCGGCGACGAGCCCCTGCTCGCGGTGATGGCGCTGCTGGGCATCTCGGCCGTGCTGTCGGCCATCGTCGACAACATCCCGTATGTGGCGACGATGTCCCCGATCGTCAGCGACCTCGTCGCCGCCCAGGGCGGCACACCGCAGGCGGAGTCGCTGTGGTGGTCACTGGCCCTGGGCGCCGACCTCGGCGGCAACGCGACGGCTGTCGGGGCGAGCGCGAACGTCGTCATGCTCGGACTGGCGGCCCGCAACGGCACGCCGATCAGCTTCTGGCAGTTCACCCGGTACGGCATCATCGTCGCCACCCTGTCGGTCGTGTTGGCCGCGCCGTACCTGTGGCTGCGCTACTTTGTCCTCGTTTGAGTCCGAACGAGTGACATGAGGGCATAGGTGAGTGCTCCACTGATCGCGGAGACGCGACGGCGCGGAATCGCGCTCCTGCGTCACCCCGCGAGGGCGGTCGCCCTGGCTTTCGGCGCCGCGACGCTCCTCGGGACCTTCCTGCTCACCCTGCCCATCGCCTCGGCGTCCGGATCGGCGACCGAGCCGTTCACCGCCTTGTTCACGGCGGTGTCCGCGGTCTGCGTGACCGGGTTGGTCGTGGTGGACACCGCGGGCCACTGGTCCACCTTCGGCGAGGTCGTCATCCTCGGTCTGATCCAGGTCGGCGGCTTCGGGATCATGACCCTGGCCTCGCTGCTCATCCTGCTGGTGTCGCGCCGGATCGGCCTGCGCCTGCAGATGACCGCACAGGCCGAGACCAAGGCACTGGGTTTGGGCGAGGTCCGCAAGGTGCTCCTCGGGGTCATCATCACCAGCCTGCTGGTCGAGGCCATCATCGCGGTGTTCCTCATCGCCCGGTTCGCCACCGGGTACGACAAGTCGTTCGGCCAAGCCGTCTACCACGGGGTCTTCCACGCGGTGTCGGCGTTCAACAACGCCGGGTTCGCGCTCTACCCCGACAGCATCGTCAGGTTCGCGACCGACCCGTTCATCTGCGTGCCGCTCATGCTCGCCACGATCATCGGCGGCCTGGGCTTTCCGGTGCTGCTCGAACTGGCGCGCAGGCGCAACCGGCGCGGCAGGCGGTGGTCGCTGCACACCAAGATCACCATTCCGGTCTACTTCGGACTGCTGTTCCTCGGCGCGATCGCGTTCCTGGTCTTCGAGTGGCGCAACCCGGCCACCCTCGGTCCGGTCGGCGGATTCGACAAGGTGCTGATCGGCTTCTTCCACTCGGTCCAGCCGCGCACCGCGGGCTTCAACAGCGTCGACATGGCCCAGGTGCACCCCTCGACCCTGCTGCTCAACGACGTGCTGATGTTCATCGGCGGCGGCAGCGCGGGCACCGCGGGCGGCATCAAGGTCACCACCTTCGCGCTGCTGGGCTGGGTCATGCTCGCCGAGATCCGCGGTGAGCCGACCGTGCACATCATGGGCCGCAAGCTGGCGGGCGAGGTCCAGCGGCAGGCGCTGACCGTCGCGCTGCTCGGCGTCGGCGCGGTCATGGCGGGCACGATCGTGCTGCTGTCGATCACGCAGTTCCGGCTCGACGACGTGCTGTTCGAGGCCACCTCGGCGTTCGCGACCGTCGGCATGTCCACCGGCATCACCGCGCAGCTGCCGGTCGCGGGGCAGGTGGTCCTGGTGGTGCTGATGTTCATGGGCAGGCTGGGGCCGATCACCCTGGCCTCGGCACTCGCGCTGCGCGAACGCGCGCGGCGCTACGAACTCCCCGAGGAGCGTCCGATTGTCGGATAAGAAGGCACAGCGCGTCGTCGTCATCGGCCTGGGCCGCTTCGGCACGTCGCTCGCCATGACCCTGATCAAGCGGGGCACCGAGGTGCTCGGCATCGACTCCGACCCGCGCACGGTCCAGCGGCTCTCCAACGAGCTGACCCACGCCGTCGTCGCCGACACCACCGACGAGGACGTCCTGCGACAGCTTGGCGTCGACGAGTTCCGCCGGGCCGTGGTGGGGATCGGCACCGACCTGGAGGCCAGCATCCTGACGACGTCGCTGCTGGTCGAGTTCGAGATCCCGAACATCTGGGCCAAGGCCATCAGCCGCCAGCACGGGCAGATCCTGCAGCGGATCGGCGCCCACCATGTCGTGCTCCCCGAGCACGAGATGGGTGAGCGCGTGGCCCACCTGGTCACCGGCCGGATGCTTGACTACATCGAGTTCGAGGACGACTACGCGATGGTCAAGACCGCCGCGCCCGCGGAGGCCATCGGACTGCCGCTGGGTGAGAGCAAGCTGCGGGCGAAATACGACGTCACCGTGGTCGGCGTCAAGCGGCCCGGCGAGGACTTCACCTACGCGACCGCCGAGACCGTCGTGCACAAGGGCGATGTGCTCATCGTCGCCGGGCGCACGCCCAACGTGGAGCAGGTCGCCGAACTGACGTGAGTACCTACACCCAAAGCTACGTACCGAGGTAGGTAATCCCCCCGACGCCATTGTTCCGTCGCGCGTTCACGCTGGTCAGCAAGCCAGTCCAGCGGATCGAGCCGGAAGAGGGCCCGCCATGTCGGAGCCGACGATCACCCTGAGCCACCGTGCGGCGGCCCTGCTGCGGGCCGTGCGCGCGGGCCGGGTCGACATGACCTGCGGGTCCGAGCCGGACATGTTCGTCGACGGGCTCAACTGCTGCGACCAGCCCACCGCGCACTCCCTGTTCCACCAGGGCCTGGTCCGGCAGGCGCGGCTCGGGTCGGTCACCGAGCGGGTGCGTGCCGAACTCACCGCCGCCGGCCTGGGCGCGCTGGCGGCCGAGCCCCGGACCACAGCGGCGTAGGTCCTATTCGCTCCACCGACCTTGACAACGTGCTACGGTGCTTATGGCGCGAACTATTCGCACGTCTCCCGGTGTGTATCAAGAACTGACGGGAGAAATATGCCCACGATCGACACCCGCGTGACAAATTCCGAGGCATCGGCCGATAGCCTTCCCTCGGCGGCCTGTCCGGCGTGCAGCCACGAGTGGAGCGCGCACGACCAGATCTCCGCCCGGTACTGCAAGGCGACGGCCGCGGGCTCCTACAGCCGCGGATGCGTCTGTCCGGGCGCGAACAAGAACTGATTATTGCCGGTGGCGGGAGAACTGATTCCCCCGCTTCCGCCAGACCAACCGTTCGAAAGGACATTCACAGTCACCATGACAAATGATTTGTTCAGCCACCCCATCAACGAGCCCACCGAGGACAGCGGCGACAAGGCCGCCCTCCGCCCCGCCGCGTACGAACACCTGTTCCGCGAGCCCACCGCCCCCGCGGCGACGCCCAGCGACGACTCGTCGAACTGACGCCCCTGCCAGTCATGCTCCAGCCCCGCCCGAGCGGGGTAACCCGGATGAGATGACGCCCACGCGCGAGCCGGTGGTCCTGTTATCCGTCGCCGTCGTGGCCGTCGCGGCCTCGGCCGTCGCGGCCCGGCCCTACGGGACGTGGCTGCTCGAAGTGGCGCCCGTCGCCGTCGCCGTGCCCATCCTCGTGTAGGACGTACTCACGGTTCCCGCTCACGCCGCTCTCCTACCGCGTCCTCACGGTCTCGGCCCCGCTGATCGCGCTCGGCGCGCACCACATGAGCCGCAACCACTACGACCGCATCGGCCACGTCGCCCAAGGCGCCACGGCCGCCGTCGTGCTCCGCGAACTGCTGATCCGCGAATCGGGCCAGGCCCACCTCGGCACCCAGGGTGACGAGTTCGACGCGCCGTGGGACACGGTCTGCGCGCTCGTGGGCGCACTCGCGGCCCTGTTTGTGGCCGGGTGGGAGGAAGGACAGGTGTCCCCGCCTGCGGTAGGCGTCCAGGGCTTCCAGCACGGGTGCGACTGTGTGATCCACAACTGTGGCTACCCGGCCACGGCCCGCCGAAACGACACGTTCGAGGGATCAGCCCTCTTCGAGGTGCATCGCGCGGTCTTCCGGTCCGCTCGGGCGCTGGGAGCCCGTGTCGCGGGCGATCTCGGTGGACTCGGTGTCGACCAAGTCGCCGGGCAGGCCTTCGCCGTCAGGGTCGGTGGCGGACACGAAGCTCTCGTCGCGGACGGCCTCGGCGACGCCGTCCTGGTCCAGGCCTTCCTGCTGCTCGGAACGTGGTTCGGTCATGGTTTCCTCCCTCACTCGCGGCCGAGATAGCGGACAAGTTGGCTGGGCAGGTCGTCCTCAGCGACACAGGACCGCAGCCGGGGTGGGTCCGGCCGGCCGCACTGGCGGCCCGCGGCGACGTCGTTGAGGAAAGCGCCGACGACGCGCGGCTCAGGCACCACCTGCCCGCCGAGGTAGCGCAGCACCTGGATGTCGTGGGCGGCGTTGGTCTCGGCGACCGCCGCCCACCCGTTCTCCTCGTCCCACACCAGCGCCAGGTCGCGGTCCGGGTGCGTGGGGTCGTGCTGGTCGACGGCCAGGTAGGCGTTCGAGGGCCGCTCGACCGCGCACCACCCCGACTTCGGGGAGATGCCGACCTCGGCGCAGACTGCGGCGAAGTACCCCTCCAGCGACGCCTGGGCGATCCGGTCGCCATCCGGGCGCTCGTTGATCTTCATCGAAACTGTCACCCTCCTTGCCTCACTGCCCCGGCCATGGCCGGCACCCGCCGGACCGCCGTGAGCAGGTCCGGGGCGACGGCGGGCGCGGCGGCGACCTCCTCGGGCCGGGTCAGCGGGGTCGGCACGAGCACCACACGGGCACCCGCGGCGGCGGCCGACGCCAGGTCGGGCCCGATGTCGCCGATGCCCACCGTCTCCGCCGGGGTGACACCCAGCTCGCGGCACGCGGCCAAGACCATTCCCGGAGCGGGCAGCCCGTGCAGCCGCACTTCATCCACCGCTTCCAGTGCTGTCGGCATCAGCTCCACGCGGTCGGGGTCGCCGTTATACGGCGCATCCCGCACGAGCGTGCCGTCGCGGTCGAACAGCACCGCTCGCACCCGTTCGGCTGTCATGGCGATCGTATGCCCAGGTAGGGGCCGAGCAAACCCGTGAAGGGTGTTTTCCCAGCGCTCACCATGGGCCACCGCGAGGTACAGCCGACGCGGGAAGGGCCTCGTCATGACCACCACCGCTCCATTCCCCCCAGGACCGACGCGGCGCGCCGCTGCGTGCCGTGGTGACCGGAGCCGACTCCGGCATCGGCAAGGCGATCGCGATCACCCTGGCGCACGGAGGCGTGGTCGTGGGCATCACCTGCCACCACGCCGCAGGCCGTTCAGTCCCTGCCGGTGCCGGAGCCCCCCGCCACCCTGGTCAGGCCGCGCACCCCGATGAGCCCGCTGCGCTTGGCGCCTTAGCGGCCCGCCACCCAGGCGGCGATCTGGGTGCGGTTGCTGAAGCCCAGTTTCGTCCGGATGTGGTCGATGTGGGTCTCCGCCGTGCGCAGCGAGATGACCAGGGACTTGGCGATCTCCCGGTTGGTCATGCCCTTCGCGACGAGTTCGGCGACTTCCATCTCGCGCTTGGTCAGCGGAGCCTCGGGGGTCTCGGGCGCCAGCCGGGAGACGTCCTCGCGCAGGGCGTAGGAGATCGCCGTGTCCGTGGGAAGGTTGGCGCCCGTGGTGAATTCCGCGGCCGCCGCCTCCGGCCCCAGGCCCTCGGTGACCACGATGATGTCGCGCTGCATCGGCTCGACGAACGTCGCGTAGTTCGTCGGCGACGCGCTGACCGACTGCCACACCGTGGTCGCCGCGCCCAGCAGCCGCGCGGCGCGGCGCAGTTCGCCCAGGTGCGTGGCACACCCGGCGAGCACGGTCAGGGCGAACGCCATGACCGCGCGGTCGCCGTAGCGCCGCTGCAGCCGCAGCACGGCGAGACCGGCTTCCAGCGCGGGCCCGTACTCCCCCGCCAGGTACTCCGCGGCACTGAGCGACCACAGCGCCCAGCACCGCCAGGACACCTCGCCCAACTCCGTGTAGCGCTCCACGCAGTCGCGCATGACCGTGCGGCCGGTGTCCAGGTCGCCGGTCAGGCTGACGGCGAGGCCGTAGTTGAACTTCGACCACAGCTCGCCGCTGAGGTCGCCCATCTCCTGGAACGCGGTGCTGGCTCGGTGGAACAGCTCCGCGGCGCGCTCGCCGTCGTTGCCCATCAGCGCGTGGTAGGCGTGGATGTGGTCGACGTAGGCGCGGGCGCTCTCGTCACCGATCCGGTCGGCGACCTCGGCCGCCTCGGCCAGGGAGGCCTCGTAGGCGGGGATGTCGCCCTGGATGAGAGCGAGGAACGCGTCGACCCAGCCGGCCGCGGCGCGCGGCTCGGTGTCGCCGGGCGCGACGCCGATCAGCCGGGCGCACCACATACGGCCCTCGGTCAGCAGGCCGCGCATGACCCAGTACTCCTTGACGTCGGTCGCCATGCGCAACCCGACGACGGCCTCGTCCGCGTTGCCGATGCAGTAGTTCAGCGCCTGCCGCAGGTTGGCGTGCTCGAAGTCGATCCGGTCGATCCAGTCGAGCTGGGCGGGGCTGAACCAGTCGACCGAGAACTGCTCGGTCAGTCCGGTGCACCAGTCGCGGTGGCGGCGGCGCATCCGGTCGAGGTCACCGTTCGCGCGCAGCCGGTCCTCGCCGTACTGCCGGACCGTCTCCAGCATGCGGAACCGGACCTGCCCGTGGTGCTCCTCGCGCAGCAGGATGGACTTGTCGATCAGGCCGTCGAGGACGTCGAGCAGGTCGTCGCGGTCCAGGCCGTCGCCGCAGCACGCCGTCTCGGCCGCCTCGAGGTCGAAGCCGCCGGAGAACACCGCCGCCCGCGCCCACAGCAGGCGTTCCTGCTCGGTGCAGAGCTGGTGGCTCCAGTCGATCAGGGTCGCCAGGGTCTCGTGCCTGCTCGGCGCGGACCGGTTGGCCTGGGTGAGCAGGGTGAAGCGCTTGTTGAGCCGGTCGGCGAGCTGGCGGGCCGACAGCGAGCGCAGCCGGACCGCGGCGAGTTCGATGGCCAGCGGCAGGCCGTCGAGCGCCCGGCAGAGCCGGATCACGTCCTCGACGTCGTCCTCGGTGATGGTGAACGACGGGACGACGGCGGTCGCACGGTCGAGGAACAGCCGGACCGCGTCGTAGTTCTCCATCGCCGCGATGGACTCGCCCGGCTCGGGCACCGCCAGCGGCTGCACCGGCAGCACGTGCTCGCCCGCGACCCCGAGGGACTGGCGGCTGGTCGCCAGGACCACGACGTCCGGGCACGAGGTGAGGATGGCCTCGACCAGCCGCGCGCTCGCCTCGACCAGGTGCTCGCAGTTGTCCAGCACCAGCAGCAGCCTGCGCGCCCGGAGGTGGTCGACGACCAGGTCGATCGGCGCCCTGGTCGAGCGGTCACCCAAGCCAAGCCGGTCTACGACCGTGTTGACCAGCAGTTTCGGCTCGTGCAGCTCGGCGAGGCCGACGAAGACGACGTCGTCGCCGAACGACGGCCGGACCGCGGCGGCCACCCGCAGCGCCAGCCTCGTCTTCCCCACCCCGCCCGGACCGGTGAGTGTCACCAGAGGGGCGACTCCGAGCAGCCGTTTGACTTCGCGGATCTCTGTGCCGCGTCCGACGTAGGTTGTGATCTCCGCGGGCAACCGGGGTCCCGGCAACCGCTGGACAGCCGCGTTCGTCACGCTCACCAGGATCTCCCGATGATGCTCCGGCGTGCATCCCGGGGAAGAATCGGGACCGCGACGGCCCCATCCTGGCGGGGCCTGCCCGCACTCACCGGACTCCCCGATTCTGTCAGTGGTGGTCGATAGGTTGATCGGCATGTCCCAGTTCCGTCTCCAACCGACCCCCGCCCAGGAGCAGGCGTTGCTGGAGCACTGCGGGCATGCCCGGTTCGTGTGGAACCTTGCCGTTGAGCAGCACGCGCACTGGAGT
>NZ_JBOHGC010000190.1:0-14588 GCF_050699995.1 Actinokineospora sp. | reverse complement strand
CTCCTGGTGAGATGATCAGATGACCAAGCACGACACCGCCAGGGACCGCGCGATCGGCAGCCTGTTCGCCGAACTGCGCGCCGCAGCCGAAATGAGCACCTCGGTCGCGGCTGAGAAAGCCGGCTTCTCCAACGCCTCGTTGAACCGCATGGAGAACGGCATCCGGCCGACCAGCCCCGAAGCCGCCGCCGCCCTCTTGACGGTCTACGCCGTTCCCAAACTCGAACGCAAGCGCATCCTCACCCTGGTCAGCAGCCCGCTGTCGTCATCGTGGTGGAGTCTGCTCGCGGCCGTCCGCTTGACCAGGCAACCGATCTTGGCCATCTTCGAAGCCCAAGCCACCAAGATCTCGCACGTCAACCTGGCGCGTGTGCCTGGCCTGCTCCAAACCCCCGCCTACATCCGCGCATTGATGTACGCCAACGAAGGCAAGACGGAGGCGTCCGAGCGTCGTGTCGAGGTCCGGTTGGCGCGGCAGGAGGTGCTTCGCAAGCCACGAGCGCCCAAGTACTTCGCAATGCTGGAGGAAGGTGCGCTGCGCAGGATGCACGGGGGTGCCGAGGTCATGGCCGAGCAGATCCAGCACATCGCCGACATGACCGAACTGCCCCACGTCGATGTGCGCGTGGCTCCCTTCGACCTGGAACGGTGGGACGGTTCCAGCGGTAACTACGGCCTGATGGAGTATCGGAACGCACCGACGATCCTGCATGTGGACACCACCGCCGTAACCTTCACCGACGCGCCAGAACATGTAGAGAAGTTTCAGACGCGGCTGGATACGATGCGTAGGGAGGCGCTGAGTTCAGCCGAATCGGTGAAATTTCTCCGCCGCGTGGCACTCGAATACCGACGAAGGTGAAACAAGATGGATCTTGATCACGCACGGTGGCGTAAGTCCAGCTGGAGTGGCAGTGAGGGGGAAACCACCGAGTGCGTCGAGGTCGCGTTCGTGCCGGGGACCGTCGGTGTGCGGGATTCCAAGAAGCCTGGGGCGGGTGCGCTGATCCTGCCCGAGTACGCCTGGCGGTCGGCGCTGGCCACTTTCCGCTGACCGTGGAGTTCATCGACGCCGTGCGAGCCGGGTTGGCCGAGGTCGGCGACCCGGCGCGGGCACCGGACATGCAGCGCTACATGAAGTCCGACATGCCCTTCCGGGGCGTCCCCAAGCCCGCGCGGGCGGCGCTGGTGCGCACCCTGTTCGCCGAGCACCCCTTCACCGACCGCGCCGCCTGGATCGCCGCCGTCGCCGAACTCTGGCGAGACGCCGAGTACCGCGAGGAACGCTACGTCGCCCTCGACCTGCTCGCCCACAAGCGTTACGCCCCCTGGGACGGCCTGGACCTGCTCCCCCTCTACGAGGAAATGATCGTCACCGGCGCCTGGTGGGACTTCGTCGACGAGATCGCCGCCCGCCGAGTCGGCCCGCTCGTGCTCGCCCACCACGACACCCTCGCGCCCACCATGCGCGACTGGGCCGTCGACCCCGACCGGTGGAAGCGGCGCACCTCAGTCCTCTGCCAGCTCAAGGCCCGCGACGCCACCGACACCGACCTGCTGGCCGACACCATCGAGTCCACACTGGACGACCCGGACTTCTTCCTGCGCAAGGCGATCGGCTGGGCCCTGCGCGAGCACGCGAAGACCGACCCGGGCTGGGTCCGGCATTTCGCCGACACCCACGCCCTCTCGCCGCTTTCCCGCCGGGAAGCCCTCAGAAGAAGCTAGGCGACCGGACCGTAGCCGAGGGTCCGGACCGTCATCGCGCCGCGGCGCAAGGTGAGCTGGAGATCGACCCAGGTCTCGTTGTTCGCGTCGTTGGCCTCGGCGAACAGGCCGTTCCCGTCGGCGGTCGCCCGCAGGCGGTACCTGCCCTCAGGCACGCCGGTGATGTCGTAGAACTGGTCGGACAGCGTCCAGCTGTACTTGTCGCCCCAGCCGACCGACAGACCCATCGACAGCGAAGTCGAGTCGTGGTGTCCGCAGCCCGCACTGGTGTACACCGGCTGCTGCGGGGCTCCGGGCAGCGAGAGCCGGTAGGAGTTGGTGTCCATGAAGCAGAACCCGCCCTTGGCCGACGCGCCGACCTGCGCGCCGTTGTCCAGGCGGTGCAGCGTGTACGTCTCCAGGTCCTTGACGTGGTAGTGCCCGTGGCTGTCGCTGCCGAAGGTCATCGTGGCCGCCGTCGGGGTGTCCGTCGCGGACCCGTCGGTGTTCTCGATCCGCTGGGACACAGCGAAAGCGGAGTTCTGGTCCGGGCGGGACGCCACCAGGCGGAACGGTCCCGCGCCGACGTTGACGACCGTCGCGGAGAACCGCAGCTGCTGCTGCCCCGCCACCGTCCTGGTGACCGTGAGGTCGGTCAGCTTCGCCATCCCGAGGTCGGGCAGCTTCGGGGTGGCCGCCGCGGCCGGACTCTGCAACGCGACAAGCATCCCCGCGGAAAGCAGGGTGACGGCCGTGGCAAACCAACGAGACACCTTGAACCTCCACTGTGGACAACAAGAGTGTGGACAGCAAGAGCGGACGAACGAGAATACGGGTGAAGCGCCCGGCGATGCCGGGCGCGTTCACCATTGGGCGCCTACTTCGGAGGCTCGGGTTCACCCTTCTCGTCGCCGAAGAAGCACAGGTGCGACAGCCCGGCGAACCCGCCGTTCGGGTTGACCGGGGAGTGCAGGCCGGTGTCGCTCGTCACGCCCGGCGCCGGGTAGGTGTACAGGTTGAAGCCGGGGCCGCCCTTGACGATGACGGAGGTGACCAGGAAGCCGTCGATTGTGGTGAAGGAGAACGTGGAGCCGGTGACGGTGAGGGTGACGATGCCACCCTTCGCGCCACTGGTCACGGGCTCGATCTTGAACCCGCCCGCGCAACTCGGGTTGCCCGTGCCGGTGACGGGCGCGACGTGGGTCGCCGAGGCGGTGACGGAGCCGAGGAGTGAGAACGTGGCGATGAACACCACGCCGAGCAAGATTTTGGCGAATCGCATGAGCCGCACCCCTTGTCGATCAGCGCCGCCGAGCGGCCTTGTTGCCGCTGAGCAGCTTGGTGAGGTCCCCGACGTGGGAAGTATGTCTGGCGTGCGGGAGTCTGACTTGGGCCTTTGGTCCCGATTTTGCGTTTCGGCCGCCGGTGGTGTGGGCTAGCGCGCGATCATCGTCCGCGGATCGTTCCATGAGGACCCGGGCGTCTTCCCGCGCGGGACCGGCGGGTGGGGTGGGCTGGGGAAACGGGTCGCACTGGGTGTCCGATCCCCTGCCGGGCCTGCGATCCGGGAGTGTGCCACTGGCCAGATAGTCGGCGACTTGGTTGTCCACACACAGGTTGCCGAACAGGCTCGCCGAGTGGGTCGTGCCGCCGACTCCCTCGATCAGCGCGGAGTTCGGGAATCGGTCACGCACCTCAAGGGCACCCTCGAACGGCGTGGCGCCGTCCAGGGTCTCGTTGATCAGCAGAATCGGGGGCGCCTTCGAGCCGTCGACCTCGACCGGCGTGCCCGGCCGCGCGGTCCAGTACACGCAGGGCGCGTTGTACCAGGCGTTGTTCCAGGTCTCGAACGGCGCGATCGCGTGGATGCGCCAGTTGTCGGCCCGCCAGCGGTCCCAGTTCGTCGGCCACCGCACGTCGGTGCACTGCACGCCCAGGTACACCGCGAAACTGTTGTCCGACCCCGGTTGCCGGCTGTTGAGGCCGTCCCAGATCGCCTTGATCCCGAAGACGTCGCCCGTGGCGCGGTACTGCGCATACGCGGACCCGAGGTCCGTCCAGACGTGCACGAAGTACGCGGCCCGCAGGAAAACGTCGGCCAGCTCGTCCGGGCCGATCACCCCGCCCGCGGGCGTCTGACGCAGCTTGTCGAGGTCGGCGTAGTAACCGGCCTCGATCGCGCGGCCGTCGGTGCCCAGGTGATAGGCACCGTCGTGCTTGGCGAGCCAGTCGAAGTAGATCTTGATGTTGCGGTCGAACGCGACGTCCTGGTTGAGATTCGACTGGTACCAGATGCTTCGCGGGTCGACCACGCCGTCGAGGACCATCCGCCCGACCCGGTCGGGGTGCAGCGTCGAGTAGACCTGGCCGAGGTAGCTGCCGTAGGAGTAACCGTAGAAGTTGATCTTTTCCTGACCGAGCGCCGCGCGCAGGAGGTCCAGATCCCGGACCGTGTCGACCGTGCGCAGGTGCCCCAGCAGGTCGCCGCCCGCGGCTCCGCAGGCCTTGGCATAGCCCTTGGAGCGGTCGAGCCAGGTCTGCTCGAGTTCCCTGGACACCGGCACGTAGTACGGCCGGTTGTAAGTGAAGTAGCCGCTGTCGCAGGACAGCGCGGGCTCGCTCGCCCCGACGCCGCGCACGTCGAGACCCACCCAGTCGTAGCCCTTCCCGGCACCCTTGGGGACCCGGTCGCCGAGGACGGCCATGGCCAGCCCGGCCCCGCCCGGTCCGCCCGGGTTGGTCAGCATGACGCCCTGGTACTGCTCGGGGGGCACGGTCGCCTTGATCCGCGACACCGCGAGCCTGATCTTCGCGCCTGCCGGGTCCGCGTGGTTCAGCGGGACTTCGAGCTTCCCGCATTCCGCCCCGCGCACGATCAGCGCCGGGTGCGTGCACGGACCCCAGACGATCGGCTCCTGGGACGCCACCACGGTCGGCGCCGACCCGACGATTCCCGCCACGACACCCACGGCCGCGACCGCGGCAACGATCTTCCTCACCAGTGCCCCTTCGATCATGTCCGGCATCGAACCGGATCACCCGATGCTGCCCGGTGCGGCTCCACAGGGGAACCGCACCGCGCCGCGTTCTCGGTGGCGACTGGAGAAAACGCTCAGCCGTCGTGGGCCGTCAGTGTCACGCGCGCAGTGCGGCGCCGAAACGCTCGGCCGCCGAGGCCACCGCGGCGTCGCGCGCCGTGGTCGCCTCGTCCACCGTCAGCGTGCGGTCCGCCGCGCGGAAGCGCAGGGAGTACGCCAGCGACCGCTTGCCCTCGCCGACCTGCTCGCCGGTGAACACGTCGAACAGGCTCAGCTCTTCGAGCAGCTCGCCGCCGCCCGCACGCAACACGTCGGACAGCTCCTCGGCGGGCACCTCGTCGTCGACGACCAGGGCGACGTCGAGAAGAACCGGCGGGTACGGCCAGACACGCGGAACCGGCCTGCGCTCGGTGAGCGGCAGCGCGTCCAAGTCGATCTCCATCGCGCAGGTGCGCGCGGGCAGACCCATCGCCTCGGTGACCTTCGGGTGCAGCTCACCCGCGTGCCCGACGGGGAACCCGCCGACGCGCAGCTGCGCGCACCGGCCCGGGTGCCAGGGGGCGAGGTCGGCCTGGTGGACGGTCAGCCCGACACCGGCGGCGCGGGCGACGGTCTTGGCCGCCTCGACCGCGTCGGCCCAGCCTGCCTGCTCGCCCTTGCCCCACCAGCCCGCGCGCTGCCGGTGGCCCGCGAGGACCACGGCGACGTGGGCGGGCTGCATCGGCAGGGTGCCGTCGAGCTGGAGGATCTCCTCGTCACTCGGCCTGCCGTCGACGCCCACCTCGGGCATCGGGACCTGCTCGGTGCGCGGCAGCACGACCTGTCCGATGTGGAAGATCGAGACGTCCTTCGCGCCACGGGAAACGTTGCGCGACAGGACATCGAGCATCCCCGGCAGCAGCGTCGACGCCAGCTCGGCGCGGTCGGCCTCCAGCGGGTTGCTCACCGACAGGGTGCGCCTGCGGATGTCGTCGCCGGCAAGTCCGAGCTGGTCCCACGCCGTCTTGCTGACGAACGGGAACGGCAGCACCTCGACGTAGCCCGCCTCGGCGAGCGCCCTGGACACCGTGCGCTGACGCCGCTGCTTCGGGCTCAGGCCCTGACCGGCGGGCGCGGGCGGCAGCACCGACGGGATCGTGTCGTAGCCCTGCAGGCGCAGCACCTCCTCGACCAGGTCGGCGGGCTGGTTGAGGTCGGCGCGCCACGTCGGCGGGTGCACGGTGACGCTCGGCTTGCCGTCCTCGCCGGTGCCGAAGTCGACCAGGCAGCCGATCTGCTGCAGCCGGGAGACGGTGACGCCACGGTCGTAGCGCACGCCGGCAACGCGGTCGGGCAGGTCCATCGCCATGGTGAGCGCGGCGGGGGCGGTCGGGTTGCCCACGTCGGTGCGGCCGGGCTGGATGCTGCCTTCGCCGTGCTCGCGGAGCAGACGCGCGGCCCGCTCCAGGGCGGCGGGCGGCAGGGCCGGGTCGACGACGCGCTCGAAGCGCTTGGACGCCTCACTGGGCAGCTTGTGCCTGCGCACGGCCCGCGCGATCGACGCCGGGTCCCAGATCGCCGCTTCGAGCAGGATGTCGGTGGACTCGGCGCTGACCTCGGTGCTCGCGCCGCCCATGACACCGGCGAGCGAGATCGGGCCGGACTCGTCGCACACGACGATGTCGTCGGGGTCGAGGGTGCGGGTCACGTCGTCGAGGGTGACCAGCTTCTCCCTCGCCTTCGCCCGGCGGATCGTGAGACCGCCCTTGAGCTTGGTGGTGTCGAAGGCGTGCATCGGCTGGCCCATCTCGAGCATCACGTAGTTGGTGATGTCGACGGCCAGCGAGATCGAGCGGATGCCCGCGAGCATCAGCCTGCGGTGGATCCACCACGGCGTCGGCGCGGTCGGGTCGACCCCGGTGACGCGGCGGACCACGAACCGGGCGCAGCCGTCCTCGTCCTCGATGCGCACCGGGACGGACTCGGAGTCGGCCTCGGGCACGTCGATGGCGGCGGGGTCGACCATGCGCAGGTCGAACGCGCAGGCCAGCTCACGGGCCAGGCCGCGTACCGAGAAGCAGTAGCCGCGGTCGGGGGTGAGCGCCAGCTCGATGACCTTGTCGGTGAGGCCGAGAAGGTCGATCGCGTCGTCGCCGGGGGCGATGTCACCGGTCGGGAGCACCATGATGCCCGCGTGGTCGTCGCCCAGGCCCAGCTCACGGGCGGAGCAGATCATGCCCTTGCTGGTCCGGCCGTAGGTCTCGCGCGCGGTGATGGTGAAGTCGCCGGGCAGGACGGCGCCGGGCAGCGCGACGACGACGAGGTCGCCCTCGACGAAGTTGGTCGCGCCACAGATGACCTGGGTCGTGACCGGGGCGTCGGAGTCGACGTCCTCCGGGTCGTCGATCTCGACGGTGACGAACCGGATGGGCTTCTTGAACTCGGTGAGTTCCTCGATCTCGGCCACCCGGCCGACCACGAGCGGACCGGTGACCGGCCCGAGCGTGCTGATCTCCTCGACCTCCATGCCGACCCGGACGAACGCGTCCGCGATCTGCTCGGCGGTGAGGTCCCGGTGTTCCTCGGTGAGCTCAAGCTGCTGGATGAGCCAGCTGACGGGGATCCTCAACTACGCCTCCGTGCCGAAGGGAAGGGTGAACCGGACATCGCCCTCGACCATGTCACGCATGTCGGGGATGCCGTTGCGGAACTGGAGCGTCCGTTCCAGGCCCATGCCGAACGCGAAACCGGAGTAGACCTCCGGGTCGACGCCGCAGGCGCGCACGACGTTGGGGTTGACCATGCCGCAGCCACCCCACTCGATCCAGCCGGGGCCGCCCTTCTTCTCGGCGAACCAAACGTCGAGCTCGGCGGAGGGCTCGGTGAACGGGAAGTACGACGGGCGCAGCCGGACCCGCGCGTCCGGGCCGAACATGGCCCGGGCGAACGCGTCGAGCGTGCCCTTGAGGTGGGCCATCGTGAGGCCCTTGTCGACGGCGAGGCCCTCGACCTGGTGGAACACCGGCGTGTGCGTGGCGTCCAGGGCGTCGGTGCGGTAGACCCGGCCCGGGCAGACGACGTAGACCGGCAGCTCACGGCCCAGCAGCGAGCGAATCTGCACCGGCGAGGTGTGGGTGCGCAGGACCAGGCCCGAGTTCTCCGGCGCGACGTAGAACGTGTCCTGCATCGTGCGCGCGGGATGGTCCTTCTTGAAGTTCAGCGCGTCGAAGTTGAACCACTCGGTCTCGACCTCGGGGCCCTCGGCCACCTCGTAGCCCATACCGACGAACACGTCGGCGACCCGCTCTGACAGCGTGGTCAGCGGGTGGCGGGCGCCTCTGGGGGTGCGGTCCCAGGGCAGGGTGACGTCGACGCCCTCCTCGCGCAGCACCCGCTCGTCGCGCTCGACCTGCAGCGCCGCGCGCCGCTCGTCGAAGGCGGCGTTGATCAGGGCCTGGGCCTCGTTGACCCGCTTGCCCGCCTCGGAGCGCGCCTTGGGAGGCAGCGCGCCGATCTCGCGGCGGGCCTGCAGCAGGGGGGACTTGTCACCCAGGTGGGCGGGCTTCACCGCGGCGAGCGCGTCGAGGTCGGCGGCGGCGGAGAACTCCTCGCGCGCTTTCTCGACAGCGGCCTGCAGGGTCTCCGGTGAGAGCGCCGCGACCTCTTTGGGGTCGTACGGGTCGTTGGCTCCGGACATGGTTGGTGGACAGCTCCCGAGATCCTGTGATGGCCGAGCGGTACACCCGATCGGCCGGGTGAGCAGCTTGATCCTAGGTGATGGAGGTCGAGCGCCCCCATCGAGTTAACTGTGTTGGATGGCGTCCCCTCCGGGGACGCGGCTCAGTCGCCTTCAGGTGACCGCGACCGAGCGTGGTCATGGGTTTCACACACAGTGTCCCAGGACACCTGTACTGTCAGGCCGCCCCGCCCCTACCCGCTGTTGAGGTTCCGTCTTGGCCCAGACCTTCGGTGTGAACCTGCGCGGCGTCATCGATCTGCTCAGCCACCACCTCTACAGCAGCCCCCGCGTCTACCTGCGTGAACTGCTCCAGAACGCGGTCGACGCGGTCACCGCGCGCAGGCTGGGCGACCCGTCGGCGCCCGGTCGGATCCTGATCGAGTCCACCGAGCGGACCGGCAACGGCACCCTGCGGATAACGGACACGGGGATCGGGCTCGACGAGTCCGAGGTGCACTCGCTGCTGTCCACCCTGGGCGGCACGTCCAAGCGTGACGAACTCGGCTTCGCCCGGCAGGACTTCCTCGGGCAGTTCGGGGTGGGCCTGCTCTCCTGTTTCCTGGTCGCCGACGAGGTGCGGCTGGTGAGCCGCTCGGCCAACGGCAGCCCGGCGGTGCGCTGGGTCGCCCACGGCGACGGCACCTATGAGGTCGAGGTCGACGACTCCGCCCGGGCCGAGGTCGGCACGACGGTGGAGTTGGTCCCCCGGCGCGACTGCGACCACTGGGCCGAGTACGAGACGGTGGCGATGCTGGCCGCCGAATTCGGGTCGCTGCTGCCGGTCGAGGTCCGGGTCGCCGGGCCGAACGGGCAGGTCGTGGTCACCGAGGACGAGCTGCCGTGGGCCCGGCGCAAAGACGAGTCCGTCGCCCAGCACCACGAGCGGCTGGCCGAGTACTGCCGGGAGACGCTGGGCTTCGAGCCGTTCGACGTGGTGCCGCTGGAGTTCGGCGCGGTGGGGCTGACCGGGGCGGCGTTCGTGCTGCCCGCGGGCGCCAACCCGGGGACCCGGCAGGCGCACCGGGTGTACCTCAAGCGGATGCTCGTGGGCACATCGATCGAGGGTCTGCTGCCCGACTGGGCGTACTTCGTCCGGTGTGTGGTCGACACGTCGGCGCTGCGGCCCACCGCGAGCCGCGAGTCCCTCTATGAGGACGAGACACTGCTGGCCGTGCGCGATGCCCTTGGGACCCGGCTGCGTGACTGGCTGCTGCGGCTGGACGCGACCGAGCCGGACCGGGCGGCGGCGATGCTGGCCGCGCACCAGCTCGGCATCAAGTCCGTCGCCCTGATCGACGACGAGCTGCTGCGGCTGGCCGAGCGGTGGGTGCCGTTCGAGACGACCAGGGGCACGATGCCGCTGCGCCAGTTCCGCCGCGGCCACGCCACCGTGCTCTACACCCCCGACGTCGACGAGTTCCGCCAGCTCGCGCCGGTGGCCCGCGCCCACGGCATCGGCCTGGTCAACGCCGGCTACGCCTACGACACGGAGTTGCTGAAGCGGCTGGCCGCCCTCGACGGCGCCAACACCGCCCGTCGGGTGGAGCCCTCGGAGCTGCTGGCCGCACTCGGCCGCCCCGGCGCGCAGGTCGAGGCGACAATGAAGCGGACGATGTCGGTGGCGGCGAAGGTCCTCGACGGGCACGACTGCGAACCGATGCTGCGCGACTTCGACCCGGTGTCGCTGCCCGCGCTGCTGGTGGCCGACGCGGGCGGCGCCCGTCGACGCGACGCCGCCGACGCCCGCGAGACCGCGGACCCGCTGTGGCAGGACCTGCTGGGCAGGCTGGTGGACGCCGACTCGGGCGCGGCCCAGCACCTGGTCTTGAACACGCGCAACCCGCTGGTGGCGCGCCTGGCGGGCATCGACGACCCGACGCTGCTGGAGACGGCCGTGCTCGCGCTGTACGTCCACGCCCTGCTGCAGTCCCACCGACCGCTGCGCCCGAAGGACACCGCGACGCTCAACGGGTCCTTCCTGGACTTGCTGGACCGCGCTATCGGCGACTGAACACCGGAGACGAGCAGAGTATGTCCACGTCAGAGCCGATCCCGGACGAGGCACGCGACCGCGTCGCCCACATGGTGCACGCGACCGAATCGATGCCCGCGGGGCAAGCCAAGTGCGAGGCGCTGGAACGGGCCGCGCGCGCCGCCGACGCGGCCGGGTTCACCGACTACGCCGTCGCCGCCCGGCTGATCCTGGTCAACGCCTACCGGGAGATCCGCCGCTACGACCTCATGCTGACTCCGTTCGCCTGGCTGCGCACGACCGAGCGGCAGCACCCGGAGAGCTTCGACGAGTGGGCGCTGCACCAGTTCAACTGGATGCACAAGTGGCTGCCGACGGGGCTGCTCGGCGATCCCCGGTTCAGCCTGGAGCAGATCGGCTCCGTCGTGGAGGAGCTTGCCGAGCGCTACCGGCAGCAGGGGTACTCGCTGCATCCGGTGCACGACAAGCTGCGCGCGATCGCCCACCACATCGGCGACACCTCGGCGGCCGACGCGCACTTCGCCGCGTGGCGGGCCGCGGAGCCCGATGAGATGAGCGACTGCGCGGCGTGCGTTGTGGACAGTCAGGTCGGGTATTTCGTGTCCCGCAAGCGGTTCGAGGAGGCCATCGACGCGGCCCGATCGGTGCTGACCGAGCCGTCGGACTGCGCCGAGCAGCCGCACGGGGTGATGGCGTCGCTGCTGCAGGCGTACCTCGCGACCGGCAGGCTCGATGAGGCGGCGCGCGCGCATCTCGTGTCGTACCGGGTGGTTCGGGACACGCCGCAGGCACGGTCGGCGCTGCACGCGCACCTGCGGTTCTGCGCGTTGACCGGCAACGCGGCGCGCGGGTTGGAGATCTTGACCCGCAACCTCGACGTGCTCGCCGACGCGCCGAGTCCGAAGGTGCGGCAGGACTTCGCGACCGCGGCCGCCCTGCTGCTGAGCCGGGTGCCCGACCGCGCGGACCGGATGTTCCGGCTCGACGACCGCGCGGTGTCCGGTGAGGAACTGTGGGCGCACTGCGTCGAGACGGCGCGGAGCACGGCGAGGAAGTTCGACGAGCGCAACGGGACCGACGCGGCGAGCAGGCGGGTCGAAGAGACCCTGGCGCTGCCCGACGCCGCGCCGATCGTACTTGCCGTGCCGGGGTCCGCGGCTGTCGTGAAGCCGGTCGAGCCGGTCGACTTGGCCGACCCGGTGGACGTCGCCGAGCGCGCGTGCGCCGTGATGGACGGCGGCGGGCTGTTCACCGGCGCCCGGCTGCTGGCCGCGCTGCCCGCGGATCTCGACGGCCTGCTGCCCGACGGGCTGGCCGCCCGGGTCGCCGTGCACCGCACCTGGCTGGCGCGCCGGGCCACGCCCGAGGAGCTGATCGAGAGCCTCAACGGCATCCTCGTGCGGCTCACCGCCGCGGGTGAGGATTCGGCGGCGGCCCGGCTGCACTCGTTCCTCGCCGACCTGCTGAACTCGGTCGAACGCCCGGACGACGCCGCGGAGCACGCCCGGCTGGCACTGGAGATCTCCCAGCGCGCGGGTGACCCGGTCGGCGTCATGCGGGCCCACCTGGCGACGTCGGACCTGCTCGCCGAGACCGACCCGGAGCTGGCAGCGTCCGAAGTGGACGAAGCGGAGCGGATCGCGGTCGAGTCGGCGCCCAACCGGCTTGGCGGGGTCCGCAAGGCGCGCGCGGAACTGTTGGAACGCAAGGGAGATCTCGAAGGGTCGCTGAAGATCATCGAGGCGCTCGCGGCGGACGCCGAGCGGTGGCCGGAGTCGACGCGGCTCGCGGTGAGCGGCCACCGGGCGCGGCTGCTGGCGAACCTGGGGCGGGTCGAGGAGTCGGTGGAGCAGTTCGCGCACTTCGTGGAGGTGGCGCGCACGTACCCGGGGCCGTGGGTGGCTGAGGCGTTGATGCAGTCGGCGAGCCTGCTTGACCAGACGGATCTTGCCGGGTCTCACCTGCCGGTCCTGATCGACGCGGTCGCAGCGGCGCGGACGTATCTGACTCCGGGTGCGGTCGGGCAGGCGTGTCTACACCTCTCGGCGGGGTACCTGGCGGCGGGGCGGGACATCGAGGCGGCGGAGACCCTGGAGGAAGCGCTGCGGCTGATGCCGACGGCGTTCGTCGGTCCGGTCGCGGACATCCACTACCGGCTCGCCCTGGCGTGCCGAAACCTCGGCGAATTCGACGGCGCCGCCAACCACTTCGACGCGGTCCTGGCCACCGCCGACGACGGCGACCACGGACTGCGGGCGCATGTGCTGTTCCAACTCGGCGACGCCCGGCTCGAACTCGGGGACTACCCGGGCGCGGCGGCGTCCTTCCGCGAGTCGGCGGCGACCTGGCAGGTGGCCGACAACCCGGTGGCGGCGGCGGAATCCCTGGTGAAGCTCGCGCACGCGGCGGGCCTGGACGACTTGCGTGCGGGTCTGCTCGCCCTGGACGAGGCGGCGGATCTGTTGCCGGACGACTCGGTGCCGGGGGCGCTGGACCAGCAGGCCGACGTGATCGGGTTCCGGGTGGCGCTGCTGGCGCACCACCAGCGGTTCGCCGAGGCGCTGGAAGTCAACCAGCGCACGGAGGAATACGCGGTCCGCCTGGGAAACAGCGAGTGGCACGCGTTCCTGGCCGGGCGCGCGGCCCGGCTGCGTCTGGACCTCGGTCAGCTCGCGGCGGCGGAGTCGGACGCGCGGCGGGCGGCGGCTCTGCTGACCGACGATGCCGTCCACGCGACGGTGGGGGCGGTGTTGGGGACGTTGGCGCGGACGTTGGAGGAACAGGCGAAGCCGGTGGACACCGATCCCCTGGTCCGTGAACTCACGGACCGCCTGTCGCACTAGGGATTGTAGCTATCCAACCAGCAGGCGGTGACCTTCTACTTGGCTTGCTGTCGGCGCGGGACGTGCAGTTCGGTGGGGTCGGGTAGTCCTTGAGCACCTCGAGGCGTTCGCCGATGTCGATCGCGCGGGCGCGGTGTTCGGGGTGCTCGATGCCGATCTGGGCCAGGCAGTGGTTCATCGCCCACTGCAGACGCTCCGGGGCGCCCTTCATCTCCGCTTCGATGACGTCGAGCAGCCCCTCGAGGTCGAGCCCCTCGGGCTTCTTCACCACACGTTCGGAGGTCAGTGCCCAGCCCGCGCTCGCGATCACCGGGTCCGGGTCGGCGAACCAGGCCAAGCGCAGGTCTTCGGCGTGTGGGGTTTTCTTGACCACGTAGTTCACGAGCCAGTCGTGCACCTTGGGGACGCGCGCTTCGTTCTTCACGGCTGCTCCTTCGCTCGACCACAGTGTCCGCGAAGGAGACTCCCGGCGCGGCGGAAACTCGTCGCTCGGTGCGGAGAAAGTCAGGCGCGGTGGGCGCGGGCGCTGGCGTAGAGGCACACCGCGGCGGCGGTCGCGAGGTTCAGGCTTTCGGCGGCACCGTAGAGCGGGACCTTCACCACCGCGTCCATCTGGGACAGCACGTCGTCGTCGAGGCCGTGGGCCTCGCTGCCGAACACCCAGGCGGTCGGGGCCGTCAGCTCACCGGTCGCCTCGAACAGGTCACCGGTGGCGTGGCCGTCGGCCGCGATCAGGCGCAGGCCCGCGGAGCGGCAGGCGTCGAAGACGGCGGCGGTGTCGCGGGAGCGGATCAGGGGCAGGTGGAAGACACTGCCGGTCGACGCCCGCACGCACTTGCCGTTGTGGGGGTCGACGGTGTCGCCCGCGAACACGACCGCGGAGGCGCCCGCCGCGTCGGCGACCCGGGTGACCGTGCCCGCGTTGCCGGGGTCGGAGACACCGACCATGACCGCGACCAGCGGGCCCGCCAGCGAACCCAACGGCTGGTCGAGGACGTCGCAGACCGCGATGATGCCTTGCGGCGTAATGGTTTCCGACAGGCCGGAGGCGGCCTTGTCGTTGACGTAGGACACCGGCACGCTCACCGAGTCGAGCAGTTCGGCGTTGCGGGCGGCGGCCTCGGGGGTCACGAACAGCTCGTGGACCCGCCCGAACGCCAACGCCTCACGCACCGCCTGGGCGCCCTCGACGAGGAACCGGCCCGCCTTGTCCCGACCCGCGCGGCGGGTCAGGGCACGCGCGGCAGCGACCCGGGGGGTCCGTTCAGTGAACGGCTCCACCCCGGGTC
>NZ_JBOHGC010000189.1:0-4296 GCF_050699995.1 Actinokineospora sp. | reverse complement strand
CGACGACGTAGCCGCCGTGGGCGCGGGTGTCGACCTTCCACCCCAACCCATTCCCGCGCTCGCCCCCGGTGTTGCGCAGCTCCACACCGGCCGGGGCGGCGAAGTAGAGGTGGATGCCACCGGACGGGGTGCCCACCGTGCAGGTGTCCCAGGGCACGGGCTGTTCGGCGCTCTGGCAGACGACGGTGAACACGTCGGCCCCGTCGCCGACGCCGGGCAGCGACCACGCGGCCGGGCGCGGCGGGTCGTCCTGCTTGGGGACGTC
This sequence comes from Actinokineospora sp., assembly GCF_050699995.1. Classification (GTDB taxonomy): domain Bacteria; phylum Actinomycetota; class Actinomycetes; order Mycobacteriales; family Pseudonocardiaceae; genus Actinokineospora. Next base: position 4,031 of record NZ_JBOHGC010000189.1, on the reverse strand, counting down.
GAGGTCGACGACGACGAGGTTGGACGGGCCGGTGGCGATGCCGATGTTGAACGGGCCGTGCGACCAGGCGCAGCGGATGCGGTCGGGGTCGGTGGTGGCGCGCTGCTCCCACCCGTGGTGGCCGTTGGCGCACGGCCCCGCGCCGGGGCAGCGGGTGTGTCCGTGCAGGGCGGGGCGCTTGGCGTTGGTCTGGAGCGGGAAGACGTGCCAGCCGCGGGCGGCGGCGGCGAGTGCGGCGGTGAGGTGACGCTGTGCGGTGCTCATTGTGAGGTCTCCAGGTGGTGACGCTGTGTAGCGTCCTGAGGGCGTGGTTAAGGGAGGGAGGGAGGCCCGGCGAGGGCGCTCGATCCCCGCTTTTCGGGTGTTTCCGCTGGTCGGAGCGGGGTGCTCCCTAGCTCCCTAGCGGTGGGTTGTTGCTGGTGGTGGTGAGGGAGGGGCGCTAGGGATGGGGGTAGGGAGTTCTCCCTAGCTCCCTAGCGCCTCCCTCGGGGTCGTGGGTCAGTCCTCGCCGTCCCAGTCGTCACTGTCCGTGTCCGGATCGGTGTCGCGGTTCGCCAAGGCGTCGCGGACGCGGTCGCCGTTGACGTGCATGGAGCCGTCGCGGGTCTTGTAGGGCTTGGCCTCATCCGGCAGGGCAGCGCGGAGGTCGGCGGGGGTCCAGTCGGTGTAGGTGTCGGCGTCGTACTGGGCGAGCAGCGCGAGCACTTCCTGGTGTCGGACAAGGGTCTTGCCGCCCAGGACGGTGGCGATGTCGGCAAGGTGATCGACCACCTTCGCCGGTGCGGTCGGCGCGGCCGGGGCGGGGGTGAGGCCCGCCTGGGCGCGCAGCTGCATGGCGCGATCGGTGACCTGGTGCAGCTCGGCGGGTGAGAGGTAGAAGGTGCGCAGCAGGGCGGGTTGGGCGGTGAAGCCGCGCGCCATGCAGGTGCCGACATCTCCGGGGCCGTCGTCGGTCTTCGGGGTCAGGCCCACGGCGCTGATGCCGGACTTGTAGCTGCCGGTGCCGAGGATGGCGTCGTTGGCCTGGTGGTCGCCGATGGCGTAGCAGGCTTTGTTGCTGGCAACGCTGGTGATCTTGCGGGGGCAGGCGTCCTTGGACGGCTCGGGGGTGAGGAACACCAGGGTGATGGCGTACTTGCGGGCGGTGGACATCAGCTTGGACGCGACCTCGATCGCGGCCTTGCCGTGCTCACCCATGAACAGGTTCTGGCACTCGTCGACCACGAGGATGCGCGGGCGCAGTCGGGCGTCTTTCTGGGCCAGGGCGCGGGTGACGGCGCGTTCGTCGTGCTCACGCAAGGCTTGGCCACGGGTGGAGAGTTCCTGGTAGAGGGCGGTGAGCATGGCCATGCAGGTGTCCACTGTGTCCTGACCGGCCCCGGTGATCAGGGACCGCAGGCGGGGGCGCATCGGTTCGTAGTCGGCGTTTTCGGCCATGACCACGACGTCGATGTCCACCAACGGGTCCAGCGATGCCCCGGCGAGCAGGGTGATGACCATGGTGGACTTGCCGGAGCCCATCATCCCGCCGTAGACGTGGTTGGCTTCCGACAGGCGGGCGTTCACGGTGTCGCCCTTGATGGTGACCGCGACCGGCACACCCTTGAAGTAGTCGCAGCGTTCGGTGTCCAGGGTGGCGAGCAGCGGCCACGGGTCCACCGGGCCGGAGAGGGCACCGGGGTTGGCCACCCACAGGTCCAGCACAGTGGCCTGCGGTTCGGTGGGCCACACCTCGTTGGGGAACCGCACGAGGTTGTGCGCCAACGTGGCCTTGCGCTTGACGATCTCCTCCACCGGGCTTGCCGGGGGCAGCGAGATCTGGCAGCGCCACCCCTTGCCGTCCAGGGTCGGGGGCATGAGGAACCGCATCCGCCACCCCTCCTTGAGTGCACGGTTGAAGCCGGGGATGTTGAGGTTGCGCAGGGCGTTGACGATCGTTCCCTCGTCGGGCATGACGTCCATCTGGTCGGTGTCCGCCTTGGGGGCGACCGTCATCCACTGCGGCGTCTCCACCGCGCGGCCCTGCCGGTACAGGTAGACCAGTCCGCCCGCTGTGCCCACGGTGAGCAGCAGCACCCCGTAAGCGGTGAGGAACCACACCACGAACGCCACGGCGGACACCACGGCGCTGATGGGTGCGATCACGTCGGCGATGTTCCCGCTGTTGAACGCGAGGATGATCCCGACGACCAGCAGGAACCCGGCCAACCCGACCAGGGCCAGGCCTGCGGCTTTGAGCAGCTGCGCGGGTGCGCGCATCCAGTCCATCACACGGTCGTGGCGGCGCTGCTTCTCCGCGACGTCGGCCTCCTGCCAGTACTGGAGCTTCTCCCACTCCCCGGCTGCTTCGGCCGCGCGCATCTGCCGCTCGTAACGGGACGCGCCGTGGGTGTCACGCCAGCGGCGCACCACCGCCCCGGCCCCGGCGAACGGGTACCAGGCGTTGCGGGCCACCGTCTTGCCCACGGACAGGGTGGTGTCGTGGGTGGCGACGGTGTGCACGCGGCGCGCGGTGGCGTAGACGACATCGCGGGTCTTGGCGGCGCGGTGCACGAGGGTGCGTCGGTCGGCGCGCTCGATCGCGGTCCCCGGAATCCGCACGGTCGGGTCCGGGTCCTCGGCGACGATCTCAGCGTCGATGATGTCGAGTTCGACATCGGAACCGTTGGTGCGCAGGGGAATCACGTTGTCCATCCCGTGTGGACGGTGAGTGTTCGGGGCGCTCATGCGGTCACCTCCGTGGTGTCGTCGGTGTGGGTGAGGTGCGCCAGTGCGGCACCGGACCCGAGGACCACCACGGGCAGGCAGGCCACGAGGGTGGTGATCTGCCACGGGGCGGTGTCCATGTGGGCGGCAGTCATCAGGTGGTAGGCGACCTGTCCGGCCATCCCGAGCACGAGGGAGGCGATCGCGGACCACTTGGCGAACCTGCGCGCGGCGGGCGGGTGCCCGTTGGTGAGCCAGACCTTCAGCGCGTACGCGGCGTAGGTCTCCACGCCGATGGGCAGGGTGATGGAGGAGTCGAGGGTGAAGTTGTCGGCGATGCCGGGCAGTAGGACGATCTCGCCGAACCCGGCGAGCTTGCCCAGGCCCACCCAGCCGCCCCAGATGGCGACGAACGCGGGTGCGGCCAGCAGCAGCAGCGGCCAGTGCCGGGGCAACCGGACCCGGCTGGAACGGGCGGCCGGGACCGTCGCGGGGGGTGCCTTGACCGTGGCAGGGGTCGGGTCCGTGACCGGGTCTCCGGCCGGGATGACCTGCGAGGACACCGAAGCGGGCACCTCAGCCGTGGCCAGGTCCACCGGGTGGGTCTGAACCGGGAACGGGTCGGTCGGCATGTCGTCGTGCTCGTCTGTGACCGGTTCAGCGGTGACGGAAGCCCCGCGGCCTCCTCCCTGGTCCGTCGTGGTGGCGGGTTCGGGTGCGGTCAGCAGGTCCAGCACCCGCTTGGCCTTCGGCGCACCCACCTTGAACTCGGTCATGATCTGGTTGCGCGACGGGGTCTCGCCGGACTCGTTGGTGCGGGTCCGCAACCGGGCGGCGATGGTCTCCGCCGGAACCGGGTACGCCTTCTGCGTGCTCGTCATCGTGGCCATCAGAGCTTCGCCCCCCGCTTCTTCGCGGCCTTGCAGGCCGGGCAGAGACCCCAGTGAAACGTCACTTCCTCGCTCTTGCCCTTGGGGAACGTCATCCCGCACAACGTGGTCATCTCCCCGGACCACCACGACTTCTTGCCGATGTGCACGTAGCTCTTCATCAGTGGTTCCCCCCGTCGATCTCGTGGCGCAGCTCAGCGATGGCGTCCTCGTGGGTGGCGCACTCGGTGGCGAGTGCGTCGACCTCGGCCCGGAGGGCGCGGACGATGTGGGTCTGCTCCTTGAGCAGCGCCCACAGGGCGGCCCGCTGCACGCGGGTCTTGTGCAGCTCGTAGCGCAGGTGCACGTTGTCCAGCGACAGGCCACCGGCCCAGTCGACGGTGACGCGGTGCTCGTCGCGTTCCTGTTCGTACATGGCGGCCCACAGTGGGCCGG
>NZ_JBOHGC010000188.1:0-8116 GCF_050699995.1 Actinokineospora sp. | reverse complement strand
CCTCGAAAGCGCGTGACGGGTAACCCCCGTCCGTGGGTTCAAATCCCACCGCCACCGCCAGCTAGCAGGCAGAACGCCCGTCCCCGATGATCATGGGGATGGGCGTTCTGCCGTTGGGTCTCAGTTGTGGGTCTCAGTTGGCCCTTGTCAGGCCGGAATCGGCACCCCTGTCGGGCCGTCGTCGTCGCCTTCCTCGGCCCACAACAGCCCTCCCACCTTGTCCGCGATGGCGCGCGTGATCTCGGGAGTGTTGTGTTGGTAGCGCTTGGCCATGGCGGCCTGAGACCAGCCCATCACGGTCATTACCGCCGTGGTCGGCACTCCGAGTGCCAGCAGCATCGTCGCGGCGGTGTGCCGGGCGTCGTGGAGTCGAGCGTCCCGCACCTTGGCGGCCCCCAGGAGGGCTTTCCAGGCCATGTGGTCGACCTTGGGGTGTACTGGGTGCCCCAAGGCGTTGGTGAAGACCCAGCCGCCCTCAGTCCACATGTCGGCTGCCAGCGCCCGCGCGCGGGCCTGAGCGGCGCGGTGCTCTCGGAGGACCTTCACGACGGGCAGCGGCAAGCCCATCGTGCGGTGACCGGCTTCCGACTTCACCTCAGCCACAACCGTGCCACCGCTGTGCTTGCTCGGGCAGTGACCGGCGTAGCGGCGCCCACACGGGCTCTTGTCAGAGCAGCCATGCTCCCAATTCCGGCGATGCAGCGCGCGTCGCACGGACAGGGTCCGCCCGTCGAGGTCGACGTCCCGCCACTGCAAACCCAACGCCTCTCCCTTGCGCAATCCCAGGGTGAGGGCGATGACGAAACGAGCACCGTTCGATGTGGTCTTCGCTGCCGTGAGAATCTTGCCCGCTTCCTCTTGGGTGAACGGCACGATCTCCTCACGCGGGACTCGGGGAGGCTTGGCGATCGCGGCAGGATTCTCTGTGATGTGACGGCGTAGCTGGGCCTCACCGAGCGCGGTCCGCATGGTCCGGTGAATTTGGTGGATGCGCGCGGGCTTGAACAGCTCTCCGCGACGGGTCTTGGTCCGGCCGATGGCCGCGTACATCGCTTCCAAGTGCTCTGGCCGGAGTTTGTCCAGGCGGTGTTTGCCGACTCCTGGGATCAAGTGGTTGTAGACGGCGGCCCGATACCCCGTGAGGGTGTTAGGGCGAACGGCTGGGGCGGCGATGTTCTCAACCCAGTGGCGCAGCCACTTCTCAACACTCCAGCGGTCGCCCGCCTTACGCACGGAACCGTTGTCGCGGGCGATCTCCCATTCCTTCACCTTGTCCACCACCTTTTGCTTGTCCTTGGAGCGGGTGTGGCGGCGGTCAGGCTTGCCGTCGTCGCGGGTGCCTACGGTTACCCTGCCGTGCCAGTAGCCGTCCGCGCCCTCATAGATCGAGGACCGCCCGTTGGCTGTGCGTGATTTCTTGCTCTTGTCGGTCATGGTTCTCCTAGGCGGCGGGTCGGGAAATGAGGGCGGCGGCGTATGCGGTGATCGCGTCGCGGTGAATGCGTCGGAGTCGTCCGATTTGGACGGACTGAAGTTCCCCGGTTGAGATCAGTTGCCACGCGCGGGTCTTCCCGATGCGGAGTTGCTGGGCGGCTTCCTCCACGGTGAACAGGACGCGGTTGTCGTGTGCTGGTGGGGGAATCGGCGGCTCGGGCTGGGTGAGAGCGTCGATGACTTGAGCTATCAATGAGGCAAGTTCGTTGCGGTTGATTGCGGTCATGCGGCACCCCCGGTGATGTGGCGGACGTGGTGTTCGGTGAATAGGGCGTCGTCGGTTGGGATTCCTTCGAGGTGAGGTTTGAGTTCGGGGCAGTAGCGCGCCCATGCGTCAGAGAAGTCGGCCCGCTGATATGCCTTGACTTGCGCGCCGTTGGGAAAGCGGACGTTGCCGGATCGGATGCCGTATTCGCGCAGCAGCGCGCCCAGCTTGGCGGCGGTAAGTCCGGCCGCGCCGTAGGTCACCCAGAGCGCTTCCTGGTCGGCCTTGAGCCGGTCGAGGAGAACGGCGGTGGGTAGGGCCGGGTCGCGGGTGAAGGCGGCGTGGCAGTCGATGAGCAGCCGCACCCGGTCGGACTGCTCGGTGTTCTCCGACGCTTCGGCGGTTAGGGCGAGGACGGCGGCGCGGGCGCGGTTGGGCCAGTCGCCTCCGGCGAGTTCGGCGACAGCCACGAGCGGTTCCCACGTATCGGCGGCGCGGTCTTCTACCGGCATAGCGGGTTCTGAGGCTTCGAGGATGGCCAGGCTGGACCGCAACCACCCATTCAGCCCGGTCGCGTTGTCGTGCAAATTGGGGCGGTCGCGGCGGTGACGGTATGGGGCGACAGTTTCGCCTGCCGCGCGTCGCCTCATGCGGATGATCACGGCACGGTCTTCGATGGTGTCGGGCATCGCACCGATCCCGGCGAGTGCGGCCATGGCGAACGTGGGCAGGGTTTCCACGGTTTGGGTCGCGGCGTTGTAGCGGTTCGTGGGTCGGTTGCGCTGGTGCCCGGCGTTGAGCAGCCCGCGCACTTCCTCATGTCCGCCCGCGTGGGGGCCGAAGATGGTGTCGGCCTCATCGACCAGCAGCGTCGGCGGGTCGTCGCTGATCGAGCGGTAGATAGCGGCCGGGCTGCTGTTGACGGTGATGAACGGGTTGTGGCACATGGCTTCCACGACATCGAGCAGCCGCGACTTGCCGCAGCGCTTCTCGGGGGCTCGGATCACCAGGCGTGGGGCGTGCGCCCACGCGGGCTGGGCGTGGGTCGCAGCGATCCATAGCGTCACGGCGTCGGCGGCTTCCGGAGTGGGCATCACGACGTAGCGGGTGAGCGCGGCGCGGGTGGCGTTGAGCAACTCCACGCCGACCGACGCGGGCATGGGGGTGGTGTTCATGCGGTCCTCCTGGTCGTGATGGTCTGGCGGGCGCGGTAGGCGGCTTGGCGGCAGGCGTGGGAGCAGTGGCGTGGCCATCGCCCGGTGTCGGGTCGTCGCAGCGGTTGTCCGCAGTGGCAGGCGCGGTGGGTGACCGGTGACGGAAGCCCTGAGCTCAGTGGTGACGTAAGCGCCCTGGTGGGTTCCGTCTCACGGCGTGGTGACGGAAGCCCCGCGGCCTCCTCCCCGCAAAACGCCAGGTCAAGCGCCCCGGTGCCCGCGGGGCTTGCGTCACTGCGGTGGGGGCGTTGGGCGATGAGCTGTGCTCCGAGCCAGAAGGTGAACGCGGGTGGGATGGCTTGGGTGAGCGCGGGCCAGGGCATCCAGTCGATGCCCATCGCCGCGCGGGCCTGTTCGGTGGTGGGTGACGTTTCCCCCTCGACGTCGAGGGGCTTTCGGCCGCTGCGTTGCCCGTAGCTGCCGTAGACAGGCACGGCGGCGGCGGACCGGTCGTGGTGGCACGGGGTGCCGTGCAGGACCACGTTCGACTCGAACAGCCGGTGCCGTCGCACACCGAGGCGCAGGGTGTCTCCGCACACGGTCACGGGGTCGATCAGCGGGGCACCGGGCACGTTCTCGATGACGTACGCCCACGGCCCACCGGGCATGGCTACGGCGTCGATGAGTCGTTGCCGGATCGGTGCCACGAGATCGGGGTGGGCGTCGCGCCTATGCGTCGGGGTCGCCTGGCTGAACGCTTGGCACGGTGGGGAGGCGGCGATGACGTCGAACCCGGACAGGTCGACGGTGAGCGCGTCGGCGTGGATGAACGGGAACGGGTAGTGCGGTTGGGGTTCGATGTCGACACCGACCACGTCGAACCCTGCCGCGTGGTACCCGGCGGACGCGCCCCCGGCCTTGCAGCACAGGTCCAGCAGCCGGGGGCGGTGACGCTTCCCACCGGTGGATACCGTCACTCCGTTCATGCCGCCCTCCCGGTGTCCTGGGCGACGCGCAGCGCCGGGGCCTGGTCGTCGATGCGGGCTCGGTGTGCGGCGAGTTCGGTGGTGAGCCGGGCGGTGAAGGCGTCGAGGTCGGCGAGCACGGGCCGGGCGGCGGCCTGAACCAAGGCGGTACCGAGTTCGGCGACGCGGCGGCGGTAGCCGGTCTCGATCAGCCGGGTGATGTGGAAGTCGAGCGCCACCAACGGGACAGCGACGGTGAAGGCGTCGAACACCCAGCGGGTCAACAGGTTCGCGTGGTTGGTGTCGGTGAACGCGCCGACCCTCTCGGCGAACCCGAGCAAGGTGGCCGGGTCGAGGCTGGGCACGTCGCCGGTGACGAGCGCGGCCATGAGGTCGAAGGTGAGCCGGGCGGGCGGGTTGGTGAAGTCGCGGTAGTCCAGGCGCGTGAGCTTGGGACGCGCTTCGGCGGGCGTGGCCTGCATGAGGGTGCCCAGGACGATGGTTTCCGGGTCGATCGTGGGGCTAGACATGTGAAGTCCTTTGGTGACGCTGAGTAGCAGCATGTGGGCGTGAAGGGTCGGGACTAGCGCCCTGGTGATGGGCCTAGAACCTGGGTTTAGCGGCGTTTCGGGTGCTCTGACCTGGGGTTCTGCTAGGTGATAGCGGCCTGGTCAGCGGTGGTGGGGAGTGCTAGCGGTGAGTGCTAGGTCTAGCGGTCCGCGACCGCTAGCACTCCCCGGTTCGCTAGTCCGGTGTCTGGTTACGCTCCGTAGAGGTTCGGCAGTTGGCGAGGATGGCGTCGGCGATGTCGTCGAGGCGGTAGCCGCGTCGGTTGCGTTCCTCGCCGTTCTCGTCGCGCATCGGCACCTGGCGGGGCGTGATGCCGTAGGGCTTGAGGGCGGCGGCCAGGGCGTGGGCGGTCCATCCCTTGTAGGTGTCGGGGTGCTGCTCGCCGAGTCGGGCGGCCACGGTGTCCGACCACAGCCGGTCCTCGCCGTTGAGGTAGACCCCGGCGATGTCGTCGAGCAGGTTCGCGCGGGCGGCCTGTTCGGTGAGGTTGTCGTCTCCGATGGCATGTCCGCCAAGGGTTCCGGCCTGCTCGCGCAGTGCCCGCGCCCTGGTGATGATCTTCTCCGCGTTGGGGTTGTCGATGTAGGCGGAGCGGGCGATCTGCGGTTCGTCGGACGCGCCGACCAGGTAGCCGATGCCCTTGTCCTTCGGGGTGAACGTGCTGGCCCGCACACCGTTCTGGTACATCGAGGTCCCGAGGATCATGTCGTTTTCGAGCTGTCCCATGACCCTCAGGCAGAACCGCACACCGACGTTGGCGGACACGGCCGTCGGGAGGCTGGTCTTGTCCGGGCGCTGTGTGGCCAGCAGCAGGATCACCCCGAGCGCCCGGCCGCGCTTGATGATGGCGGTGCACAGTTCCCCGGCTTCCTTGCCGAACTCGGGGTGGGAGAACAGTTCCTGGCACTCGTCGATGGCCACGACCAGCGGGAACAGCCCCAGCTTGCGGTTCGCGGCGAGTTCCTTGGTGACCTTGTTCTCCGGGCACTGGGCGCGCGGGAGACGGCTGATCGTCTTGGCCCGCACCTCCAGGTCCTTGTGGACTTCCCGCAGCGACAGAACCGTCTTCTCGATGGTCTCGTCGTCGGGGCCGGAGGCGTAGTGGTGCGCGACCGGCTCCAATGTGGACAGGTCACCGGAGCCCTTGAGCTCGAAAAGGCGCAACTCGGCGGTGGGGTCGAGGGCGGCGGCGAGCAGCAGCACCCGCAGCGCGAACGTCTTGCCCGCACCGGGCATCGCGCCGATCAGCAGGTTCGAGTACATCAGGTCCAGCCCGACGGGCCGTCCGCGCTGGTCGGTGCCGAACGGAACCGGTTTGAACAGGTCGGCGGAACCACGGGAGGCCAGCGGCCACGGCTTGGGCTTGGCCTGCGACATGTCCACATCGGACACGAACAGGACCATGCGCCCGGCGTGCTGGTCGTGGGCCGGTTCGGGCCACACACACCCCAGCGGGCGGCGCAGACCGGACGCGAGCTGAGCCCGTCGCGAGAGGATGTCGGCCACGGTGACCCCGTAGGGGAGATCGACGTCGGCGCGCCATCCGTTGCCCTCACGGGAGATCGGCGCGGGGAAGGTGATCCCGTTGCCACCCTTGCCCACGGCCTTGTTGATCTCGGCGATGCCCAGGGCGGACAAGGCGCGCACCACGATGTCACTGGTGAGCTTCTGAGCCTTGGTGGTGACCACGGCGCGGCCACCGACGACCGGGCGGTCCGGGTTGCCGCCGAGCCACCCGAGCAGCCCGGTCACCGCGCCGATGCCGAGAAACTGCGCCCACCACGGGGCGAACCCGAGCAGCACCAGGACCCCGGCGGTGAACACCAACGTCCCGATCAGCACCAGCGGCAGCCGGTGGCCCGGCTTGTCGGCCTTGAGTCGCAGGTAGGTCTCAGCGTCGCCCCGGCTGGCGGCGTCGGCCCGCAGGCCACGCCCTTCGGCGTCGCTCACCCACCGCGCGGTGTACACGGTGGCTCGCCACGCCCCACGGGGGGCGCGGGAAGCGACCTTCGCGGCGTAGACCGGGCACCGCACCGCGTGGAACGCCGTGGTGTGCGCGGCGTTGCGTGCCGCCCACTTCGCGGTGGCGGCGAACTGGTCGCTGTTGCGCAGCCACGGCGCGATGACCGGGCGCTGAGGTGCGGCCACCGCGCTCTGAATCCGTGACGCCAAGGACCGATCCTCGGCGACGGCGGGCGGGTCGACGAACACCCCGTGGTCGGTGACCTCTTCCCCCTCCACGACCGTGGGCGGGATGTACGGGGCATCGGTGGCCGGGGTGTTCGCGGGAACCGCGTCCGGCGTGGTCGCGGGCCGGATGGGCACCACGTTCGATCCGTTCACGTCGTGTTCCTCGGGGTCGGGTGTGCCGAGCAGAGTGGTCGGGTCGGTGGGCATCAGGCGGCCTCCCTCTCAGCGGTGGCGGCACCGTTCGCGGGCACGTCGGAGGCGGCCGGGGTGGGTGTGGCGTTGAGTTCGTCGGCGACGCTCTTCGAGGTGGCGCGGCCGATCGTGGGGATGTGCTCACGAACCCAGGCCGGGGTGACGGTCTGGCCGGGGGTGTGGTGTTCGCGGGCCATCGCCACGTAGTCGGCCAGGAACAACCGGCCGGTCCTCTTCGCGGGCTTGCGCGACGTCGTGCGGGCGGGTCGGCGATGCCGGGTCGAGGCGGCGTTCACCTCGGTCGATGACGGAAGCCCCGCAGCGTCCTCCTGTGTGGTGACGGAAGCCACCAGGGCTCCGGTGTCCGCGTCGTCACGGGCCGACGCGGCGGCCGTGAGGACGGCTTCGGTGATGCGTTCCCGCACGTGCGGGGCGGCCTCGGCGATGAGCAGCACGATCACCGGGGGAACCGAGTGCAGCACGATCCCTGCCGGGTCGAGGTGTGACCAGGGTTGCCAGGTGTTCATCACGTAGGTGGCGGCGAACGCGAACACCTTCGTGCGCCGCACCCACGGCCCGGTTTTGACCTGCCATCGGGCGGTGACCTGTTCGGCCAGCAGCACGGCGATCAGGACCAGCGACACCATTGGGTCGAGCAGCCACGCCGAGATCCACGGCAGGGAACCGGGCGTGTTGTCCTCGGCGGCGAACTGTTGAACGTTGACCATGGTGAACGCCAACGCGAGGACCATCGCCACCCAGAACAGGGTGTCCACGGCGGTGCGGGTGCGTTCGGCCCGCAGTGCCACCACGTCCGGGTGCGTGGTCAGCGCCCGCACCTGCGCGGCGTTCGCCGCAGCGGCCCGCAGCTTGTCCACACCCGAGGTGTCGGCCGTCGTCGTCTGCGTGTTCACAGCTTCGCCCCCCGCTTCTTCGCGGCCTTGCAGGCCGGGCAGAGACCCCAGTGGAACGTCACTTCCTCGCTCTTGCCCTTGGGGAACTTCATCCCGCACAACGTGGTCATCTCCCCGGACCACCACGACTTCTTGCCGATGTGCACGTAGCTCTTCATCAGTGGTTCCCCCCGTCGATCTCGTGGCGCAGCTCGGCGATGGCGTCTTCGTGGGTGGTGCACTCGGTGGCGAGTTCGTCGATCTCGGCCTGGAGGGCGCGGACGGTGCGGGTCTGCTCCTTGAGCAGTGCCCAGAGCGCGGCCCCATGCACGCGGGTCTTGTGCAGCTCGTAGCGCAGGTGCACGTTGTCCAGCGACAGGCCACCGGCCCAGTCGACGGTGACGCGGTGCTCGTCGCGTTCCTGTTCGTACATGGCGGCCCACAGTGGGCCGG
>NZ_JBOHGC010000187.1:0-3746 GCF_050699995.1 Actinokineospora sp. | reverse complement strand
ATGTGGTGTGGTGGTGTTCGTGGTGGAGCAGGACCAGGGCGGCGGCGACGATATCGCCGATGCGCCAGGGGCAGCCGCGGTGGCGACGCAGGGCCTTGAAAGTGGTTTTGAGTAGCGAGTTGGCGCGTTCGCCGAGGCAGCGCAGGGCGCCGTGGACGGCGTTGTAGGTCTGTTGATCGATGGTGAGGTTCCTGTTCTTGGGTTTCTTGAACGGGATCCTGAACGTGTCGGGTTCGCCTTCGTAGCCCAGGTCGGCCAGGGCCGGGGCGCCGTCGTGGACCCAGTCGGCGATGCGGGCGAGCAGGTCGGGGTCGGCGCGGGCGGCGGTGATGTCGTGCTCACGGCCGGGCCGCACACCGGAGGTCCACAACGGCCACCCGTCCGGGGCGGACACGACCTGGATGTTGCCGCCGTGATGATGGTGTTTGCCGCTCCACCACAAGTCCACCCCGGGTGTCGGGCCCGGCGTGGAGATCCGATCGGTGTGGATCAACGTGCCGTCGACGATCACATGCGAGTGCCCGGCGGTCTTGGCCGCCAGCAGCGCACCGTGCAGTGACGGGCGCCGCGCGGCGAGCACCGCGACACCCTCGTCGCGGTAGGCGTACGCGGTGGCCGCCGAGATCGCGTTGTCCCTGGCCAGCGCCGACATCCGCGTGTCATCGAAGAACCAGCGCAACACCAGCACAGCCTGCTCATCACAGCCCAGCGCGCGCCTGCCCTCCCGGGTGCCCCGCCGCACCCGCTCAGTGGCCAGCAACGAGGACAGGAACTCGACACTGGCCTCGGACACATCAAGGACAGCCGTATATGTGACACTCATCGGGCGCAGAACCTCGGCGAAGTTGATCTCGGAAGGATCGTCTTCATACCGGGGTTCTGCGTCTTTCTCATGGCGCCACGCCCTGGCGCCAGCAAGATCACACAGCGTCGCGAACCGTTACTCGGAACGGCTCACCGTCTGCGCCGAATCGACCGCTTCGCGAAAGCCGAGGACACTCATCACCTGGTCATCGGGCCACATGATTGTCCGATCCGCCTGTTCGATGCCGCCGTAAGGCACCACATCGACCTCGGTTCCCTCGATGATGAACTTGTGCGCAGAGCGGCCGTGCTTGTCGAGGTTCCGCACCAGGCTGTCGAACTCCTCCCAGGAGTCAACCTCGGCCGCGACGTCGACGTCCTTGGTTTGGCGTTGGGGGCTCGTTCCCAGCAGGTCGATCGAAATGAGAGAGCGCGCAGTCGCCCCAATTACCAGGTACGAGACCCGCGCTTCGCGCGCCACCTCATCGATCCGGGCCAACACCCTGGCGGCCCGCAGGACCTCATAGTCGGTCGAGGCCCGCAAGTCGATCGTCACCGCGTCGAATCCTGTCTGCATGCTCACGTTGGCGAGGGTCGCCGGACGCAAGGAGATCGGCGTAGATCAACGTCGAAGGCACGAGCCACGGCTGTCCCGGCATCGTCCAGAACCGTCGTCGTATGTGGATGTTGCCACCCTGTTCGGCGCGCACCATTCGGTGTTTGCCGATGAGTGAGCGCGGCCGCTCGTCGGCATAGAGGGTCAGGGTGGCCGGGATGAGGTGCGGGTCAAGGATGCTCGCACCGGCTTCGCCGCCCACCTGGACGTTCAACCGCGTCAACTCGTCCTCCGAGTCCCGCCACCACGAGATGTCGGAGACCTCGAATTCGTCGCCGGACAACGACGGTGAGAGCCTTGTCGAGTAGGCCTCTGACCATCGGTTGAGCAACTCCCCCGCTCTGACCAGCCTGCGTTCGCCCGCCGCGTCGTACAAGTAGCCCGCCTTGGCCAAGTCATCGACGACCGCTTGGGCCGTGCCGAGCGAGACTCCGGAGGCGTTCGCGAGCGCGCGCAGCGGCCGGCCTGCCATGGCGGGCCAGCTGAGCAGGACGAACCCGACCTGCAGCCCCGCACGGCTGAACGCCTTGCTCCCGCGCGACGCGGAACCGATGGTGTGTCCGCCCGCCTTGCGGCGCCCCCGGACGTCAATGAGCACGTCGTCCCAAGCGATGTGCGCGTTGCCTGCCTCATCGACGTAGTCGATTCCGCGCTCGCGCAGCAGACCCGCAGCCTGCTCGGTGATAGAGCGGGTGACGACCAGCGTTGGGAATGAAGGGTGCGGATGAAGAGCCGTCGCGAGTTCGGGCGGCACGCTTCGCTTGATCTCGACGGCGTATGTCCGAGCCGCGCCTGACGCGCGACTGACGCGGGCCACCAGGTCGACTCCGTGGTCGAGAGCGTGCTTGTCCGACAGCATGTCGATCTTGAGACCGAGCCCGCGCAACACGTTGTCCAACTCGGCCAGCCGCGCACGTTCGTTCAGAATTTCGCCATGTTCATTTTCGCTGAACATGCATCGATTTTGAACGCAAGCTGCCTTGACCGCAAGTTTCCCAGGCTGACGCCGAGGTTGAGCTCACGGCCGAGCGGCGTGTGGAATCCTTTCGTTCATGACTCGCACGCTGTGCATCGCCCAGAACCCGGAAGCCGATGCCCTCCTGGCGGAGAACGCGCTCGCGCTGCTGATCGGGATGCTGCTGGATCAGCAGATCCCGATGGAGGTCGCCTTCAACGGACCGAAGAAGCTTTACGACCGCCTCGGCGGCGAGCTCGACGTCCACCAGATCGCCGACTACGACCCGGACGAGTTCGCCACCATCTCGACCACGCCGCCCGCCATCCACCGCTACGGCGGCAGCATGGGCAGGCGGGTGCAGGCCCTGTGCCAGTACATCGTCGAGCACTACGACGGCGACACCGAAGCGATCTGGACCAAGGACAAGCCCACCGGCGCCGAGGTGCTGAAGCGGCTCAAGGCCCTTCCTGGATTCGGTGAGCAGAAGGCCAAGATCTTCGTCGCCCTGCTGGGCAAGCAGTACGGCGTGGCCCCGTACGGCTGGCGGAAGGCCGCGGGCGACTACGGCGGCACCAACACCCGGATGTCCGTCGCGGACGTCACCAGCGCCGACACCCTCGCCGAAGTCCGCGCCTACAAGAAAGCCAAGAAGGCCACCGCCAAGAGCGGTTGAGGCCTTGGCGACCTGCGCTTACCCTGAGACGCGGAGGTGGCCCCCATGCGAGCAGCGGTAGGCGATCGGCTACACATCCACGGCCGCAACGTCGGCAACGCCGACCATCTTGGCCAGATCCTTGAGGTGCGTGGTGCCGATGGGGCGCCGCCGTATCTGGTCAAGTTCAACGACGGACACGAGAGCTTGATCGTCCCCGGACCCGATTGTGTGGTCGAGCACGAGCCCCAGTGAGGTGACTCGCTAACCTGTGTCCTCTTCCACTCCTCAAGGGGGCACTATGCGATCTCGGCTGGCGATCATTCTGGTCACGGCGGCGATGACGTGCGGGCTGACCGCGTGTGACGCCGTGCGTGAAGCCACGAGCGCGGCCGACTCCGCCACCGACAAGGCGAGCGTCTGCCTCGACGCCGCCAAGCTGGCGGGTTTCTATCCGGATCTCTCCAACCCCGAACAGGCCGTGAAGGACGCCGAGAAGACCGCGGCCGACCTGCAGGCCCTCGCCGAGAAGACCGGTGACGCGACCCTGAAGGACGCGCTGACCGACATGTCCGCCAAGGTCGGCGAGCTCACGCCGAACTCGATCGACCCGGCGAGTGTCACCGCGTGGGCCAAGGAGAAAGTCGGCGCCGCCAACGCGCTGACGCAGGCCTGCCTGTAGCGAACGAGAACGGCCGCCTGCCCTTGCGGGGGGC
>NZ_JBOHGC010000186.1:0-9460 GCF_050699995.1 Actinokineospora sp. | reverse complement strand
GGCTCAGCCCGTCCGCGAGCGCCGCCGGGGTGCGGTGCGGGTGCTGCACGGCGAGCAGCGTGCCCCGCGCGGCGCCCGGCTGGGCCAGGGCCGCGCGGACACGGTGCTTCTCAGCGAACTCGTCGACGTCCGGCCCGGGAACCTCGGACCGAACAACCCACCCGCGTCTGATCGGACGCACCCAGCCAGTCATGGGACCATCCTGCCCGGAGTGCATCTCATTGTGAGACTTAGAGCCCGACGGACTTGTACAGCGAACCGACCTCGGGCCGGTTGAGCGAACGGATCGAGCCCGGGCGCTGGTTGCCGAGGTAGACGTCGCCGATCTGGGTGCGCACGAGCTTGAGGACCGGGTGGCCGACCTCTTCGAGCATCCGGCGCACGATGTGCTTGCGGCCCTCGTGCAGCACGACCTCGACGAGGGCCTTGCCCGCGAAGTTGTCGACCAGCCGGAACGAGTCGACCCGAGCGGGTCCGTCCTCCAGCATCACACCGTCGCGCAGACGCTTGCCGACGTCCCGCGCGACGGGGCCGGGCACCTCGGCCAGGTAGGTCTTGAGCACCTCGAACGACGGGTGCATCAGCCGGTGCGCCAAGTCGCCGTCGTTGGTGAGCAGCAGCAGGCCCTCCGTGTCGGCGTCGAGCCTGCCGACGTGGAAGAGCTTGTCGGCGCGGTCACGCACATAGTCGCCGACGCACGGGCGGCCACGCTCGTCGTCCATCGTGCTGAGCACGCCCTTGGGCTTGTTCAGGGCCAGGTACACCCGGTCATCCCGGACGATGACGCGCGCGCCGTCGACATGGATGACCGCGGTCTGCGGGTCGACCCGCATGCCTTGCTCGCGCACGACCTTGCCGTCGACACTCACCCGGCCCTGATCGATCAGATCCTCGGCCGCACGCCGCGAGGCCACTCCCGCGCTGGAGAGCACCTTCTGCAGGCGAATGCCTTCCGGGCTATTCGACATCGTCAATCGCATCCACTTCTGGCAACAGCGGAGCGATCGGGGGCAGGTCCTCCAGGGAGGCCAAACCCAACCGCTCCAGGAACAGCTCGGTTGTCCGGTACAGGAGCCCGCCGGTCTCGGTGTCGGTGCCGGTCTCCTCGATCAGACCGCGCACGACCAAGGTGCGGATCACGCCGTCGACGTTCACACCGCGCACCGCCGCCACCCGCGACCGGGTCACCGGCTGCCGATAGGCGATGACCGCGAGGGTCTCCAGCGCCGCCCGGGTGAGCTTCGCCCGCTGCCCGTCGAGCAAAAGCTTCTCGACGACCGGCGCGTACCTGTCACGAGTGTAGAACCGCCACCCCTGACCCACTCGGCGCAGGTCTATGCCACTGCCTTGTTCGGTGTAGCGGGCGGCCATCCGGCGGAGGGCTTCACGGACCCTGGCGACGCTCTGGTCGACGGCGCCCGCGAGGAGTTCGTCCTCGGCGGGGGCGTCGACGACCAGCAGCAACGCTTCGAGAGCGGCGTCGAGGTCGGCGTCTTCGGTGAGGTCGGGGAACTGGGAGCCGATGGTGACGAGGTCGTCTTCGGTGAGGACGTCGGAGGGGTCAGGTTCCGCGGGCTCGGACTCGGCGGACACTGCGGGATCGGCAGTGGCGGTGGTTGGGTCGGTGCTCTCGCCGCGATCGGTGCTGTCCGCGGAACCGAGAGCAGTGCTCGCATCGGGAGCAGTGCTCTCGCCCGCAGCAGAGCGGTGCTCACCGTTGTGAGCGGTGCCCTCGTCGGTGGGTTCGGTGGGTGCTGTGTCGTCGACGGGGCTCACCCGTAGTCCTCCTCTTCGGCGCCCGTCGTCGGGGGCGACGCCGCTTGGGCGTCGGCTACCGTGCCGCCGGTCCATTCCACGTGTAGTTCACCGAGGGGGTCGGCCTGCTCGAAGAGCACCGTCGCCTCCCGGTACAGCTCCAACAGCGCCAGGAACCGGGCCACCACCTCGATGGTGTGCTCACAGTCCGCCGTCAGCTCAGCGAAGCTCGCCCGCCCCATCTCGGCCAGCCGGACCCGAAGCAACGCCGCCGTCTCGCGGACCGACACCTTCCCCATGTGCAGGTGGTCCAGCGACAGCGTCGGCGGCGGCTTCGGCCGGAACACCGCCGCCGCGATCGCCGCGAACCGCTCCGGGTCGACGCCCAGCATCACCTCGGGCAGCAGCTCCGAGAACCGGTCCTCCAACGCCACCGACCGCGGGTAGCGCCGCAGCGCGCCCTTCTCCAGTTCCGAGAACAGGGCCGCCACCTGCTTGTACGCCCGGTACTGCAGCAACCGGGCGAACAGCAGGTCCTTGGCCTCCAACAGCGCCAGGTCGTCCTCGTCCTCGACATCGCCCGCGGGCAGCAGCCGGGCCGCCTTCAGATCCAGCAGGGTCGCCGCGACGACCAGGAATTCCGTGGTCTCGTCGAGGTTCCAGTCGTCGCCCAGCGCCCTGAGGTGGGCGATGAAGTCGTCGGTGACGCGGTGCAGCGCCACCTCCGTCACGTCCATCTGGTGCTGCGAGATCAGCTGCAGCAGCAGGTCGAACGGGCCTTCGAAGTTCGACAGCCGGACCGTGAACCGACCGCTGGGCCCCGCCTCTGGCGCATCTGCCACCGCGGTCACTGCCCGGTGTCCTGGCGCAGCCTGCGCACCAGCACCGAGTCCTCGCCGTAGGCCTCGAAGTCGGCGAGGATGACCGAGATCGCCTCCCGCACCACGCGGCCGCGGTCGACCGCGAGGCCGTGGGCGGCGCGCAGGGTGAGGCGGGCTTGTTCGAGGGCCAGCAATTCCTCATCCGAGACGTAGACGGTGATCTTGGAATTGTGCTTCTGCCGGGGTGTGCCACGCGGGGACCGGGTAACCGGCGGCGGCGCTTCGAACACAGGTGCGTCGAACCAGTCGGTCTCGCCTTCCGCCTGCGGGGCGGGACCGGTGGGCCGGAACAACTCCGCCGCCCCCGGCAGGGAACTGCGACGAGTCACCTGGCGATCACCTCACGTGCGAGCTGGCGGTAGGCCTTCGCGCCCGCCGAGCGCGGGGCCCAAGTCGTGATCGGCTCGCCCGCGACCGTGGTCTCCGGGAAGCGCACCGTGCGGTTTATCACCGTGTCGAACACCGTCTCGCCGAACGCCTCGACCACGCGGGCCATGACTTCGCGGGAGTGCAGGGTGCGCGGGTCGAACATGGTGGCCAGGATGCCGGTGATGTCCAGCTTGGGGTTCAACCGGTCCTTGACCTTCTCGATCGTGTCGATCAGCAGCGCGACGCCGCGCAGGCTGAAGAACTCGCATTCCAGCGGGATGAGCACCCCGTCGGCGGCCGTGAGCGCGTTGACGGTCAGCAGGCCGAGGGAGGGCTGGCAGTCGACGAGGATGTAGTCGTACTCGTCGATGATCGGGCGCAGCGTGCGCACCAGGGTGTGTTCGCGGCCGACCTCGGTGACCAGCTGCACCTCGGCTGCGGACAGGTCGATGTTGCTCGGCAGCAGGTCCATGTCCTCGACGCAGGTGCGGATCACCACGTCGTGGATGCCGACGGACCGCTCGATGAGCACGTTGTAGATGGTGCGGTCGAGCTGGTGGGCCGGGATGCCCAGGCCGACCGACAGCGCGCCCTGCGGGTCGAAGTCGACGAGCAGCACGCGGCGGCCGAACTCGGTGAGGGCGGCGCCCAGGTTGATCGTTGACGTGGTCTTGCCGACCCCGCCCTTCTGGTTGCAGACGGCCAAGATCTTCGCCGGGCCGTGGCCGTTGAGTAACGACGGCTCGGGGATGTGCCGCCACGCCCGGCCGGTCGGACCGACGCCGCTCCCGTTGCCGCTGGAGTCGGCGAAGGGCTGCTCGTCGTCGTCGGACGCGGCGCGCGGCGCGATACTCAGCTCCACCGTGCCACGTCCCGACTGCGGAAGTGTCGACATGGCGATCTAGCTCCTTGTCGCCTGCGATCGGTGTCAAGAGCAGCGTAAGCGGGTATTGGCCACCCACCAACGCGGCTCGCCGCAGGGAGGCTCAGGTCTCGATGGGGTTGATAGCCCCTAGGACGGAGTCGAGCAGCCCGGGAAATGCCTGGTCCAGGTCGTCGCGGCGGATCGAGAGCCAGCGCTGGTTGCCATCCGGGCGGGTGTGGGTGACCCCTGACTCACGCAGCACCCGCAGGTGCTGGGACAGGGTCGACTTCGCCACGGCGACCTCGAGGTGTCCGCACGACATCTCGTTCGTCGAGGCGAGCTGCGCGACGACAGCCAGGCGGGTGGGGTCGCTCAACGCGTGCAGCACCCCGGGAAGCGTGACGTGGTCCACCGTCGGTTCGTCCAGCTCACCCATCTCGCACCTCCAGGGCGCACAGAGTATTGGAGGCCAATAGGTGAGCGGAACTCAGGACTACCCGAGGGCGCGCGGGTGCGCGGTGGCGTAGACCTCGCGCAGGGTGTTGACCGTGACCAGCGTGTAGATCTGGGTCGTGGTGACCGACGCGTGGCCGAGCAGTTCCTGGACGACCCGCACGTCGGCGCCACCTTCGAGCAGGTGTGTGGCGAACGAGTGCCGCAGGGTGTGCGGGGAGACGGGGACCCGGATTCCGGCCTGTTCGGCCGCCACCTTCAGCGCGTTCCACGCGCTCTGCCGGGTCAGCCTGCCGCCGCGGACGTTGAGGAACACCGCGGGCGTGCCCCGACCCCGCGCCGCCAGGCCCGGCCGGGCCCGCACGAGGTAGGCGTCGAGCGCGTCGAGGGCGGGCCTGCCGATCGGGACCAGCCGCTGCTTGCCGCCCTTGCCGTCGAGCAGGACCGTGCGCTCGACCGTGTCGATGTCGTCGAGGTCGAGCCCGACGGCCTCGGAGATCCGAGCGCCCGTCGAATAGAGCACTTCGAGCAACGCGCGGTCGCGCAGCACGCCGGGACCTTCCCCGACCGGGGTGTCGAGCAGGCGCAGGACGTCATCGACCGGAAGCGCCTTGGGCAGCCTGCGCGGTGGGGTCGGCGGCTTCACCTCGCGCGCCGGGTCGTGGTCGGTGATGCCCTCGCGCACGGCGAACCGGTGCAGCCCGCGCACGGCGACCAACGCGCGGGCCGCGGACGACGCGGCGAGCGGCGGGTGGTCGGCGTCGCCCTCGCGCAGCTTCGCCAGGAACGCCGACACCTGCCGCTCCCCCACGTCGGCGATGTCGCGGACGTGTTCGGCGGCGAGGTGGTCGAGGTAGCGGCGCAGGTCGCGGGTGTACCCGTCGAGGGTGTTCGCCGACGTGCCGCGTTCGACTGCGAGATGGTCGAGGTAGGTGCGCAGGACAGCTTCGGGGGCGCTCAGCGGAGCCCTCCGATCACATCGGCAGGCGGCACATGCTCGAGTCCGTGCGCCTGGGCCACCTCGGGCAGCACGATCGCACCGTCGGCCACGTTGACGCCCTTGGCCAGCGCGGGATCAGCGGTCACCGCGGCCCGCACCCCGCCCGCCAAAGCAAGGACATAGGGCAGGGTGACGTTGGCGAGCGCGCGCGTGGAGGTGTTCGGCACCGCGCCGGGCATGTTGGCGACGCAGTAGAACACCGAGTCGTGCACGCGGAACGTGGGCTCGGCGTGCGTGGTGGGCCGCGAGTCGGCGAAGCAGCCGCCCTGGTCGATGGCGATGTCGACGAGCACCGACCCCGGTCGCATCCGCGAGACGAGTTCGTTCGACACCAGCGTCGGGGCTTTCGCGCCGGGGACGAGGACCGCGCCGATCACCAGGTCCGCCCAGCGGCAGGCCTTGTCGATCTCGTAGGCGTTGCTCGCGATTGTCTGCAGATGTCCCCGGTAGGTGAAGTCGATCTGCCGGAGCCGGTTGATGTTCGTGTCCAGGACGACCACCTCGGCCTGCAAACCGAGCGCGATGCTTGCCGCGTTCATCCCGGACACCCCGGCGCCGATGACGGCGACCTTGCCCGCCGCCACCCCGGACACCCCGCCGAGCAGCACACCCCGGCCGCCTTGGGCGCGTTCGAGGCAGTGCGCGCCGACCTGCGGCGCCATCCGACCGGCGACCTCGCTCATCGGCGCCAGCAGCGGCAGCGACCTGTCCGGCAGCTGCACGGTCTCATACGCGATCGCGGTCGTGCCCGCGTCGACCAGGGCTCGGGTGCACTCGGCGCTCGCGGCGAGGTGCAGGTAGGTGAACAGGGTCTGGCCGCGCCGCAGCCTCGGGTACTCCTCGGCCACCGGTTCCTTGACCTTGAGGACAAGCTCGGCGGCACCCCACACGTCGTCGGCGGTGGGCGCGATCTCGGCGCCCGCGTCGACGTAGTCCGCGTCCGGGAAGGCCGAGCCGTCACCGGCGCCCGCCTCGATCAGCACGCGGTGCCCACGGTCGATCAGCTCGAGCACCCCGGCGGGCGTGATGGCCACCCGGTACTCGTGGTTCTTGACCTCCCGCGGAACGCCGACCAGCACGCAGTCGAGCGTAGTGCCGGAAGGCGTCGGGGACCCGATGACGCGCTGCGAAACCGGTCATCGGCCCCGCGCGTCTGAACTATTGTGACGACCGTGAACGACCCTGACGCAATCCGCATCGGCACCGCGGAACGCGACGACGTGGTGCGGATCCTCGGCGAGCACTTCACCGAGGGCAGGCTGCCCGTCGACGAGTACGACGAGCGCATCGGCGTGGCGGTTAACGCGGTCACCCGCCGCGACGTGCGCGCGCTGTTCGTCGACCTGCCGCCGCCGTACCCGGCGTTCATGGTCCCGCCGACGATCGCCGCGCCGCCGCTGCCGAACTACCCGCCGCTTATGCCGGTGCACGCCTACTACCCGCCACCGCCGGACTATTACTACTCGCCCAAGTCCAAGGTCGTGGCCGGGATCCTGCAGATCTTCCTGCCGTTCGGCGCGGGCCGCTTCTACACCGGCCACTACGGCATCGCCGTCGCCCAACTGCTCACCTGCGGCGGCTTCGGCATCTGGACGCTGATCGACGGCATCCTGCTGCTCGTCAACGGCGGCACCGACGGCGAGGGCCGCCGCCTGCGCGACTGACCCCCGCCGTCCCCGCTCAGAATCGCTGGGCGAGCTTCGTCGGCTCGTCGATCCAGGGCGCGTCCGGGACCCGTGGCGCGGCCGCGCCGGAGTCGACGGCGAAGGCGGCCAGAACGCCCCCGACTGTCGCGCCGTTGACGATCTCGCCCGCCAGGGCCATCCGGACGGCCTGGGCCAGCGGCACGCGGTGGACTTCCAGGTCGGCCTCTTCGTCGCCGAGGACCTCGCGGTCCACAGTGGACAGGCCGGTCGCCAGGTAGACGCGGACGACCTCGTCGGTGAATCCGGGCGACGCGGCCACGTCCACGAGCACCGACCAGTCCGACGCGACCACGCCGACCTCTTCGACCAGTTCGCGCTTGGCGGCGACCAACGGGTCCTCACCGGCGTCGATCAGACCGGCGGGCAGCTCCCACAGCCTGCGCCCCAACGGATGCCGGTACTGGTCGATCAGCACCAGGTTCCCGTCGTCGTCGAGCGCGGCCACCGCGACCGCGCCAAGGTGTTCGACGACCTCACGCGACGCGGTGTTGCCACCGGGCATCAGGACCTCGTCCACCCGCAGCGCCAGGATCCGTCCGATGTGGACGTCGCGAGTGGACACCACGGAGAACTCGTGTCGGGCGGTCTCGGTCACGCCTTCGCTCCCGCTGCCACCGGCTCCTCGTCCAGTTCCACCGGCAGGCGCTCGGCCAGCAGGTAGGTCATGGCGGCCTTGATGAAACCGGCGAACAGCGGGTGCGGGCGGGTCGGCCTGCTCTTGAGTTCCGGGTGCGCCTGGGTGCCGACGAAGAACGGGTGGACCTTCGCGGGCAGCTCGACGAACTCGACGAGGTGGCCGTCCGGCGAGATGCCGGAGAACACCAGACCGGCCTTCGCGAGGCGGTCGCGGTAGGAGTTGTTGACCTCGTAGCGGTGGCGGTGCCGCTCGGTGATCTCCCGGCTGCCGTAGACCCCGGCGACGACCGACCCGGCGGTCAGCGCGGCCGGGTAGGAGCCCAGGCGCATCGTGCCGCCCATGTCGCGCTCACCGGCGACGACGTCCTCCTGGTCGGCCATGGTGCTGATGACCGGGTGCTTGGTGGTCTCGTCGAACTCCGCGGAGTTCGCCCCGACGATGCCCGCGAGGTTGCGCGCTGCCTCGATCACCATGCACTGCAGGCCGAGGCACAGGCCGAGGGTGGGGATGCGGTTCGTGCGCGCGTAGGTGATCGCGCCGAGCTTGCCCTCGATGCCGCGCACGCCGAAGCCACCCGGGATCAGCACACCGTCCACCCCGGACAGTGCGGCGGCCGCGCCCGCGGGCGTCTCGCACTCGTCGGACGGGACCCACAGGATCTCGACCTTCGCGCGGTGGGCGAAACCACCCGCGCGCAGGGCCTCGGTGACCGACAGGTAGGCGTCGGGCAGATCGACGTACTTGCCGACCAACGCGATCCGCACCGTCTCCTTCGGCTTGTGGACCCGGTCGAGCAGGTCGCCCCACACGGTCCAGTCGACGTCGCGGAACGGCAGTCCGAGGCGGCGCACGACGTAGGCGTCGAGGCCCTCGCCGTGCAGCACCCGCGGAATGTCGTAGATGGAGGGCGCGTCGGGCGCGGCCACGACGGCCTCGGTGTCGACGTCGCACATGAGTGCGATCTTGCGCTTGAGCGCGTCCGGGATCTCCCGGTCGGCGCGGCAGACGATCGCGTCGGGCTGGATACCGATGTTGCGCAGCGCGGCCACGGAGTGCTGCGTGGGCTTGGTCTTCAGCTCACCGGACGGCGCGAGGTAGGGCACCAGGGACACGTGCAGGAAGAAGACGTTGTCGCGGCCCACGTCGTGGCGGACCTGGCGCGCGGCCTCCAGGAACGGCAGCGACTCGATGTCGCCCACGGTGCCGCCGACCTCGGTGATGACGACGTCGGGCGCCACACCGCTCTCGTCGGGCAGCGCCATCGCTCTGATCCGCGACTTGATCTCGTCGGTGATGTGCGGGATGACCTGCACGGTGTCACCGAGGTACTCGCCGCGCCGCTCCTTGGCGATGACCGCCGAGTACACCTGGCCGGTGGTGACGTTCGCGGAGCCGGAGAGCGAGCGGTCGAGGAAGCGCTCGTAATGGCCGATGTCGAGGTCGGTCTCGGCGCCGTCCTCGGTGATGAAGACCTCGCCGTGCTGGAACGGGTTCATCGTTCCGGGATCGACGTTGAGGTACGGATCCAGCTTCTGCATGGTGACGCGCAGACCGCGCGAGGTGAGTAGCTGGCCGAGGCTGGACGCGGTGAGCCCCTTGCCCAGCGAGGAGGCGACGCCTCCGGTCACGAAGACGTGCTTGGTCGTCCGAGCTTGCTGAGGCAACGATGCTCCCGTGGTAGTTCTACCTGCGACGGCGGCGGCATTCTGCCCACCGTTCCACGGGACTTCACACTAACATGGCGCCCCCTCCGGGGCGCGGGCTCGGTCGCGTTCAGGCGACCGAGCGCGGCCC
>NZ_JBOHGC010000185.1:0-4837 GCF_050699995.1 Actinokineospora sp. | reverse complement strand
GCCGTGCGCGCTGCCCGGCACCCGGTCCGCCACCGCGACGGCGAGCCACTCCGGATCGCCGAGCCCACTGCCCGGCGGCAACTCCACGGCCGTGCCGCCCGCCATCAGGTAGACGGCGGAATCCTTGCCTCGCCTGCGTGCCAGGCGTTCCGGATGCGCCAAGGCGATGATCAGCGCCGGGTCCACGCGGCCGGTCGACTTGCCCTCGACCAGCCGGGCGAGCCGGGTTGCCTCCCGGCGCCAGCGCTGCGACTTGGGCGACCCCTCACGCAGCGCGCGCAGGCTGCTGTCGATGTCGGTGCTCGCCGCGAGCGTGTCGTCGTCAAGCACGGCCACCACTTCCGCGGCTTCCCGCCCACCGAACTCGGCCGCGCCGTCCAGCAGCGCCCGTGCGATCCGCGGGTGCAGGCCGAGCCGGGCGATCGCCGTGCCACGGGCGGTCACCGTCTCCCCGTCGAGGGCGCCCAGCGCGCGCAACGTCTCCTGCGCCGCCGCGAGCGGACCCGCCGGAGGCGTGTCCCACCAGCGCAGGCCGCTGCCGTCGGGCGTGCCCCAGCAGGCGAGTTCGAGGGCCAGTCGCGTCAGGTCGGCGTTGCGGATCTCCGGCTCGGGGTAGCGCGGCAGCGTCGCGTGCTCGTGCTCCGGCCAGCACCGGTACACCCGCCCCGGCGCCTCGCGGCCCGCACGCCCGGCCCGCTGGTCGGCCACCGCCGCCGACACCCGCACGGTGATCAGACCCGCCAACCCACGCCGATGATCCACACGCGACACCCGGGACTGCCCGGCGTCTACCACCACGCGCACGCCCGGGACCGTGAGGCTGGACTCCGCCACCGCGGTCGACAACACCACGCGCCGCCGCGGCCCCGGCTTGAGGGCCGCGTCCTGCTCGCCGGCGGGAAGCCTGCCGTGCAGGGCAAGGACGTCGGCATCGATGCCCGCGAGCGCGCCCGCGACCCGACGGATCTCCGCCGCGCCGGGCAGGAACACCAGGACGTCACCATCCACTTCGGACAACGCGGTGCGGGTAGCCCGCGCCACGCACGCCTCGATCCGCTCGCCGCGCAGGGGCGGCAGGTAGCGGTAGTCGACGGGAAAAGTGCGCGCGTCGACCCGGATGACCGGCGCGTCGCCGAGCAGCGCGGCGAGCTTCTCCTCGGCGACCGTCGCGCTCGTCGCCAGCAGCCGCAGGTCCGGCCGCAGCCCGTCGCGCGCGTCGAGCAGCAGCGCCAAGAGCAGGTCGGCGTCGAGATGGCGCTCGTGACACTCGTCGAGCAGCACGGTGTCCACACCGGACAGCTCGGGGTCGGATTGGAGGCGCCGCACCAGAAGCCCCGAGGTGACGACCTCGATCCGGGTGTCCTTCGACGCCTTGCGGTCGCCGCGGACCGCGTAGCCGACCGTGCGGCCCACCGGCTCGCCCAGCAGGGCCGCCATCCGCGCGGCGGCGGCGCGCGCGGCCAGCCTGCGCGGCTCGGCGACGACCACCGTCCCGCCGGACTCGGCCAAGGCGAGCGGCACCAGGGTGGTCTTGCCGGTCCCCGGCGGCGCGACCAGCACCGCCGT
This sequence comes from Actinokineospora sp., assembly GCF_050699995.1. Classification (GTDB taxonomy): domain Bacteria; phylum Actinomycetota; class Actinomycetes; order Mycobacteriales; family Pseudonocardiaceae; genus Actinokineospora. The sequence goes on along the minus strand of NZ_JBOHGC010000185.1, from coordinate 3,271 downwards.
GCCGTGAAGATCAACCAATCGGGTGATCTCCGGCAGGGCGGAGCGCACGGGCAGGTCCGGCAGCGTGGCCATGCGTCCAGCTTCTCAGGTTGCACTCAGCGTGCGCGGGTAGCCTCCGCACTGTGACCAAGGCGTCCGTTCCGGACGGTATCGGCACTTTGCTCCGACTCGGGCTCGCCGCGGTGTGGCTGGTCTCCGGCTGGATCAAGGTCAGCGATCCCAACCAGACCTTCATCGCGGTTCAGGCCTACGACCTGCTGCCCAGCGCAATGGTGAGCGTCGTCGCCGCGGCGATGCCGTTCCTCGAGCTCGCGCTCGGCGTGCTGCTGCTCGTCGGGCTCGGCACGCGGCTGTCGGCGACGTTGTCGATGCTGGTGCTGCTGGCGTTCATCGCCGCGGTGGCGCAGTCGTGGGCGCGTGGGCTAAGTATCGATTGCGGCTGCTTCGGCGGCGGCGGACCGGTGGCCGAGGGGCAGACGAAGTATCCGCAGGAGATCGCCCGGGACCTCGGTTTCCTGGCGTTGGCGGTGTGGCTGGCGATCCGGCCGAGGACGTGGTTCTCCGTCGACGGCCGGTTCGGCGCGCGGAGCAGTGTCGTGGAGACGAGTTAGGAAGGTCGGACAGGTGGGTGGAGCGGAGCGCAGCGCACGCAAGCGCAAGCAGCAGGGGAGCGCCCCGGCGGCGGGCGCCAAGGCGGTCGCGGCGGCGAGGAGCGGCGGCGGAGACCGGAGCAAGATCATCCTCGCGGTGGTGGCCGTGCTGGTGATCGCGGGCGCGGTCATCGGCGGCGTGATCTACACGAACAACCAGAAGAACGCCACCAAGGACAAGGCGATCGCCGTGCAGACGGTCCGGCTCGACGTCCCGGTGAAGCGCGACGGCGGTGTCGTGGAGGTCGGCAAGGACGGGGCCAAGGCGACCCTCGACATCTACGAGGACTTTCTCTGCCCGGCGTGCGCGGTGTTCGAGGAGGGATTCGGCCCCAAGATCGAGGAGAAGGTCAAGGACGGCACCCTCAAGGTCCGCTTCCACATGCTCAACCTGCTGAACAACCGGTCCGACCCGGAGGGCTACTCCACCGACTCGGCCAACGCTGGCCTGCTCGCCGCCGACGAGGGCAAGTTCCTCTCCTTCCACAAGAGCCTGTTCAAAGACCAGCCCGCCGAGGGCGCGCGCGGGTGGACCAAGGACCAGCTGATCGAGCTGGGCAAGGCCGTCGGCGTCACCTCACAGGCGTTCGTCGACGGCGTCCGCTCAGGCAAGTACGACTCGCTGGTCACCGAGGAGTACCAGAAGGCGCGTTCCGACGAGGCCCTGCAGCAGGAGTTCAACGGTCAGAAGGGCTTCGGCACCCCGACCATGGCCTCCGGTGGCAAGGCCATCGACACCGAAGACCCGAACTGGCTCACCAAGCTGACCGGCTGACTCACCCGATCCCGGGCAGCGGCGCGTCGCCCTCGGTCCACCGGACCAGGCGGCGCGCCTTGCCCGTCTCGGTGCGCGGCACGCTGCCCGGCTGGAGAACGCGGACGTCACAGCCGATCCCCAGCCGCTCCCGCAGCGCCGCGCCCAGCTCGGCGGCCAGCGTCTCGTCAGACGTCGGGCCCATCGGCTCCACCGCGACCCGCAGCTCAGGACGGGCGGCCTGGCGGCGGTCGTCGATGATCAGGTAGTGCGGGCTGACCCTGGCGTCGGCCAGGAGGACGGCCTCGACCTCGGTGGGGAAGACGTTGACCCCGCGCACGACCAGCATGTCGTCGGTCCGGCCCAGCAGCTTCGACATCCGGCGCAGCGTCCTGGGAGAGCCCTTGACGGGCTCAGCGAGGGTGGCGACGTCGCCGGTCCGGTAGCGCAGCAGCGGCATCCCGGTCTTGGTGAGCGTGGTGAACACCAGCTCGCCCGGCGTGCCGTCCGGCACCGGGTTGCCGTCACCGTCGACGCACTCGACGAAGAAGTGGTCCTCGGCGACGTTCAACATCCCCTCGGAGTCCAGCGACTCGGCCGCCACCCCCGGCCCGATGATCTCCGAAAGCCCGTAGATGTCGAGCGCGCGAATCCCGAGCAGCCGCTCGATCTGATCCCGCATCTCATACGACCACGGCTCGGCGCCGTGCACCCCGACCTTGAGGCTCGTGGGTTCCACACCGGCGGCGACCATCGCCTCACCCAGGTGGATCGCGTAGGAGGGCGTGCAGGTCAGGACGTCGGGGCGCAGGTCCTGGATGAGCCGGATCTGCCGGTCGGTCATCCCACCGGACACCGGCACGACAGTCGCACCGAGCCGAATGGCACCGTGGTGCACCCCCACACCCCCGGTGAACAGCCCATACCCATAGGCGTTATGCACCACGCTCCGCCGCGTCGCCCCCGCGCCGCCCAGCGCCCGAGCCATCACCTGCGCCCAGATGTCCAGGTCAGCGGCGGTATAGGGGACCAGGGTGGGGCGGCCGCCGGTGCCGGAGGAGCCGTGGACGCAGACGATCTCCTCGGCGTCGACCGCCCGCAACCCATGCGGATAGTGCTCCCAGAGGTCCCGCTTACGCACAGTCGGCAACCGCGCGAGATCGTCCAGGTCGGCATCGTCCCCTCTGCGAACCCCGCAGTCACGCAGCCGCTGAGCCTGAATCCCACCCGCGGCCAGCAGACGATCGATCAGGTCACCAAGCCGCTGCCGCTGCAGCTCCCGACGACGGTCGGCGGTCATGCCTTCGGCGTTCGCGTCCACCATAGGGACGACGCTGTCCAGTACGGTCACGATCACCGGTCTAACACCCCGACGGCCTCCTGGGAAGACCCCCGATTTCAACCGCCCGCAACCCTTGGGGTAACCTACTCACACACGCCAGGGAGCCCCCTCCCGAACGTGACCGACCCGGGGCTGTGGCGCAGCTGGTAGCGCATCACACTGGCAGTGTGAGGGTCAGGGGTTCGAGTCCCCTCAGCTCCACAAGTGAATTGCTTTCAATTTCGCCCGCTGACCTGTGCAAACAGGACCGGAGGGCGATCTTGTTTATGCGTCCCAAGTGGACAGTGGTGCACCTAAGTGGAGCAAAAATTGGAGCACCGTCATGATCGCCGCGAAATAGGGTCAGCAATCTGCTCCAGTTGTGTTCGAGGATCGGTCATCCGACAGGATGGTGGAACGCTCTGACAGACTGGGGCAGCGCTGGTCCTTCAGGATCCAGCGAGGATCGCAACGAGCGGATGCCGACCACCTGGGAGGCTTCCTAAGCGGCAGCGCTGGTCCTTCGGAGCCAGCGAGGATCGCAAC
>NZ_JBOHGC010000184.1:0-26699 GCF_050699995.1 Actinokineospora sp. | reverse complement strand
GGCCACGACCGGCGGCGGCCTGCTCCCGAGCAGGCGCGCGGAGCTGGTCCGCCTCGCGGGCTGGTTCGACGCGGCAACGCCCGACGAGGCCCACTCGATCTATGCCGCCGCCTTCGGCATGTACTCCGCGCGCAACCTCCTGCCCGCGCCGGAGCACGACGGCGACGACGAGCACACCCCCTGGCGCGACGGCCCCGCCGTCGACGTGTCGGTGAGCGTGCGCGGCCGCGGCGACCGTGGCGCGCGCGGGCGGACCTCGCGGATCATGGACGACCCGATCACCGAGCAGGGCCTGCTCGCCCAGGCCCGCGAGGCCGACGAGCGCCGGGAGTCGGCGTCCGCCGAACTGGCCGCCGCCGCCACCGACCTGGACAACGTCACGCTGTCCGGGGAGGCGCTCGGCGCGTTCTGCGAGCTCCTCACCCTGGCCATGGCGCAGCGCGAAGACGCCGACGACCCGGGCGCGGCGACCGACCAGGTCCGCGGCCTGACCCTCACGCTCACGCCGGAGTCCGGCCGCACCACCACGATCCGCAGCACGTCGGGCACGCTGACGCTGCGCGACACCGTCGTCGGGATCGCCCGGGCGGAGGTGCGCGGTGCGCGCTGACGCCAGCGACCCCCTGGCAGGCCTGTCCGACATCGACGCGGCCAACGTCGCCCGCTGCGCGAAGGTGCTGCTGCGCCATCCGCTGCTGCGCCCCGGCGGCCCGGACGGCGACCTCCTCCCGATGGCCTACCGCTACCGCACCGCCCTGCAGGAGATGTTCGCGGCGCTCCTGGGCTATCGGCTCGTCGTGGAGCGCCGCTTCGCGCGCCTCTACAAGGCAGGGCCGGGCACCGACCCGACCCGCGGCGAACAGGCGTTGTCCCCACGCGGCTACGCCTACGTCTGCCTGACGATGGCCGCCCTGACCGGCGTCGGCAGGCAGGTGCTGCTCTCCCGGCTGGTCGCCGACGTGCGCGCCACCGCGAGTGAGGCGGGTATCGCGGTCGTCGACGACATCACCGACCGCCGCGCCCTGACCGCCGCCCTACGCCACCTCATCGCCCTCGGCGTGATCAGCGAGACCGACGGCACCGTCGCCGGTCTGATCGGCGAGGCCCCCGCCGAGGCGCTGATCACCATCCACACCGACCTGCTGGGCCAACTCCTCGCCGGTTCGCTCGCCGAGGCCGACTCCGCCGAGGAACTCGTCGCGATCGCCGCCGCACCGGGCCAAGTCGAGCACGCCGTCCGCCGCAGACTCGTCGAGAACCCGGTGACACTGCACGCCGACCTGCCCGCCGACGAGGCCGACTGGCTGCTGCGCAGGCAGCGCCGCGAATCCGTCGTGCTGGAGCGGTGCTTCGGCCTGATCACCGAGACCCGGGCCGAGGGCGTCGCCGTGACCGACCCGGAGGAGTACCTGACCGACGTGGTCTTCCCCGGCACGAGTACGGTCGCTCGCATCGCTCTGCTCGCCCTGCCGGAACTGCTCGACGAGACCGACCGGACGGACGGGCGGGTGCCGGTGTCGGCCGCCCGACTGCGCGAGGTCTGCGCGAACCTGGTCGAGGACTACCCGGCCGCGTGGGCCCGTCAGGCCACCGACGACCTGGAGACCCTTGTCGCCTCGATCGCGGACCTGTTGACCCGCCTGACTTTGGCGGCGCCGGACGACGACGGGTGGCTCATCAGCCCGGCGGCGCACCGCTGGCTGCCGCAGCCGGACGACACACCCGCGCGCAACACCGTGACGCCGGTCCAGTACGCCCCCGAACCGGGGTGGTCGCTGTTCGACGAGGAAGGGGAACTGTGAGCACGCCGGATGAGACGGCAGCCGATCCGACGACGGTGGGCCGCTGGCGGCTGCACCGGGGCGGGATCGTCAACATCTGGCAGTACCGCGAGCAGACCTTCGACTTCTCCGGCGGACGCGCGATCTTCCAGGGCACCAACGGCTCCGGCAAGTCGCGCACCCTGGAGCTGCTGCTGCCGCTGTGCCTCGACGGCGACCTGCGCTACCTGGGGTCCAAGGGCGCGGGCACGGTGTCGATCCGCAGGCTCATGCTCGACGACTACGACGGCGGCCCCAACCGCATCGGCTACGCGTGGATCGAGCTGCACCGCACCGACGCCGCGGGCTCCGACGAGTACCTGACCTGCGGCATCGGCGTGAAGGCCTCCGCCACGTCGCAGCAGATCAGCGACTCGTGGCGGTTCGTCACGCCCTCTCGCGTCGGCACCCACTTCCACCTCGCCTCGGCCGACCGGGTGCCGCTCGGCCCCGCCGCGCTGCGTGATGTCCTTGGCGCCGACCGGATCTACGACGAGGCCGCGTTCCGCGCCAAGGTCGCCGAGACGGTGTACGGCGTGCCCGGCGGCCGCTACGGCGACCTGCTCCACCTGCAGCGCACCCTGCGCAACCCGGACATCGGCCTCAAGGTCCAGGATGGGCAGCTCGAGCAGATCCTTTCCGACGCGTTGCCGCCGCTCGACATCGGCGTCGTCGAGCAGCTCGCGACCTCCTTCGAGGACCTGGAATCGATCCGGGAGAACATCGGGCGCCTCAGCTCGGCCGACGAGGCGATGAGCGCTTTCCTTTCGGGCTACTCGGGTTACGCCCTCAACGCCCTGCACGCGGCGGGCGGCCGGGCCGCCGGAGCGAACGGCGTCCTCGACAAGGCGCACGCCGAAATTCGCACCCTGCAAGGGAAACTCGCCGCCGACAGCGGCAAGCACCGCGCCGCCGAGGAGAAGGTCCAGCTGCTGGAGGAGCGCGACGCCGAGCTGGAGAACAGCATCGACTCGCTCAAGTCGCTGCCCGCCTACCAGGGGCTGCGCGACCTGCAGGACCGCGAGCGGCTCGTCGAGCGCACCCGCGAGGCGGCGGGCGCCGCGCTCGACAACGCCGCCACCCAGCGCAACCACGCCGACCGCGCGGTCGAGACCGTGCTGACGGTGCTGCGCAGGCTCGGCTGCGACCTTGAGGACGCCACCGAACTCGCACACTCCACAGTGGATGGACTGGTCGCCGCCGGACTCGACCCGAGCCTGTGCCCGCCGCTGCCGGTCGCCCCGAAGCCCTTGCCGCGCACCATGTCCGACAAGGTGCGGGCCAAGCCCGACCCGGAGGCCGAGCCGCTGGAGATCCAGCGCCGCACGCCGCCGGAGATCGCCCCGGACGAGCTGGACGCGGAGCTGACCGCCGCCGCCGCTCGGGTCACCGAGGCCGGATCGCGGCTCGCCCAGCGCGGCGCACTGGCGATGTCGCTGCACGAGCGCGCGCGCAAGCTCGACGCCGAGCGGGCCGAACTCGACCGTCTGCAGACGAAGGCGCGCGAGGCGCGGATCGAGGCCACCGAGGCCGCCGGACGTCGAAACGAGGCGCGCCAACGGTTCGGCGTCGCCGCGGAGATGTGGTGCGAGCAGGCGCGCGCGTGGAGCAAGGCGGGCCCGTTCGCCGAGGACCACGCCCCGCGCCCGCCCGGCCAGCCCTCGGTCGCTCGCATCGAAGAACTGCCGGACGCCGGAAGGCAGGCGCGGGACTCGGCGCGGCAGTGGGCGGCACCGCACCTTTCCGCCCTGCGCCAGCAGGTCGTGGGCGCCCGCCAGGTCGTCGACGACCTCGTCGGCCGGATCAAGGACACCGAGGCGCGGCTGATCGAGCTGCGAAAGGGTGTCGACGCCGCTCCCCCGCTGCCGCAGTACGCCGACACGGAGCGCGACTCCGCGACGGGCAGGCCGTTCTACCGCCTGGTCGATTTCGCTTCGGGCAACGCCGATCCCGGCCTTGAGGCGGCCCTGCAGTCCAGCGGGCTGCTCAACGCGTGGGTCACCGCCGACGGTCTCGCCGACCCGGCGGTCACCGACGTGCTCGCCACCGTGGACACCAAGGCGGCGCGCCCGCTGTCCGCCGTGCTGGTGCCCGCGGTCGAGCCGGACAGCCCGGTTCCGGCCGACGTGGTGGCGCGATTGCTCGACGCCGCGTCCTACGAGGGTGAGCACCCGGGCCTGACCGTGTGGTCCTCAGGCCGCTGGCGTGCCGGTGTCCTCACCGGTGCGCTGTCCAAAAAGGACGCCGAGTTCGTCGGGGCGGGCGCTCGGGAAGCCGCGCGCAAGCGGTCGATCACCGAGCTGGGCGCCGCCCTGGAGACGATGCACGAGCAGCTCGCGGACGCGGAAACCGAGCTGCGCCACCGGGTTCAGGCCGTCGAGGTGTGGGAGTCGCACCTCGACGCGTTCCCGGACGACCGCGACCTCATCGCCGGCCGGGTCAGCGCGATCGAGTCCGAGCGGCTGGCCGCGGAGACCTCGGCGAAGGCCGACCTTATGCGCGCCGAGCACCTCAGCGCCGACGGCCGGGTCAAGGCGATGGAGACCGAGCTGGCCCAGGACGCGGGCGCGGCCGGGCTGCCCGCCGACACCGAGGCGCTGCGCCAGGCCCACCGCGCGGCGACGCAGGCCAGGGGTGCCGCCGAGAGCCTGCGCGACGCGCTTGCCAAGCGGTGCGCGGGAACGGTCCGCGACCTGGTCGAGGCGCTGCACGACCACAACGCCGCCGTCGACGACCGCGACACCGCCGAGGCTGTCGCGAACGAGAAGTGCGTGGCGTTCCACCGGGAAGCCGCCGCGCTGGCCGAGCTGACCTCCGCGATCGGCGGCGAGGCCGAAGGCGTGGCCCGCCAGCTGACCGAGCTGGAGCGGCAACGCCGGACCACACGGGAGGAGCTGCCCGCGGCACGAAAGGCCACGACGGAGCTGTCCAACCAGGTGGTGAAGACGCAGACGCTGCTCGACACCCGGGTCGCCGAGATCGACGGGAAGCGGGCCGCCGCCGCGACAGCCGCGCGGGCGTTCACCGACGCGCTGGCCGCCCCGGGCGTGTGGCCCGCCGCGGTCGACTCCGACCGCCCGGCCGACGACGACGAGGCGTTCGCCCTCCTGGAAACCGCGGTGTCGCAGGCGAAGCGGCTGCCGAGCGAGGAGAACGTCCTCACCAAGCTGCAGGCGCTGCAGGCTTCGCTGGCGGGCACGCACAACGTGCTGCCCGAGCGGCACGCCGGAATCCTCACCGTCGTCGTGTCCGCCGAGGAAGGTCCGGCACCGGTCGCGGTCGCCGCCAAGCGGGTCGCCGACCGACTGGTCGAACGCCGGGGCTTCCTCACCGAGCAGTACCAGGGGATCTTCGCCCTGCACCTGGTCCGGGAACTCGCTGAGCGGCTGTCCGGCCAGATCGCCGTGGCCGAGGACCTGACCCGCCGGATGAACGACGTGCTCGACACCGCCCGGTCCAGCCAGGGCGTGCACGTCCAGCTCGACTGGCAGCCCGCCGCGTGGCTCGACGAGTCCACTGTGGAGGCTCTGCGGCTGCTGCGGATGCCGTTCGCCGATCGCAGCGAGGAGCAGGACGCCAGGCTGCAGCAGGTCTTCACCGACCGCATCGAGGCCGAACGCGACTCCGCGTCGGGCGGTTACACCGAGATCTTGGCGCGTGCCTTGGACTACCGCTCCTGGTTCGCCTTCACCGTGCGGGTCCGCGACAGCGCCCCGGATGGCAAGCCGCGCTCGCGGCGGCTGCGCCAGCTCTCCTCCGGCGAGACCCGACTTATCTCGTACGTCACCCTTTTCGCTGCCGCGGCGGCGTTCTACGGCGCCATCAGCGCTGGTGTCGCGGCCACGTCACGGATATCGCCGCTGCGGCTGGTCCTGCTCGACGAGGCGTTCGAGCGGCTCGACGACCCGACCATCGCCCGCATGCTGGGTCTGCTCGTGGACCTCGACATGGACTGGGTGATCACCTGGCCCAGCGGCTGGGGCGTGTCCGACCGCATCCCGCGCATGCACATCTACGACGTGCTGCGCCCCAAGTCCGGCCACGGTGTCGCGTGCACGCACACGACCTGGGACGGCGGCGGCCTGGAGCGGGACGACCCGTGACGATGCGCGAGGTCTACGGCCGTCCCGAGTACGAGGTGTTGTGGCGCCAGGCCCGCAGGGCGGTCGCGCGCGGGCAGGTCAAACTCGGCTACAAGGCACCGAATCCGGCCGCCGCGGCAGCTGTGTCGGCGTTGATCGGCAGGGAGCTGACCGCGCTGGTCGGCACGACGATCGCCGTCGCCGACCTCGACGAGCGGCTGCGCGCGGGCGAGTTCCACTGTGGACTCGACGAGGTGCTCGCCGCCGTCCACGGCGAGGCGGCGGTGTGCAGCCCGGAACAGCCCTCGGTCGACGCGTCCCGGCGTGAGTGGTCCGACGAGATCCTCAGCGAAGCCCTGACCACAGCCGGACTCCGGACGGCCCCTTGGGCGTCGCTGTGGATCGACCATGTCCGCCGGTATGCCAAGATCCCGCCGGAGCGGCTCGCCGAACCGGCCGCCGAGGCCACCTCGATCCTGTCGCGCCTCACCCTCACCCCCGGCGCGATCCCCGCCGAGTGGATGGCCCGGTCCGACCTGGCCGCCCGCCCGCGCGACTTGGACCGGGGCCAGAAGATCGCGGGCCTGGTGCTGCGCGCCGCGGCCTTGGCGCACGGCCTCGACTTCCCGAAGACCGTGGGCGAGGAACGCGCCCTGTGGGAGCGCTGCGGTGTCGCGCCGGACGGCCTGTCGACCACCGTCCTGAGTGTCGGCCTGCCGCTGCCGCGCCACGCGGACCTCCGCGACCTGGTCGCCGCCCCGCATGACCTGGTGGAACCGGGGACGACCGTGTGGGTGTGCGAGAACCCGCGCCTGGTCGAAGCCGCGATCGACGCCGGACTCACCAAGCCGCTGGTCTGCCTCTCCGGCCACCTGAACACCGTCGCCCGCCAGGTCCTGTCGCGATTGGCGGCGTCTGGCGCGCGGATCCGCTGTCACGCGGATTTCGACCGCACTGGCTTGCTGCTCACCAGGCAGGTCCTGGACCTGACCGACGGCACGCCGTGGCGGATGGGCGCAGGCGACTACCGCGAAGGCCTCGACCTGGCACGGGCGGAGAATGTCGACCTCCCAGCGCTGGGCGCCGATCCGGGCGCGGCGCCGTGGGAGCCCGCGTTGACCGAGGCGTTGCGCGCGGGTTGGGCAGTCGAAGAAGAGGTAGTCCTGCCTCTGCTGTTGGCCGACCTCAGCTGATCCGAAGCCGGTCGAACGGCGCCCGCCGACAATTCGGTTGATGAGTGAGCACTCACTCATTACACTCGCCCAGGTGACCGAGCGGCAGCGAGCCCCACGCATGACCCCGGACGACCGCCGCAAGGCGATCGTCAGAGCTGTCATTCCCCTGCTCGTCGAGCATGGACAAGCCGTCACGACGAAACAGATCGCCGAAGCGGCGGGTATCGCCGAGGGCACGATCTTCCGGGCCTTCCCCGACAAGTGCGCCCTGATGGTTGCCGCCGCCGAGGAGACGATGAACCCGCAAGACCGGGCGCAAACGGTTGCCGTCGCACTGGAAGGCGCGGTCGACCTGCCCGACAAGGTGCTGCGCATCACCACTCACCTGCTTGAACGCTTCCGCATGACGATGGCGGTGATGATCGCCGTCCGGGGCTTCCTGATGTCCGGCGATCGACCGTCGGACGGCCCACCGAAGGTCATCGTCGAGGCCAACCGGTCGCTGCACGCCGCCTTGACCGAGATGTTCGCCGAACACCGCGACGAGCTCTCGGTCCCACCCGAGACCGCCGCGATCGCACTCCGCAGCCTCGTGTTCGGCTCGCGGCACCCCGGCATGGACTTTGAGGAAATCACACCGGACGAGATCGCTCGCGTCCTGCTCCACGGCGTCACCAAAGAGGGGGAACACTGATGTTGATCAAGGTGCTCGGGGAGTACCTGTCCAGATACCGAACCTGGCTCACCTACGTCGTCGGCCTGCAGTTGGTCGGCACGATGGCGTCGCTCTACCTGCCGAGCCTGAACGCCGACATCATCGACAACGGCATCGTCAACGGCGACACCGGCTACATCGTCCGCGTCGGGGCGTGGATGCTGCTGGTGTCGCTCGTGCAGATCGCCTGCTCGGTCATCGCGGTGCACTTCGGCGCGAAGACCGCGATGGGGTTCGGCCGCGACCTGAGGGCGGGGGTGTTCGAGCAGGTCGGCTCGTTCTCGTCGCGCGAGGTGTCCAAGTTCGGCGCGCCGTCGCTGATCACCCGCGTCACCAATGACGTTCAGCAAGTGCAGATGCTGGTGATGATGACGACCACGATGATGGTCGCCGCGCCGATCATGATGGTCGGCGGCGTTGTCATGGCACTGCAGGAGGATGTCGGCCTGTCCTGGCTGCTGCTGGTCTGCGTGCCGATTCTGTTCGTGGGGTTGGGTTTCATCATCAAGCGGATGATCCCTGGCTTCCAGGACATGCAGGTTCGCGTCGATGATGTGAACCGGGTGCTGCGCGAGCAGATCACCGGCATCCGCGTGGTCCGCGCGTTCGTCCGTGAGCCGTTCGAGACCGCGCGGTTCGCCGGCGCCAACACCGCGCTCGCCGACGTGGCCACCAAGACCGGCCGCTACATGGCGTCGATGTTCCCGTTCGTCATGTTCATCATGAACGTGTCGGTGATCGGCGTGCTGTGGTTCGGTGGGCACCGGGTCGACGACGGCCTGATGCAGGTCGGTTCGCTGACCGCGTTCCTGAACTACGTCATGCAGATCCTGATGGCCGTGATGATGGCGACCTTCATGCTGATGATGGTCCCGCGCGCGGCGGTGGCTTCCGCGCGGATCAAGGAAGTGCTCGACACCGACTCCTCGGTGGTGCCGCCGCCCGACCCCGTGATGTCGGTCAAGGCCAGCGGCGAGGTGGACTTCGACCGGGTGTCGTTCGCCTACCCCGGCGCGACCGACCCGGTGCTGTGCGACGTGTCGTTCTCGGCCAGGCCAGGGCAGACCACGGCGATCATCGGGTCGACCGGCGCGGGCAAGACGACGCTGCTCAACCTGATTCCGCGGCTCTTCGACGCCACCGGCGGTGTCGTGCGGGTCGACGGTGAGGACGTCCGGCGGCTCGACCAGGACGTGCTGTGGAGCAAGATCGGGCTGGTGCCGCAGCAGTCGTACCTGTTCACCGGCACCATCGCGTCGAATCTCCGCTACGGCAAACCGGGCGCGACCGACGAGGAACTGTGGGCGGCCCTGGAGATCGCGCAGGCGCGGGACTTCGTCGAGGCGTTGGACGAGGGACTGAACGCGCCGATCTCCCAGGGCGGGACGAACCTGTCCGGCGGGCAGCGTCAGCGCATCGCCATCGCCCGCGCTTTGGTGCGACGACCGGAGATCTACCTGTTCGACGACTCCTTCTCCGCGCTCGACGTGGCCACCGACGCGCGGCTGCGGGCGGCGCTGCGGCCGGTCACACGGGAGTCGACGGTGATCATCGTCGCTCAGCGCGTGTCTACCGTGTTGGAAGCGGACCAGGTCGTGGTGGTGGAGGACGGCGAGCTCGTCGGGCTCGGCACGCACGACGAGCTGTTGGAGACCTGCCCGACCTATGCGGAGATCGTCGCTTCGCAGCTCAGCGCGGAGGACGCGGCATGACCACGATGGAGGTGACCGAGCGCGTCCAGGGCATGGGCGGGCCGGGACGCGGTGGCCCGTTCGGGTCGAGCCTGGTCGGGCAGAAGTCGATGACGTTCGGCCCGTCGGCGAAGCGGCTTTTCGCCCGGCTGGCACCGGAACGCGGGAAGGTGCTCGCGGTGCTGGCGCTCGCCGTGGCGAGTGTCGCGCTGATGTCCATCGCCCCGAAGCTCCTCGGCACGGCGACGGACCTCATCTTCGAGGGCCTGTTCGGCAAGCAGTTGCCCGCGGGCGTCACGAAGGAGGAGGCCGTCGAGCGCCTGCGCGCGGCGGGCGACGACCGGGTCGCCGACATGCTCTCGTCGATGAACGTCCTGCCCGGCCAAGGCGTCGACTTCGGCGCGGTCGGCACGGTGCTGACCATCGTGCTGGTGCTGTACGTCGGCTCGGCGGTGCTCAGCCTGACCCAGGGACTGCTGCTGAACGGCGTCGTCCAGCGGACCATGCTGCGGATGCGCGCCGAAGTCGAGGACAAGATCCACCGGCTTCCCCTGTCCTACTTCGACAAGCAGCCGCGCGGCGAACTGCTGAGCCGGGTCACCAACGACATCGACAACGTCTCCCAGGTGCTGCAGCAGACGATGAGCCAGCTGCTCACCTCGCTGCTGACCGTCGTCGGTGTGCTCGCCATGATGTTCTGGATCAGCCCGGCGCTGGCCCTGATCGCGATCGTCACCATCCCGCTGACCATCGCGGTGACCGGCGCCATCATGAAACGTTCGCAGAAGCAGTTCATCGCGCAGTGGCGGGCCACCGGCAAACTCAACGCCCACGTCGAGGAGGCCTTCACCGGGCACGCCCTGACGAAGGTCTACGGCAGGCGGCGTGAGGTCGAGCGGCAGTTCGCCGAGCAGAACGAGGAACTGTTCAAAGCAGGTTTCGGCGCGCAGTTCGCCAGCGGCCTGATCATGCCGACGATGATGTTCCTCGGGAACCTGACCTACGTGGTGATCGCGGTCGTCGGCGGCCTGCGGGTGGCGTCGGGGACGATGAGCCTGGGTGACGTGCAGGCGTTCATCCAGTACTCGCGACAGTTCACCCAGCCGCTGACCCAGGTGGCGTCCATGGTGAACCTCCTGCAGTCCGGTGTCGCCTCGGCGGAGCGCGTCTTCGAACTACTCGACGCTGCGGAGGAACCCGCCGACTCGCCGGGCTCGGCCGCCTCGGTGTCGCGCGGCCGGGTGGAGTTCGCGGACGTCAGTTTCCGCTACGAGCCGGAGAAGCCGCTGATCGAGGACCTGTCACTGGTGGCAGAACCCGGTCAGACGGTGGCGATCGTCGGGCCGACGGGCGCGGGCAAGACCACGCTGGTCAACCTGATCATGCGGTTCTACGACCTCGATTCCGGCCACATCACCCTCGACGGCGTGGACGTCGCGTCGATGCCTCGCCGGAAGCTGCGGGGGCAGGTCGGGATGGTGCTGCAGGACACCTGGCTGTTCCACGGGACCATCCGGGACAACATCGCGTACGGCCGTCCCACCGCCTCGGAGGAGGAAATCCTGGCGGCGGCGCGGGCGACGTTCGTGGACCGGTTCGCGCACTCGCTGCCGGATGGGTACGACACGGTGATCGATGAGGAGGGGTCGAACGTCAGCGCGGGTGAGAAGCAGCTGATCACGATCGCTCGGGCGTTCCTGTCGAACCCGGCGCTGCTGATCCTGGACGAAGCCACGTCCTCTGTGGACACTCGGACGGAGTTGTTGGTGCAGCAGGCGATGGCGGCGTTGCGGTCGGATCGGACGTCGTTTGTGATCGCGCACCGGCTGTCGACGATTCGGGACGCGGATCTGATTTTGGTGATGGAGGACGGGCGGATCGTGGAGCAGGGCAGCCATCATGGGCTGCTGGCCGCGGGTGGGGCTTATGCGGCGCTGTATCAGGCTCAGTTCGCTGGGCCGGTGGTCGAGGAAGAGTCGCTGGTCTGAGTTTGTCTTGTCTTTGCAGGCGACTTCGGTCGGGCAGGGACACCGTGGACGTCAGTCAGGGGTCCTGAGCATCTGTTATCGGATCAACAACCCGCCTGCCCATGGCCCCGGAGCCCATGGGCAGGTGCCGCCCGGCAGCACCCGCACCCCTGTTGGCCGGCCCTCGCCTCCTCCTACTGTCCCGCCCATGCGCGGAGCATGTGGTGGGCGATGGAGGTCGGGCCGGGCAGGATGAGTCCCGTTCCCACTCCCTCCCCCGCTCCCCCGGCCTCGAACGCGGTGCGGATCTCGGTTTTGGTGAACCAGCGGGCGTCTTCGATTTCGCCTTCGGCGAGGTGGACGTCGGCTGTTCGGTCGGCTTGGGCGGCGAAGGCGATCATGATGGAGCGGGGGAAGGGCCACGGCTGGCTGCCCAGGTAGCGGATGTCGCTGACTTTGGCTCCGACTTCCTCTTCCATCTCGCGTTCGACGCAGGCTTCCAGGGACTCGCCTGCCTCCACGAAACCCGCGAGGACCGAGTACCGGTCCGGGGGCCAGATGGGTTGGCGGGCGAGGAGAACGTACTCGTCCTCGTCGTCGCGGATGAGGACGATGACGGCTGGGTCGGTGCGCGGGTATTCCTCGCGGTCGCAGCCGGTGCACTTCGTCGCCCAGCCGGCGCAGGTGCGGGTAACCGGGTGGGCGCACTTGGCGCAGTAGCGGGCTCGGGCGTGCCAGTTGGCCAAGGCCACGGCGGCGGTGAGCAGGCCCGCGTCGGTGTCGTTGAGGAGCGCGCCGACACCGCGGAGGTCGTGCCACTGTTCGCCCGCCTCCGACACCGCGCCGGGCCATAGGCCCCAGGCGTTGGGCGGGACAACCGGGTCTGGGCGCATGGGTTCGGCGGCTGGGACCGACCAGTACGCGACGTCGCCCTGTTCGCCGAGGAGGGAGGCTTCCTCAGGGCGTTCGGCCTGGATGCTCGCGGCGTCGCGCAGGAGCAGGGTGGTGGCGTCGTCGGTGACCGGGGTGCGGCCGGTTCGGTCGAGCAACAGGACTTTGCCACGACGCCATAGCTCATCGAGCCGGGCCGGGTCTTTGCGCACGGCCTCGTCGCGCACGGTTGTCGTGCGGGAGAGGGCGGGCGGACCGGCGAGCCGGAAGGGCTCGCCGGTCCTGATGTCCGCTGTCATTGCAGGGTTACCCCGCCCAGCGCACGCAGGGCGGTGAGCCTGGCGGCGTCGCCGACGATGACGCCGGTGAAGCGGGTGGGGGCGAAGAACTCCAGCGCCGCCTCCGCGACCTGCTCCACGGTGACGGCCTTGAGCCGGTCGGGGTGCCGCGTCAGCCAGTCGACGCCCAGACCGAGGATGGCCAGCGCGGCGATCTGCGAGGCGAGGCCGCCCTGCGAGGACGTCGAGGTGAGCAGCGACCCGATCGCGTACTGGCGCACGGTGTCCACTTCGGACTCAGTGGGCGGCGCCATGGCCATCCGGCCGAGTTCGTACCGGATCTCCAGCAGCGCGCCCGCGGTGACCGCGCTCGCGGTGTCGGTGTCGACCAGCACGGTCGCGCCGTCGGGGGTGAACTCCAGGGAGGAGCGGGCGCTGTAGGTGTAGCCCTTGTCTTCGCGGATGTTCTCCACCAGCCGGGAGGAGAAGAAACCGCCGAAGGCGAGGTTCGCCAACTGCAGCGCCGGATAGCGCGGGTCCGTACGGCTGATCGCCTGCGCCGACAGCCGGAACTGGGACTGCACGGAACCCGGGCGGTCGACCAGCAGCAGGTCCTGCGGAGTGATCTCGGGCAGCGGCGGCAGCACCGAAGCGGACTTGTCGGACTTCCAGTCCGCCAAGGCGCCGGCGACGGCGGCGATGGCACGGGCCGGTTCGACGTCGCCGACCAGCACGAGCACCGAGCCGCGCGGCAGAACGCACGCCGTGTGCAAGGCCCGCACGTCAGCGGCCTCGACGACGGCGACGTCGCCTGCCTCGGGCATCTCCCGGGTGAACGGGTGGTCGCCATAGCGGTGCTTCTGCAGGGCCTGGCGGGCGATCACGCTCGGCTGCGAGCGCGCGACCGTGATGCGCTCGATGAGCCTGCCGCGCTCACCTTCGACCTCGTCGTCCGGGTACGTGGCGCCGGTAAGCGCGTCGGCCAGGACGTCGAGGAGGGTGTCGAACCCGGAGGCGAGGGCGTTGCCGCCGATCGACAGCAACTCGGGGTCGACGACGGCGGACAGTTCACCGCCGACGAGCGCGAGGTCGGTGTCGAAGGCGATCCGGTCCCGCTTGTCGGTGCCGGTGAGGATGGTGGCGGCCAAGACCTCGGCCCGGGCGGCGTGCATCAGGTCGTCGCCCGCGAACGGGATTCGGAGCCGGAGCTCGATCATCGGCACGGTCGGCTGGTGGACGGCGATGACGCGCAGCCCGTTGTCGAGCACCTTGTCCACTGAGGACAGACCGGTGGCCGCCCGCTGCTCGCCCAGGGGCGGCAGGGGACGCGGGCCCCGCTCGGTCCGCCCGATCTCGTCGGCGCTGCGGCTCACTGGACTCCTCCTGCGAAGACGGTGGCGGCGGACTGGCGCGCCGGCTGGGATGTGGACTCGGACGTGCAGGACAACGACGCGCGGGTGCCCCCGGGTGGGGTGTGCTGGGACCTCACTCCGCGGCTACAGGGGCGGGCGAGATCGTCAGCACGGCGCGGGAGTCCGGGCGCAGGGACTTGGCCGCGGCGGACACCGCGTCGGGTGTGATCGCGGAGATGCGCTCCGGCAGCGAGTACACCAGCGCCGGGTCGCCGTAGAGGAGTTCGAAGGCGCCCAGGGCCAGGGTGCGGCTGACCAGGCGGTCGTGCTCCTTGTGCAGCGTGGCGGCCCAGCGGGCGGTCACCTTGGCCAGTTCCTCCGCGTCGGGCGGGGTGCTGGCGAGCTTGTCGATCTCCTCGTCGATGGCCGTGAGGATGGTGTCGACGTCGACCTCCGGCGAGTACATCGCCGTGATCGTGAAGGTGTCCGGGTCGCGTGCCTCGAACGGGCCGAACAGCCCGCAACCGGCGCCCACATCGGTGACCAGCTGGTCGCCGTAGACCAGGCGCTGCTGCAGGCGTGAGCCGTCGCCGTCGGCGAGCACGCCCGCGAGAACCAAGTAGTTGATGTAGGCGTCGAGTTCGTCGATCGGGTCCGGGATGCGGTAGCCCAGCGCGACGGCGGGCAGCGGGGCCAGCCGGTCCTCGTGGTCGGAGCGCACCTCGCCCGCGGGCGGCGGCTCGGCGAACGACGGCCGCTCCGGGCGGGGACGCGCGGGGACGTCGCCGAAGTGCTTCTCGATCAGCTCCTGGGCGCCCTCGACGGTGAAGTCGCCCGCCACCGTGAGCACCGCGTTCGACGGCGCGTAGTACGTGTCGAAGAAGGCGGCGCAGTCGGCGACGGTGGCCTGCTCGAGGTCTTCGAACCCGCCGTAACCGTTGTGCGCGTTGGGGAAGGTCTGGAACAGCACCGGCGGCAGCAGGATCCACGGGAATCCGCCGTACGGCCGGTTGAGGACGTTGAGCCGGATCTCCTCCTTCACCACGTCGATCTGGTTGCGGAGGTTCTCCTCGGTCAGCTTCGGCGCGCGCATCCGGTCGGCCTCGAGGAACAGCGCCCGCTCCAGCGCCGCCGACGGCAGGACCTCGAAGTAGTCGGTGTAGTCCGGGTGGGTCGACCCGTTGAAGGTGCCGCCGGAGGACTGGATGTGCCGGAAGTGCGCGAGCTTCTCCAGGCTCTCACTGCCCTGGAACATCAGGTGCTCGAAGAGGTGGGCGAACCCTGTCCGCCCCTCGGGCTCGGACCGGAAACCGACGTCGTAGTGCACGCTCACGCCGACGACGGGCGAGGTCGAATCTGGGGCGAGCACCACGCGCAGCCCGTTGGACAGGGTGTACCTGTGCAGCTCGGAAACGGTCACCCGACGAGCCTACGGGAGCGGGGTGGGGTCGCGTCAGGGTCTGGCGTTCGCCTGTGGACAACTCGGGCGGGCCGTCGTGGGCCCGCCCGAGTGCTGCCCTACTTGGCCGAGCGCTTGCGGCGTGCGGTGATCACCAGGAAGCCGCCAAGACCCAGCGCCGCCAAGCCCAGGGCGACCATCGTGCCCACGGCCGCGCCGGTCACCGGCAGGGTGTCGTCGACCGCCGGGGCGGTGCCCGCCTGCGGGGCGGGCGTGGTGCTCGGCGCCGGGCCCGTCGTCGTGGGCTCGGTGGTGGCGCCGGGCTGGTCGGCGCACTTCACGGTGAACTTCTCCACCGTGTTCAGCCCGGCGCCGACGAGCCGCGCGGTGTACTCGCCATCGGCGAAGGTGCCGGTGTGCTTGGTCCACTGGTAGGAGCCCTCGTCGGCGAAGACGACCTTCTCGCTGTAGCGGTCCTCGCCGTCGACGCTGAAGTCACGGCTGAGCGGGTACTCGCCGCCGATGTCGAAGAACCGGAACGTCACGACGGATTTGGTGCCCGCGCAGCGAACCTCGACCTGCAGGCCGTCCTCGTCGATGTCGACGCCGGTGCAGTCGTCCACGGCCACCTTGGCCTCCGTGACGGTGCCGTCGGAGCCGGTGACGGTCACGGTGTGCAGGCCCGGGGTCAGCGGCTCGAATTCGAGGAACGCGCTCTCCCCGCCCGCCAGGGTGACGACTCGCTCGTCGCCGCCCGCCTTGATCTTGTACTCGACGGGCGCCCGGTTCGGGTTGGTCAGGTCGACGTAGAGCGGCGCGGGCGCGGTGACGTCTTCCTTGCCCCGGCTGTCGCAGTTCGCGGAGACGTCGAGCTTCGGCGCGTTCTCCGCGGCGCAGGCGACGGTGAAGTCCTTGGTGATGGGCTTGATGCTGTCGCCGGTCAGCGTGACGGAGAATTTGCCGTCCTCGTAGCCGTTCTCGGCGATACGCAGGAACTGGCCCTCACCGAGTTCGATCAGGAACTGCGTCGACAGATCGCCGGTCTTGAGGAAGTAGCTCTTGGCCTCGCCGCTGGTCGGGTTCGTGACCGTGAATGTGACGATGCCCCAGCCCGCCTTGCACTCCACCTCGACAGCGAGGTTCTCACCTCCCGGCTCGACCTCGCCGCACGGCTTGACGACCACGTCGACCGACTCGGAAGGCTGCGTTCCCTCGCTCGGCCGCACCGTGTACTGGCCGGGCGGCACGTTGAGGAAGGTCGTGAGGTGGTCATCGTGCTTGGTGAGCTCGGTGTCCTTCGCCTTGCCGAAGGGGGCGCCGTCAGCGTGGGTCAGCGCGATCGAGTACGGCTTGTCTCGATCGTCGCGCACCCGCACATCGACCGCTCCTACGCCGTCGGCGCAGGAAGCCACCGCCAGAAGCAGGACGGAGGGCCGCTCGACCTCTGTCGGCTCTTCGACTACTGGGGTCGTGGGCTGCTCTTGCGCCATCGCGGGGGATGCGGTGACAGCCATGGTGAGGCCTACCGCTGCCGCGAGGACGACACGAGTCACGGTAGTGAGCAACGCGCCTCCCCTGGAGATGACCATTCGGGTAAATGATCGACGATCGAAAGTGCGCGAACGGTACCCCGTGTGCATATTCGATCACCAGCCCACCCCCGTCTGAGTTTTCGCTGCTCAGACGGGGGTAACACGAACGTGATCAGGGTCGATAATCAGCGCTTGCCGAAGATCCCGTCGACGCTGTCGATCAAGGCGTGGAAGCGCTCCGCGAATCGGGCCTGGTCGTAGGCGTCGTCCTGGGTTCCGTACCAGTAGAGGCCCGGCGTGCCGTCCGCGGCGACGTCGAGGGCGGCGAACCGGCCCAGCCACTGCTCGGCTTCCTCCAGTGCGACCGCGTAGGGCAGCGAACGGGAAAAAACCAGTTCTCGGTCGGCGGCGGGCACCGACTCGGGCGGCACCGACTTCAGGTACCCGTGGACCCCACGCACCTGCTGGACGAGCAGCGCGCCGCGCTTGGTTCGCGCGGGAAGGAACAGCGCGCCGACGGCGAGGGCGAGGCCGCCGATCACCAGGGCGACACCGGCGAGAGCGTGTCCCACGGTCAGGGTGAGCACGACGGTCGCGGCGACACCGACGACCGCGAGCACCGCTCCGGCGAGCTTCAGCTTGGCGGGCGTGCGGCTGAGCCAGCCGCGAGCCACCGAGTCGGCGTGGACGGCGGAGCGGGCGTCGCCGGTGTTGGGCGGGCTGGACCGCAGCGCGGAGACCGTGACCGATTCCGCGCCGTCGGGGAGGAGCGCCCGGTAGACCGCGCGCTCGTAGTCGGTCAGCGCGTCGTCGGCGGGATTGCGGCCGACCACCTGCCAGTCGTCGCCGGACTCGGTGATCCACAGGTAGTTGCGCACCGCGAGGTCGATCACGGTGGCGGTCAGGTCGCGGGCGTCGACCACCTCGTCGATCACCGTGCCCGCCTGGCCGGGCAGCACGCCATCGGGCGAGGCGAACACGACCCGGCCGCCCTCGGTGACGAGGACCTCGACCGGCTCGACCTCGGCCGCGGCGGCCTTGGTGTCGCGCCCCCGCGCGACCCACAGCGCGCCGAAGCCACCGAGCAGGAGCAGAGCCAGCAGCCCGAGAGCGGCGCCGCTGACCGGGGTCAGCGCGAACGCGCCGGTCTTCGTGTTCTCGAACCGCGCGTTGGCGGGCACCAGCCCGGCGGGCAGGTCGGCGCTCAGATCGACCCGGGCACCCACGTCGATGTCGGTCTGCACCACCCGCAAGATGCCGCTGGCGTCCATCAGCGCGGAGTCACACCGGTCCTCGGTGCCCGACTGGCCCGAGAGACAGACGAAGTTGCTGCCAGGCTTGGGGGTGAGCAGCGAGGCGCGCAGGAAGATGAGCCTGGTGTCCCATCCGTTGGCCACCTGCCATCGGACCTGGAGGTGGTCGCCGAAGTCGGCCACCGCGCCATCCACTGTGTACCTGACGGTCGACGCGCCTTCGTCCAGCTTGATGGTGAAGGTGTCGCCGGTGGCCTCGGCGGTCCCCTTGCCGTCCACCGTGACGTCCCGCACGGTGAACACGCGGTCGCCGATACGCAGCGGGGCGACCCGGGTCATCCTGGACTTGGCTTGGACGATGACCTGCTCGATCACCGTCAACCTGCCGTCGCGCTCGACTTTGAGCTGGATGTTGACGCTGCGCGGGAGTGTGGTCGGGACACCGGAGGGCTCCGGTCGGCCCGGCCTGCTCGCCGTGGGCGGCCGCGGATCGATCGACGGCGCCCCGGATGTGCTCGGCCCCGGTGTCGCACCTGGTTTCGGCACCGGGAAGTCGATCGTGGGCGCGTCCGGCGGTGGCGACGGAAACGACGGCTGAGCTGCGGACAACGAGATCCCGGCCACCACAGTCGCGGTGGCTACCCCCCAATTCGTGAACACGCCAGCGAACGATAGCCGAGCGCCCATATGCTCACGCACCGTCTGGCGAAATCTACGACGGGGGAACAATGACTCAGCCGCCTGGGGGGCCGTGGCGCCCACAATGGCCCTACCCGCCACCGATGCCGGTCGCGCCGCCGCCGTTCGCCCGGCCGCTCCCACCGCCCGGGCGTCCTCCCCACGGGGCCGCTCCCGCAGGCCCGCCGCCACCGGGTGGCCCGCGGTACGGGCCGCCGCCGGGTAGGCCGCCGTACGGTCAGCCCCACTTCGCTCCACAGCCGTGGCGGCCGATGTACGCACCTATGCCGAAGCAGTCCAACACCGGGCCGATCGTCGCGATCACCCTGGTCGCCGTGATGATCGCGGCGGCGGCCGGCTTCGGGTTCATGCAGAAGGACAGGCGCCGCTCGAACGACGTCGGCTACTCCTCGCCGACGACGACGTACACGACGGCGACATCAGGCCGCACCACCACGACGACAACCACTACGACAACCACTACCACCACCACGACATCGCGACCGGGCCGCACCACGACGACCACGCCGACGAAGACCACACCCGCTGAGCCACAACCGGTCTATGCCCTCGGCGACAACCCGGTCTTCAGGTCGGAGAACGGGGTCAACGCGGCCACGTGCGCCCTGCCGGCGTGGCGCAGCGAACCGGCTGCCGCCGAGGCATACTTCAACGCCGCCCTGCCATGCATGGAGCAGGGATGGCAACCCACGATGGCGCGCGCGGGTCTGCCGTACTCGCGGCCCGTGGTCAAGATGCCCACGGGCACATCGTGGAGCAGCCCGTGCGGGTCGGTGACCAAAAGCCAGGCGCCCGCGTTCTACTGCCCCACGGACAACACGATCTATATGCCGTTCTCGGGGCTGTACACCGAGCGGTACGGCAACAAGTCCGGGATCTACCTGTCGATCTTCGCGCACGAGTTCGGTCACCACGTGCAGAACCTGACCGGGATCTTCGAAGCCTACGGCGACGCGCGGTTCGAGGCGGGCGACCAGACTCCGGCCGGCCTCGAACTCTCGCGCAGGCTCGAACTCGAGTCGTCCTGCTTCGCGGGTATGTGGTTCGCGGGGGCCCAACACGGTGCCGGGTCGGTGACCGACCCGATCATCGGTGACGCCCTCGCCGACGCCTACCAGCGCGGTGACTGGGAAGGACGCATCCGCGACCACGGAACACCGCAGCACAACGGCGCGTGGATGGAACACGGGTTCACGAAGAACCGGACCTACCAGTGCAACACCTGGCTCATGGACCCAGCGGAAGTTTCCTGAGCGGGGCGCCCGCCGTTCGCCGGTACAGCTCGGCGAAGCCCGCGCCCGCGATCCCCGCGAACACACACAGGACGACGCCGAGCTGTCGGGCGTCGGTGGTCGCGGAGGTCCGGGCGTGGGCGAGGCTGGCGGTCTCCCCGCCCAAGGCGATCCGGACGGGCTCGCCTTCCTCGTGGCCGCAGGCGTCGAGCTTGACCCGCTCCTCGCGGCCGTCGCGCTGGTAGGTGACCTCTTCGGGCCGGTCGGCCTTGGCGCAGCCGACCGCCTCGACCACCTTGGCGTCGACTTCCACCCGTACCTCGGAGTTCGACCAGAGGCCGAGTGCGCCGGTCAGCGAGATGAGGATCGCCACGAGGATGCTGAACAGCGCCGACCCCGCCGCCTGGGCGGCGGGCAGTCTCAATTCAGGCGGCAACCGCACCCACGGATCCTCGCAGACTGGGCCACCTCCCCGGAATCTCATGTTTTCGGACTAGGTCCTGTCCGGTAAGTCCGGCCAGGCGGTTCTGACACAGCGGCCACGCCAAGACCGCACCTAAGGGGACCGCGACGAATCACGGCCACGGTTGCCCACCCGTCTGCAGCATCACCTGGTAGGTGACCCGAACATAAAATTCCGGGGAGGCGGACTAGTCGTCTGCGGGAGTGACCTTGCGGATGTAGAGGATTCGGTCGCCGGTCTCGATGGCGTCGGCCTCCGACGAGTCGACGCGGAAGAGCTTTCCGGCGCGGACGATGCCCAGGACGATGTCGGGCAGGTGCCGGGGTGAACCGCCGACCTCGCTGTCCTCGACCTCACGCTCGGAGATGGCCAAACCCGCGTCGGGGGTGATGAGGTCCTCGACCATGTCGACCACGGTCGGCGTGTGCGTGGCCATGCCCAGCAGGCGGCCCGCGGTCTCGCTGGACACCACGACCTGGTTGGCGCCGGACTGGCGCACGAGGTGGACGTTCTCCGTCTCACGCACGGCGGCGACGATCTGTGCCTTCGGCGCCATCTCACGGGCGGTCAGGGTGATCAGCACAGCCGAGTCGTCGCGGTTGGCGGCGACGACGACCGACTTGGCCCTCGGCACCCCCGCCACCCGCAGCACGTCCGAGCGGGTGCCCGAGCCGTGCACGGTGACCAGTCCCAGCAGCGACGCCGCGTCGAGCATGGCCTGGTCGGTGTCGACCACCACGATCCGACTCGGGTCGATCCCGTCGGACAGCACGGCGCTGACCGCGGAGCGGCCTTTGGTGCCGTAGCCGACGACGACCACGTGATCGCGCACCTTCGACCTCCACCTTTGGATCTTGAAAACCTGACGGGACCGTTCGGTCAGCACCGCGAGCGTGGTGCCGACCAGGACGATGAGGAACAGGATGCGCAGCGGCGTGATCACCAGGATGTTGATCAGCCGGGCCGAGTCGCTCGCGGGCGTGATGTCGCCGTATCCGGTCGTGGAGAGCGACACGGTGGCGTAGTAGACGGCGTCCAGGAACGAGATGCCGTCCGCGTTGACGTCGCGGTAGCCGTCGCGGTCCAAGTAGACGATGAGGACCGCGGAGAACAGGGCGAGGACAGCCCAGACGAGGCGCCGGGCGATCGCGGTGACGGGGCTGACGCTGGACTCGGGCATCCGCAGGATGCCGACGAGTTCGTGTTCGGCCCGTTCGGAGAGGCCCAACATCCTCAGCTTGCGTTTCATGGGTTCCCCCGCCGGATCCACTGACTCACGTGGGCAGGTTAACCGGATCACGGGCCTGTCGGCTGGGCGGGCTCGCGGCCATTTCGTTCGGCGGTCTATTTGGGCTCCGGCACCGGCACCGACCGCAGGAGGGTGCGCAGCCCGTCGGCGTCGAGCAGGTCGACCGGACGCAGGGTGGTGTCCTGCCGGACGTAGTGGAACGCGGCCCTGACCTCGGTGATGTCGACACCGGACAGGCCGGCCCAGGCCAGGCGGTAGGCGGCGAGCTGGACGGTCAGTGCGGGCAGGTGCTCCTCGTCGGGGACCCTGCCGGTCTTCCAGTCGATGACGGTCCAGCCGCCGTCCAGGTCCAGGAACACGGCGTCCATGCGGCCGCGCACGGCGACGCCGTCGATCTCGGTGGAGAACGGGACCTCGACCTCGTGCGGCACCCGGTCGGCCCACTCGCTGCGGAGGAACGCTTCGCGCAGGGTGTCGAGGTCTTCGTCGGGGGCGGCGCCGTCGTCGGCGGCGCCGGGGAGTTCGTCCAGGTCGAGCAGGGCGCGGGAGCCGAAGCGCTTCTCCAGCCAGGCGTGGAAGGCGGTGCCCCGCCGGGCGACCGGGTTCGGCGGGAACGGCAGCGGCCTGCGCAGGCGCCTGGCGAGGGCCTCCGGGTCGGCGGCGAGTTCGACGAGTTGGCTCACCGACAGCTGGTCCGGGAGCACGACCTGTTCGCGCCGGGCGGACGCGGCCGCTCGTTCGGCGAGGAGGACGTCGGTGTCGCGGACCCAGCCGTCGGGGTCGTCGGGTTCGTCGTCGAAGACCTCGCCTTCGCGCATGGCCGTGAGTTCCGCGCGGACCAGGGCGGCGCCGGTGGCGACGTCGGAGCGGCGGTCGCGCAGCGGGTCGGCGGGCCAGGTGGCGGTCTTCACCGCGGTGGCGATCGGGTTGTCGGCGCCCTCCTCGGGTTGCGGGGTCCAGACGTCGACGAGTTCGGCGGGCCACTGCTGTTCGGTGACGTAGTCGGCCAGGTCGGTCAGGAAGTCCGACGGGCCGCGCGGTTTGGCCCCGGTGCGGCCCCACCAGTGGCCGGAGACCAGCAGCGACCGCTCGGACCTGGTGAGCGCGACGTAGAACAGCCTGCGTTCCTCGACGAGGCCGCGTTCGGCGAAATCCTCGTTGTGCGCCTTGAGGGCCTGTTCGACCTCTTTGCGGTCGGCGGCGCTGGTGAGGTCGAGCGTGGGCAGGTCGGCGGCGTCACCGCGCAGGTCGGCGGGCATCTCCGTGACCGCGCGCAGCCAGCTTCCGCCGCGCCTGCCACTGGGGAAGACCTCGCGGACCAGGTGCGGCACGGCGACGATCTCCCACTCCAGCCCCTTCGCCGAGTGCACGGTCAGGATCTGGACGCGGTCTTCGGCGACCTCGACCTCACCGGGTTCGAGACCGTCCTCGGCCGCTTCGGCGGTGGCGAGGTAGTCGAGGAGGGCGGGCAGGCTCGCCGACGGGCTGGCGCGCGCGTAGTCGGCGACGACGTCGGCGAAGGCGTCGAGGTGGGCGCGGCCCGCGCCGCCGCGGCGGGCGGTGGCCTCGATGTCGAGTTGCATGGTGCGTTCGACGTCGGCGACGAGTTCGGGCAGCGGCTGGTCGAGCCTGCGGCGGAGCATGGTCAGCTCGGAGCCCAGTGAGCGGATGCGTTCGTAGCCGAGTTCGGAGTAGGCCTCCTTCGGGCCCGGGTCGTCGATCGCGTCGACCAGGCCCGCCTGTTCGACGCCCTCGCCGGGCAGGACGTCGGAGGCCGCGGCCTCGCTGACCGGCTCGCCGGCGAACGTGTCGGCCAGTTTTCGGGCGCGGCCCCACAGCGCCGCGAGGTCGGCCGCGCCGATGCGCCAGCGGGAACCGGTCAGCAGCCGGGCGGCGGCGGTGCCCGCGAGCGGGTCGATGAGCACGCGCAGGGCACTGACCAGGTCGCGGATCTCTGGTTCGTCGAGCAGACCGCCGAGGCCGACGACCTCCACCGGGAGCCCGCGTTCACGCAGGGCGCTCGCAAGGTCGGCCATGTCGGCGCGGCGGCGGACGAGGACGGCGGCCGTCGGCGGCTTGTCGTGCTCCTCGATGGCCGCGTGCCAGCGGTCGGCGACCTGGTTGGCCACCCACTGCACCTCGGTGTCCACATCGGACAGCAGGGCGAGCCGGATGTCGCCTGCGGGGGCGCCGTCGCGCGCGCGGAGCTCGTCGACTTCGAGGCCGAGGGCGCGCAGCGGGGCGGACACGGCGTTGGCCAGGTCGAGCACTTCCGGCGGGTTGCGGAAGCTGGTGAGCAGGCCGTAGCGAGTGGCGGGGACCAGCTTTCCGTTGTCGCGCCGGGGAAAGTCGGTGGTGAAGCGCGGCAGGTTGGCCGCGCTGGCACCGCGCCAGCCGTAGATGGCCTGGGCCGGGTCACCGACGGAGGTGACCGGCATCGGCTCCGCGTTCGGATGTTCGAGGGAGCTGCCGAACAGCGACCGCAGCAGCACGCGCTGGGAGTGGCCGGTGTCCTGATATTCGTCGAGCAGCACCGCGCCGTAGCGCTCACGCTCGCCGCGCACGACCTCGATGTGTCCGGCGGCCAGTTTGGCCGCGAGCGACATCTGGTCGCCGAAGTCGACGGCCCCCTCACGGCGCTTGCGGTCGGAATAGGCGGCGACCATCGGCAGCAGCGCCACCCGGAAGCGTTGGGTGACAAGGACTTTCTGCAGATCCTGGGACAAGTCGGCGCGCTGCCCCTTGGCCCGCGGCGCGGACTCGATGAGCGCGCACACGGTCTCGGCGTGCCGAGCTAGGGCCGCTTCGTCGATGAGGTGTTCGGACAGCTCCCCCGCGACGGCGAGCAGATATTTGGTGATAGTCGCGGGAACCAGATCGGTTTCCAGGTCGTGGTTCCACGTGGACACCACTCGGTGCGCCAGCTGCCAGGAAGCCGTCTCCGTCAGCAGCCGCGCGCCCGGCTCGACCGGCAGCCGCAGCCCGTGTTCGGCGACGATGCGGCCGGCGTAGGCGTGGTAGGTGAGGATCGTCGGCTCGCCCGCGAACACGGCGGCTCGCCGCTCCCCCGACGGGTCGAGCTTGTCAAGCAGCCGTGAACCCGCCAGCCTGCGCAGCCGGGACCGCACTCGGTCGGCGAGCTGGCGGGCCGCCTTGCGGGTGAAGGTCAGGCCGAGGACGCGCTCCGGGGTGACCAAACCGTTGGCCACCAACCACACCACGCGCCCAGCCATCGTCTCGGTCTTGCCCGCCCCCGCACCCGCGACAACGAGCGCGGGGTCCGGCGGGGCGGCGATGACCAAACACTGCTCGGCGGTGGGTGGCGGCAGGCCGAGTTCGTGGGCGAGTTCACGGGGACCGACGAGGGCCAACCCAGGCAGCGGAAGACTCACCGTCAGCTCAAGTTCACGGTGTCAGCGCGTCCAAGTCGATCCGCAGTGGGCACGGCGCATCAATATCGAAAGTCTTCTCTCCCCGCAACGACTCCTCATAGTTCTCGCCCACCAAGGTGTACAAGGTCGCCGTAACCGGTGGCTGCGGATCTATCAGCCAGTAGTACGGGATCCCGGCGTCGGCGTATTCCATCGGTTTGACGACAGTGTCGGTATGGAACGATCCGGGAGAGAGGATCTCGATCGCGACCAGCACTTTCGCCGCGGGTGTGAAGCCGGGCAGGTCGAGCACATCCGCCTGCGTGATGCACAGATCCGGAATGCGAACCACCGGCGGGCTGAGGTGGAGATCCACATCGATCTCCGGGAACACCAGCATCGACTTCGGCAACTGCCACCGGATCTGGGCATGCAAGTCGCCGATGAGGAGCATGTGTCTGCGGGCAGGCCGCGGACTCACAATGACTCTGCCTTCTTCGAGTTCGTACCGATGGGCGCGGTCCATCGGTAAAGAGGCGAACTCCTCCACCGTGTAGTGACGCCGCGGGTCAGGCATCGGCCACATCGCGCTCATGAGCCCAATGTACCCCGCCGAACGGCCCAATCCAGCACGCGTCCATATCGATCACCTGTTCGAGTGTTATTCGGTCACTTGCCTGCCGCTGGAGTGCAGCGGGCAGGTGAAACGCACCGGGCAGCGGGGGCAGTCCGGGCTTTCGAAAGCGTCGTATTCCGGGCCCACCATCGAACCCGCGGCGTCGCGGACGATGTTCAGCCAGTGGTCCACAATCTCGCCGTGCAAAGGTTCCTGGCCGCGTTCGGTGGCTTTGCCGCGACTCTTCTTGGCCACGTACAGCAGACGCGCGCCACCGGGGGCGTCGGCGAGGCCGTCGCAGGCGAAGGCGCCGTAGGCGGCGGCCAGTTGGTACACCGCCAGCTGCGGGTGTTCTTTGGCGTCGTCGGCGCTGATCGGCTGTTTGCCGGTCTTGAGGTCGATGATCACCGGGCGGCCCTCGTTGTCGACCTCCAGCCGGTCGACCCGGCCGCGCACCGTGATGCCGTCGGGCAGGTCGACCGAGACGTCGCGTTCGACGGCGACCTGGGTCAGTTCGCCACGCGTGTCGCGGACCCAGGTCAGGAACGTGTCGACCATGGCGCGCACCCGCTGCTGCTCGCGGCGGGAGAACCACGGCGCGCCCGCGTCGACCCTGGTCCACGCCTTGTCCAGCTCCGCCATCAGCTCCTCACGCGACGCGCCGGAAGCAGCGGCCTGCGCCAGCGCGTGCACGAGTGTTCCGGTGACGGCGGCGAGTTCGACCGGGTCCTGCCCGCCGTGCCGCTCGACGACCCACCGCAGCGGGCACTTGGCCAGAACCTCCACAGTGGACGGTGACACGCGCACCGGCTCGGCCCTGGCGCGCAACGGTTCCATGCTCGACAGCTCGGGCAGCCCGTACCAGCTGTCCGGGTGGGCGCCAGGGACGTTGGCGGCGGCGAGCCGGGCGAGCT
>NZ_JBOHGC010000183.1:0-2073 GCF_050699995.1 Actinokineospora sp. | reverse complement strand
TCCCACCGGAGTCAAGATCAGCAACCGGCAGATGAAAGACCTCCCGATCAGCCGCAACGCCTGGCACGCCGACTGGAACTACACCCTTCACCCACGATCCGACACGCCCGACCCGCACTGACTTGATACACTACGTGCCCTTAACGTCTTCGCGTGATCACCATGATGACGGTCAACGACGTCTCCCTGGCCGTGTGCGCCGCCGACGGCCCGGCGCTGGCCCGCGACACCGACGCCACGGACCTCCTCGGCGAACTCTGGGGACAGGACGTGGGTATGATCGTCATCCCCACGGCCCGGTTCGCCGACGACTTCTTCGTCCTGAGCACCCGGGTCGCGGGCGAGATCGTCCAGAAATTCGTCAACTACCGGATGCGCGTGGTCGTGCTGGGCGACATGGCCGAGCACATCGCCCGCAGCGAGGCCATGGCGTCCTTCGTCCGCGAGTCCAACCGCGGGACGCACCTGTGGTTCGTGCCGACGCTCGACGACCTCACCGAGCGCCTGAACCACCCTTGACATTGCCCGCCTCCAGGCGGAGGCTGCCTAACTATGAGCGTTCTACCTAATCGTGATAGGCAAGCCGAACGGCGTGAGGCAACGCGGCGGGAGATCGTCGAAGCCGCGTGGGAGATCGCGCGCGCCGAGGGCCTGTCGTCGGTGACGCTGCGCCAGGTCGCCGCACGAGTCGGAATGAGCTCACCGTCGCTCTATACCCATTTCGCGTCCAAGAACGCGATCTACGACACGATGTTCGGCGCGGCCTGGTCGGAGTTCCTGCAGGTCACCCTTGAGCGGACGGCGAGCCTGCCGAAAGCTCCAAGGGTGGCGCTGCTGGCCATGTCCGAGGCCTTCTTCGACTTCGCCGTGGCCGACCTCGCCCGGTTCCAGCTGATGAACCAGCGGGTGATCCCGGGCTTCCAGCCGAGCCCGGAGTCCTACGCGCCGTCGGTCGCCACCCTGGAGCGACTGCGCGAGGTGCTCCACCGGCTCGGCGTGGCCCAACCCGAGGCCGTGGATCTGTATGTGTCGCTGGTCGGCGGCCTTGTCGATTCCCAGCTGGCCAACGATCCCGGGGGCGACCGGTGGCGACGGCTGCTCCCTCGCGCGATGGACATGTTCGCCGACCACCTGGGCCTGCCCGGCCCGCCACTGAGGAGCAAACAGAGGAGCACCTGATGACCACCATGACCAAGACCGCGCCCCGCAGACCGGCCCTGGACCGCCCGACGGCCGCACGGCTCGCCGAGACCGAGTACCAGCGTTTCGTCGACGTGCTGCGAACCCTCACCCCCGATGAGTGGGCGACACCCACGGAGTGCCCTGGGTGGGACGTGCGCGCGATGGCCGGGCACGCCTTGGGGATGGCCGAGATGGCGGCCTCCCCGCTCGAGAGCGCGCGCCAGCAGCGCGCTGCCCGCAAGCGCGGCGGCGTCCTCATCGATGCGCTGACGGCTCTCCAGGTCGAGGAGCAAGCCCACCTGAGCGCGGCTGAGGTCGTCACGCGTTTCGCCGCTGTGGCACCGAAAGCGGCGCGCGCTCGGCGTCGCGTCCCCAGCCTGCTCCGCCGCGCGGCCGTGTCCAGCGGCACCGAGCACGCCGAGAAGTGGACGGTGGCCTACGTGATGGACGTGATCCTGACACGTGACCCGTGGATGCACCGGATGGACATCCATCGCGCGGTGGGCAGCACACCGGTGCTCACTGCTGAGCACGACGGCGTGCTCGTCGCCGACGTCGTCGAGGAGTGGGCGGGCAGGTACGGGCAACCGTTCACGCTGCTGCTGTCCGGCCCGGCGGGCGGCGAGTGGACCCGCGGCGGGCCGGAACTGCGGCTGGACGCGATCCAGTTCTGCCGCATCCTGTCCGGTCGCGCGCCTGGCGATGGCCTCCTGGCTGTGCAAGTCCCGTTCTGAAAACCATTGGACGCCGCCCGTGGGCGCATTCTAGCCTCGACCAGTCATCCGATGTGATTCAAACTGATCTGTGCATGGAGGAAGTGCCTGTCCTGTAAGGGAAACTTGGGCTTGCGAAGGTCCAAAGTTCTCTCGAGAGGAAGGCACTCCCTTGGTG
>NZ_JBOHGC010000182.1:0-2931 GCF_050699995.1 Actinokineospora sp. | reverse complement strand
TCTTCGCCGCCTGCACGCCGATGTCGGTGGCGACCGCCTCGATCTGCGCGGCCACCACCTCGGGCGGGATGGTGTGGACTCCCGTGACGCCGAGGGAGTTCTGCACCGTCACAGCCGTGATCGCGGTCATCCCGTGGACCCCGCAGGCGAAGAACGCCCGCAGGTCGGCCTGGATGCCCGCGCCACCACCGGAATCGGATCCGGCGATGGTCAGTGTGCGAGGCGGAGTCATCACAGTGTGTGCTCTCCGGCTATTTCGTGTCGACGACAGGCAGGTAGACCTGCTTGCCGTGGTCGACGAACTCGCTCGACATCTCCGCCATGCCCGCCTCAATGGCCTCCACGGAGGACAGGCCGTGCTCCTCGGCGTACTTGCGCACGTCCTGGGTGATCTTCATCGAGCAGAACTTCGGGCCGCACATCGAGCAGAAGTGCGCCGTCTTGGCGGGTTCCGCGGGCAGCGTCTCGTCGTGGAACGAGCGCGCGGTGTCCGGGTCGAGCGAGAGGTTGAACTGGTCCTGCCAGCGGAACTCGAAGCGCGCCTTGGACAGCGCGTCGTCACGTTCCTGGGCGCGCGGGTGGCCCTTGGCGAGGTCGGCGGCGTGCGCGGCGATCTTGTAGGTGATCACGCCGACCTTCACGTCGTCGCGGTTGGGCAGGCCCAGGTGCTCCTTCGGCGTGACGTAGCAGAGCATCGCGGTGCCCAGCCAGCCGATCTGCGCCGCGCCGATGGCGGAGGTGATGTGGTCGTACCCAGGCGCGATGTCCGTCGCGAGTGGACCGAGGGTGTAGAACGGCGCCTCACCGCAGAGTTCCTCTTCGAGGCGGACGTTCTCGGCGATCTTGTGCATCGGCACGTGGCCGGGGCCCTCGATCATCACCTGGACGTCCT
This sequence comes from Actinokineospora sp., assembly GCF_050699995.1. Classification (GTDB taxonomy): domain Bacteria; phylum Actinomycetota; class Actinomycetes; order Mycobacteriales; family Pseudonocardiaceae; genus Actinokineospora. Next base: position 2,039 of record NZ_JBOHGC010000182.1, on the reverse strand, counting down.
TGGCGCGCGCGATGTGCGTCAGCTCGCCCAGCGTGCGCAGCTCGGCGAACTGCGCCTCGTCGTTGGCGTCGGCGATCGAGCCGGGGCGCAGGCCGTCACCGAGGGAGAAGGTGACGTCGTACTCGCGCAGGATGTCGCAGAGTTCCTCGAAGTGCGTGTAAAGGAAGCTCTCCTTGTGGTGCGCCAGGCACCACGCGGCCATGATCGACCCGCCGCGCGAGACGATGCCGGTGACCCGCTTGGCGGTGAGCGGCACGTAGCGCAGCAGCACGCCCGCGTGCACGGTCATGTAGTCGACGCCCTGCTCGCACTGCTCGATCACCGTGTCGCGGTAGATCTCCCACGTGAGCTTGGACGGGTCGCTGTCGACCTTCTCCAGGGCCTGGTAGATCGGCACGGTGCCGATCGGGACCGGCGAGTTGCGCATGATCCACTCACGGGTCTCGTGGATGCGCTTGCCGGTGGACAAGTCCATGATCGTGTCGGCGCCCCAGCGGGCGGCCCACACCATCTTGTCGACCTCGTCCTCGATCGACGACGACACGGCGGAGTTGCCGATGTTCGCGTTGATCTTGACCAGGAACTTCTTGCCGATGATGGCGGGCTCGGACTCGGGGTGCTTGCGGTTGACTGGGATGACCGCCCGGCCGATGGCCACCTCGTGGCGCACGAACTCGGGGCTCACGCCCTCGCGCTCGGCGCAGAACCGCATCTCCTTGGTGATGATCCCGGCCTTGGCATACGCCAACTGGGTCACCGCGCCGTTCACCGGCTCGCGCTCGGCGATCCAGCTCTCCCGCAGCTTCTCGAGTCCACTGTGGACATCGATGGTCGCGTTGTCGTCGGTGTACGGACCGGAGGTGTCATAGAGATCCACGTGTTCACCGTTGGTGAGGTCCACGCGTCGGATCGGAATGCGCAGGCCATCGCCCACGTCCCGGTAGGCCTTGTGCGACCCGATGATCGGGCCGGTGGTCACGGCGGGCCGCACGGAACGGTCGTCAAGAGCGGTCAACGGAAATCCTCCCTACGCCGGCATTACCCGGTCAGGTTCATCGGTCGGCGGCACCGGGTCCAAGACGTGGACACCAGCCGCCCTCTCAGCCCGCCATGGCGCGAGCTCCCGCGTTCTTTTGTGCAGTTGTCTACTCGAACCTAGTCGGCGGACGCGGCGTTGCCAACCGAGCACTAATCTTCCTCACATGCCGCAGCCGTACCCGCCTGGAGCCCGGCGCCTCCGACGACCTGACTCGGCCGTTCCCTGCACGTCGTGCGGGGAACTGGTGGGTCGCGGTTACCTGGTGTGCGCCACGTGCACGGAGCGTGTCAACGCGTACTGGAAGGCGGACTGGGCCGCGCTGCTCGACACCGAGGGCGTCGTCGCGGGCGACCCGGAGGAGCGGGACCTGGTGGCCCGCGTGTTCGGCGCCGAACCAGGGACCTTCGCCTGGACCTGCACCGACTGGGCGCTGCGGCTCACCGTCTGCCCGACGTGCCGGGCCGAACTGGGGACCGGCGACAGCGGGTGCCTGTCCTGCGCGGGCGCCGACCAGGCCCGGTGGGCGTGGGACTACGCCGCGATGCCGACCGGGATGACGTACAACGAGCACTGCCTGCGCGTCACCGTCGCCGGTCTGCGCGCCGCCCACCGCAGGCGGGACAGCCAGGTGTCCTACTGGCGGTTGTCGCTGCCGTTCCTGCTCACCGGCGAACCGGTCGGCAAGGTCCAGGCCCAGCGGGTGCGCACCTTCTTGTTGGCCGGGCGCCAGGACGAACTGTCGTCGGTGCGTTCGTACGCGGAGATGGCCGCCCTGCCGGACCTGCCGTGGCGGGCCCTGGCTTAAGCCTCCAGCGCGAGCCGGATACCCAGCGCGATCAGCACCGCGCCGGAGAACCGCTCCAGCCGCGTCCGCACCTCGGTGCGCCGCAGCCAACCCATGACACGGGTGAGCAGGGCGACCACCAGCAGGTACCAGACGGTGTCGATCACCACCCAGAGCCCGGCGAGGGCGAGCAACACCCAGTTCGGCGCGTCGGGG
>NZ_JBOHGC010000181.1:0-10104 GCF_050699995.1 Actinokineospora sp. | reverse complement strand
GAGTCGCTGTCCGACGGCGGCTGGGCGCCGAGGGCCTGCCCCGTCGACATGCCCACGATGACGGCGGCTCCGACGACCACCATCGCGGTCCTGCGTAACGTCCTCATCCAGTTGCGCTCGAACAATTCCGCCTCCCCGAAAATTTTAAAGGTTGGTCGCCTCGCGTGTCATGCGCCGGCCTGGGGGGCACCGTGGTCTCGTAGCGTCACGGTGCCCCCCAGGTGCGGCAGGATAGTGGTCAGGTTTGTTGGAATGCTTAGAAGGTGAGCTTCCAGCTGTCGATGTAGCCGGTGTCGTAGCGGGCGACGTCCTGCACCTTGAGCTTCCAGGTGCCGTTCGCCACCTCCGTGGACGCGTTCACCGTGTAGGTGGTGATCACGTTGTCCGCGGAGTCGTTGCTTCTGGAGCTCTTCATCCGGTAGGTCGAGCCATCCGGGGCCACCAGGTCGACGACCAGGTCGCCGCGCCAGGTGTGCTTGATGTCGACGCCGACCTTGAGCGTGGCAGGCGCGTTGCCGCTGACACCCGAGACCGTGATCGAGCTGGTCACCGCGGTGCCCGCGTCGGGGATGTTGACGTTGTTGGTGTTCTCGAAGACCGTGCCCGTGGGCGGGGGCGTGGTGCCGCCGCCGAGCTCGGCCGCCGCCGCCTGGATGGCCGCGGCGAAGTAGCTGACCTGGGTGTAGATGCCGTACTTGTCCGGGCGGGCGCACCCGGTGCCCCAGGACACGATGCCGACCTGGACCCAGTTGTTGTTGCTGTCGCGGCGAGCCATCGGTCCGCCCGAGTCACCCTGGCAGGTGTCGATCTTGCCGTCCTTGTAGCCCGCGCAGATCGAGTCGGACTTCACCAGGTTCGGGTAGGACGCCGAGCCGGAGCACACCTCGTCGCTGACGAACGGCACCTGCGCCTTGCGCAGGTAGCGCTCCTGGGTGTTGCTGCCGTCGCGGACCGAGCCCCAGCCCATGACGTCGAACGTGCCGTTGTCGTAGGCGGTGGTGGTGGCGATCGGCAGCAGCGTCGCGCCGGTGATCGGGGCGTTGAGCTTGATCAGCGCCCAGTCCTTGCCTGCCGTGACGCCGGTGAAGCCGGGCGCGGAGTGCACGTAGGTGGACGTGCGCTTGATCGCGGTGGTGTCCTGCAGGTCCGCGACGCCGTAGGTGACGCCGATGCTGGTGTCCGGGCCGGTGCCGTCGAGGCAGTGCGCCGCGGTCAGCACGATCTGCTCGGTGTACATCGCGCCGCCGCAGCCCATGGAGAGCCGGACGAGCCAGGGGTACTCGCCCTTCGCGGCGAGGGTGCCGCCGACGACCATGGGGCTGACGTCGCCCGGCTGCGAGGGTGGGGGCGCGGCGAGCGCCTGTCCCCCGACCGCGGCCAGGATGGCGGTGAGGCCCGCTGCCAGGAGCCCCGCCTTCTTCGTTTTCGAGATACGCACAGTGTTCCTTCCGTGACCGTCCACAATGGAGCGCAGGGGGTGGCGGTCGCGTGGTTGTGTGACTTGCCGAACCACCTGGGACTGGTGGCCGCATAAGGAGGTGCTCCGGGCCGAGTTTGCGGGTCGACCCGGAGCACCTTGGGGTGTGACTGTTTCGTCAGCGATCAGCTCAGAAGGTGAGCTTCCAGCTGTCGATGTAACCGGTGTCGTAGCGGGCGACGTCCTGGACCTTGAGCTTCCAGGTGCCGTTCGCGACCTCGGTCGACGCGTTCACCGTGTAGCTGGCGATCACGTTGTCGGCCGAGTCGTTGCCCGACGAGTTCTTCAACCGGTAGGTGGAGCCGTCCGGGGCCACCAGGTCGATGACCAGGTCACCGCGCCAGGTGTGCTTGATGTCGACGTCGACCTTCAGCGTCGCCGGGGCGTTGCCCGTCTGACCCGTGACCGTGATGTCGCTGGTGACAGCGGCGCCCAGGTCGGGGATGTTGACGTTGTTGGTGTTCTCGAAGACGTTGCCGGTCGGCGGCGGCGTGGTGCCGTCGCAGGTCAGGCCGATCGAGCGCTTGGGGCAGTCGGAGTACTCGAGCAGGTAGAGCACGGCCGCCTTGTTGCGCGAGGTCTCGCGGGCGATGATCTCGTCACCCGGGTAGAAGCCGCCGCCGGAGGCGGACGCCGGGAACATCTCGAAGGTGTAGCCCCAGATCTTGTGGACGCCCCACAGGTAGTCGTCGATCGACCCGTCGGTGATGTAGAGGTCCGAGGACTGCTCCGGGGTGTAGCCGTTGGTCTGCGCCATGGCGCGGCCCATCGTCGAGAAGACCTTCTGCTCCTCGGCGTTCAGACCCTCGGCGGTGTCGGCCTGGGTCCAGCCGAACGGCCAGAGCACCAGCTCGCTGTAGGTGTGGAAGTCGATCGCGGTGCTGATCTGCTGCTTGCCGCCGACGACCCGGCTGCGCACGAAGTCCGAGAGGACCTTGACTTCCTTCGCCGATTCCGGCGCGGTGCCGCGGTAGGTCTCCGAGCTGGTGCTGCCCGACGAACCGCCGCAGCAGCCCCACTTGTAGTCCCAGTTGCGGTTCATGTCCGTGCCGACGTAGGACGAACCCGAGTTGGGCTGGCGGTTCTTGCGCCAGCTCTTGTAGGAGCCGGTGCTGATGTCGAACTCGCCGCCGTCGGGGTTGACGTCGGGCAGGATCCAGATCTCGCGGGTGTCGACCATCGACTTGACCTTGGCGTCGGTCGCGTAGGTCTCGGTGAAGGTCTTGATCAGGTAGATCGCCATCTCGACCGTCAGGTGCTCACGGGCGTGCTGGTGGTGGGTGAACAGAACCTCGGGCTCGTTCTCGTCGACCGTCGGGTTGTCCGAGATCTTCAGCGCGTACAGGTCGCGGTTCTCGTAGGACTTGCCGATGACCTGCTTGGTGATGATGCCCGGATAGTTCGCCACGGCCGAGTTGATGACCGCGGTCATCTCGGCGTAGTTGTGGTAGTTCGCGTCGGCGCCCGGGAAGTCGTTGATTCCCTCGGCACCCTGCGTTCCCTGGGTGACGGCCGGGGCGGCTTCGGCCTCGACCGTGAAGCCCTGGGCGCGGATCTTGCGAACCTCGGCGGGGGTGGCGGTCACCAACAGGCGGCTGTCCTCGGTGCCGTTGATGGCCGCGCCGGTCGCCGCGATGGCGCTGCGCTGCTGGGAAGTCTTGACTCCGATGATGTGGTACTCGGCCGATGCGCGGGCTTCCTGGGCGGCGGCGTTCTCGCCGCTGGCCGGGTTGCCGCTCATGGAGATGATCACGGCAAAGGCGGCGAGCGCCCCGACCATGACGGACAGGCGTTTGCGATTCACGCGTGCCTCCTGCAGGGAGTGCCGGAATTTCCGGCACTGGAGGGGTACAGACTTGGCCGCGCGGCCAGATTCAAACCCTGGGGCGCCCTCATGACTCATGCCCGCGCGGCTATGACATTCGAATACTGACCGGGTGGCATGCCCATCACAAGGCTACGAGCGGCGGCCTTCGTTCCCGTTTATTTCACAGACCGCTTCACTTTGGCGGTCAGCGCAGGCCGAGCTTGCGCATCAAGCGCAGTGATCGCGCCATGATTCCGGTGTACCGGCCGTAGGGGATGGCTTTCGGCGGCGGGATGACCTGGACTCGCTGAACCGCGACATTTTGTGCCTCGGTGTATTTGAGCAACCCTTCGACCCCGTGCCTTCGGCCCAATCCGGATGAGCCCATTCCGCCCATCGGCGCGTCCATACTGGAGTAGGCCGCCGCGTGCCCGTCGTTCACGTTGACCGTCCCGGCCCGCAGCCGGTGCGCCACCCGGCGGGCGCGGTCGAGGTCGCGGCCGTACACGCTGGCGTTGAGCCCGTAGGTGGTGTCGTTCGCCAAGGCGATCGCGTCTTCCTCGTCGCGGAAGGGGTAGATCGACACCACCGGCCCGAAGGTCTCCTCGGCGAAGCACGCCATGTCCGGGGTGACGCCGGTGAGCACGGTCGGTTCGTAGAACGCCGGTCCGAGGTCCTCCCTGGACACGCCGCCGAGGTGCACGGTCGCGCCCTTGGCCCGGGCGTCGTCGACATGCTCGGCCACGGCCTTGCGCTGCTTGGTCGAGATCAGGGAGCCCACATCGCACTTGTAGTCGTAGCGGGCGCCGAGCTTGAGCGCGCGGGTCGCCTCGACGAACTTCGCGAGGAAGGAGTCGTGGAGCGACTCGTGCACGTAGATCCGCTCGATGTGCATGCAGAGCTGCCCGGTGTTCGCGAAGGCGCTGGTCACCGCGCCGTCGACGGCCACGGCGACGTTCGCGTCGGGCAGCACGATCATCGGGTTCTTGCCGCCGAGTTCCAGCGAGCAGCCGATGAGCCGGGCCGCTGCCCGGGCGCCGACCTCGGCGCCGGTGCGGGTCGAGCCGGTGAAGCCCACGTAGTCGGCGTTGTCGACCAGCGCGCCGCCGACGGTCGGCCCGTCGCCGAGCACGACGGTGATCAGCCCCTCGGGCAGGCCCGCGCGGTAGAGCAGGTCAACGCCGTAGAGCGGGCTCAGCGCGGTCTGGCTGTCCGGCTTGAGCACCACCGCGTTGCCCGCCATCAGCGCCGGGATCGAGTCGGACATGCCCAGGGCGAACGGGAAGTTCCACGGCGAGATGATCCCGACGACACCCTTGGGCTGGCGCAGCTCGGTGGCCTTGATCGCCAGCGGCATCATGCCCTTGCGTGCTTTGGCTCGCAGCAGCCGCGGCGCGGCTTTCAGGTAGTGGCTCGTGGTGATCGCGGGCTCGATCAGGTCCTCGAACGCGTAGCGGCGCGCCTTGCCGGTCTCGGCCTGGATGAGGTCGGCGATGGTCTCGCGCTCGTCGAGCACCAGCTTGTGGAACCGCTCGAACACCCCCATCCGCTCGCGCACGTCGAGCTCCGCCCAGCGCGCCTGCGGCACCCGCGCGGCGTGCACGGCGTCGGCGACATCGCGAACGCTCGACGCGGGCAGCGTGGCCAGGGTGGCGCCGGTGAACACCTCGACGCTGGAGATGGTCTCGGTGCCGGAGGCGGCGACATGCCGGGACAGCCGGGCGATCAGGTCGTCGGTGACGGTGGCGGGTGCGGTCATTCTCGGGTCTCCTCTGCGCCCGGGGCGCTGTCGGCGGCACGGGTCTCGTAGTCGCGTCGGGCGGCGGAGTCGAGCGCGTCGAGGAACAGGCGCTCACCGCCGAGCTTGCGGCTGAGCCACTCGCCGACCCGGCGGGGCAGCAGCGCGCCCATCCGCACGGCTGGGCCGACCGACTTGGGCACGTACACGTCGAAGCGTGGGGAGCGCAGCACGCCGACGATCGCCTCGGCGACCTGCTCGGCTGTCACCGGCTTGACGCCCTTGCTGTCCTTGAGGCCCGCGGCCAGCTCGGTGCGGACGATCGCGGGCATGACACACGAGACGTCGACCCCGGTGCCGCGCAGTTCCATCCGCAGCGACTCGGAGAAGCCGATGACGCCGAACTTCGTCGCCACATAGGTCGCGCCCCCGGGAACCGGGATGCGGCCTGCCGCCGACGCCACGTTGACGACGTGACCCGACCCGCGCGGCTTCATCCGGCGCACCGCCTCGCGGCTGCCGTGGATGACCGCGTGCAGGTTCACCGCGAGCTGCGCGGTGGTGGTGCGGTCGGGTTCGTCCTCGATCAGGGCGATCGGCATGATCCCGGCGTTGTTGACCAGCACGTCGATCAGCCCGACCTCGGCCTCGATCTGGTCGAGCAGGGCGGTGAAGGCGGCCCGGTCGGTCACGTCGAGCCCGTAGGCGGTCGCGCGCAGGTCGAACTCACCTGCCGGAAGGGGCGCCTCGCGGGTGATGGTGGTGGCGGTCCGCTTGGCGAGGTCGGCGTCGAGGTCGGCGATGACGACGCGCGCGCCCGCGCGGACCAAGGCGGCCGCGGTGGCCGCGCCGATGCCGCGGGCGCCACCGGTGATCACCACGACCTGGTCGGTCAGGGGCCGGGAGGTTCGGGCCATCGGGGCTCCTTGTCATGGGCGAGCCAGACAAGAAACGTAACCGGTTCCAATTCTCCGCACCAGGGTTCACGGTGAGCGCGAGCTTGCCGCGGACGTGCCGGGGCGCCAACCGTGTTCCTGCCAAAAGATAGGTAGGGCTACGTAGTGATCCCTGGCTTGTTCCGGGTGGCGAACGGTCGCATCGTTGTCCCCGGATGGCCGCCCACCCTGCTGGCGGCAATCCCCATCCGGCGGCACGGATGGCGAATGTGATGTCGGCGTCGCGGCTTTCGGGTGGCGCTGTCAATGAGCGGAGAGAGAGGCGCCCACGCCCTCGCCTCTCTCTCCGCTGGCATTCGAATCGGTTTGGCTGACACTTCGCCGGGTGGTTCCTCACCCACCCGGCATCCCTATCGCGGCGAGAGTGTCCGATCGGCAAACGGACACGCGCTGAACTGCCCGTATGCGAGGGTCTTTGGTTCTGGCGCCGTCGCGACCGAGGCGGGAAGGCGGTTTCCAGCAGGGGGCGGCCTTCCCGCCTCGCAGCTATTTCGCCAGTCGAATTGAATAGCGCGAAAATGCCCTGATCGGCGTATTCGATATCTCTGGTCCGGTCGGGGTAATTTCGGTGGAATGTTGCGTCGGGGCATGGATTTCAGTGCACCGGAATGCGCATCATCGTCAGTGCACCTGGGGCTTCCCTGTACCGCGCCGTCCGGCGCGGACGCCCCCTGAGTTGTTCGGAGGAATCCGTGTTCCTGCGCTCAAATACCCGGCTGCGGCGCACTATCTTGGCCGCGTCCATCAGCTTCGGTCTGGTGGTGACACCCGGCCTCGCGTTCGCGGCCCCCGCCGGCCCGGAGGGCGCGGCCGCGCCCTCCGCGCCGAGCAGCATCCCGACCGGCACGCGCGCCTACTTCGTGATCACCGATCCGGCCAACATCGCCGCGGGCAAGACCGCGGTCGCCAACAGCGGCGGCACCGTCTGGAACGCCTGGGACGCCATCGGTGTCATCGTCGCGCACACGACGGCCGCCGACTTCAAGTCGAAGGTGCGCGCGGTGACCGGCGTGCAGTACGTCGGCGCGACCCGGACCTCCGACGTCCCGACCAACGCGGACAACCCGCCGATCCCGAGCAACAGCGCGGGGCAGAACCTGGGCACCGAGGCCGTGGGCTGGGACGTCAAGCAGCTCAAGGCCGACCAGGCCTGGTCCACGACAGCGGGCGCCGGCGTGACCGTCGCCGTCATGGACACCGGAGTCAACGACCAGCACAAGGACCTTGCGCCGAACTTCGACGCCGCCAAGTCGGCGTCCTGCGCCTACGGCAAGGCGGACAAGCGCGCGGGCGCCTGGCGCAGCGTCGGCTCCAGCGGCCACGGCACGCACGTCGCGGGTTCGGTCGCGGCGGCTCGTGGCAACGGTGGCATCGTCGGCGTCGCGCCGGAGGCGAAGATCGCCTCGATCCGGGTGGCCGAGCCGAGCAACGAGCTGTTCTTCCCGGAGAACACCGTCTGCGCGTTCATGCACGCCGTCGAGGTGGGTGTGCAGGTCACCAACAACAGCTACTGGACCGACCCGTGGTACGGCCTGTGCGAGAACGAGAACGACGGTGACCTCAAGGCCATCGACGTGGCGGTCCGGCGCGCGGTCGACCACGCGAGCAACCAGGGCATCATCAACCTGGTCGCGGCGGGCAACGAGAGCAAGGACTACTCCAACAAGGGGTCGACCTCGCTGAGCCCGAACGACTCGCAGCCGAAGAACCGCAACGTCACCGGCTGCGCGCTGATGCCGCAGGAGGCGACCGGCTCGACGGTCGTGTCCGGCATCGACCAGCAGGGCAACCGCTACAGCGGCTCGAACTACGACACCAACGGCGCCGTCGACGTGACCGCCGCCGCGGTGAACGTGAACTCGACCTCGGCCAGTGGTGGCTTCCAGCAGATGACCGGCACCTCGATGGCGTCCCCGCACGCCGCGGGCATCGCCGCGCTGATCAAGTCGGCGTTCCCGGCCCTCAAGGGCAAGGACATCGAGAAGAAGATGAAGGAGTGCTCCGGCACCTACACCGACCCGAAGTACTACGGCGCCGGTCTGCCGGACGCCACCAAGTGCGTCTCCGGTGGTGGCGGCGGCGGCACGAACTGGACCAACGACAACGACGTCCAGATCACCGACAACAACGTCGCCGTGACCTCCTCGGTGACGGCCAACGCGACCAGCGCGCCGTCGGCCACCTCGAAGGTCTCGGTGAACATCGTCCACACCTACCGTGGTGACCTGGTCATCGACCTGGTCGCGCCGGACGGCACCGTGTACGCCCTCAAGCCCGCCAGTGCGAGCGACTCGGCGGACAACGTGATCGCGACCTACACGGTCAACCTGTCCGGTGAGGGCATGACGGGCGAGTACAAGTTGCGCGTCCGCGACGCCTACTCGTTCGACAGCGGATACATCAACTCGTGGAAGCTGGACTTCGTCGGATAACGACAGCACCCAAGGCTGACGCGGTGATCGACGGTGGCTCTCCCGCACTTCGCGGGGGAGCCACCGTCGCTTCAGCCGAAGTCCTCGGCGTGCAGTTCGCCGCGGGAGGTGACGCCGAGCTTTCGCAGCACTCTCGCCGCGTGCTGCTCGACGGTGCGCGGCGAGAGGAACAGCACGTCGGCGATCTCGCGGTTGGTGTGTCCGCCCGCGAGCAGGCGCGCGACTTCCTGCTCACGCGGGGAAAGCTCGTTGCCGTACCCGCGGCGCCCGCGCCTGGACGGCTTCACCCCGCCGATGCCGCGCAGCAGGTGCCTGCAGCGCGCCGCGTCGCGGGTGGCGCCAAGGCCGTCGAACGTATCGATCAAAGTGGACAGTGCTTCGGCCGCTTCCGCGCCGTCGGAAGGCAGCAGGCACAGCGCTTCGTGCTCGGCGGACATCGCGGCGTAATAGGGGGCGTTGACTTTCTCGTAGGCGCCGCGCGCGCAGCGGTGGAATTCCACGGCGATGTGCGGCTCGCCCGCCGCCTCCGCGAGTTCGCCGCGACCGCTGTCGACCGCGGCCGCGCTCATCGGCGCGTCGCGGCCGAAGATCCCCGCCTCCGTCTGGTCGACGATGGCGCGGGCGTCGTCGAGCCTGCCCGCGCGCACGTACGCGGTGACCGCCACGGGCAGGATCTCGCCCGCCCAGGTCCAGACTTCCTTGCGGCGCAACAGCGCCAGGCCGCGGTCGACGTCCGCGCAGGCCTTGGTGATGTCGTCCTGCGCCAGCCACGCCCGGGCCAGCCCCGCGCAGCCGCCGATCGCGATCTGGGAGATCGCCTCCTGCGGCGCGTAGGCGCCGGTGGTGGTGAAGTAGCTCATCGCCTCGGACCATTCGCCGCGCGCGCAGGCAAGCGACCCGAGCACCAGGCTCAGCTCGCTGGCCACCGGCAGCAGGTCGTGGTACTCCTCGAGCAGCTTGCCCGCCCGTTCGGCCAGCCCGGCCCAGTCGCCGACGAACCAGTCGAGGCGGGCCTTCGTGGCCCGCGCGGTGCTCGCCACGAACGGCGCGCCGCAGTCGTCGGCCAGCCGCATGCCGGTCTGCAGCGCCTCGTCGCCTTGCTGGAAATGACCGACGGTCACGCACGCGTCGGCGAAGTTGCAGTACGCCCTGGCCAGCTGGCGCTGGGTGGCCGCCGAGTACGCGATCTGCGGAAGCACGGACAGGTCGCCGAAGACCGTCGGGTCTCCGGTGTGCAGCCGGGACCCGAGGTTGTTGGCCAGCAACGAGATCCGCAGCTCCTCGTCCTCGCAGGATTCGATCAGCTCGTCGGTGCGGCGCAGCCACGGCTCGATCTCCGAGAGCGGGGTGTCGCCGGTGAACGGCTGCGCGAGCACGGCGGTGGCCTTCGCGGCCAGCGCCGGGCGCTCGCCGAGATCGCCGAGCGCGACCTCGATCTCCGAGCGGGCCGTCGCCACGCCGCCCGCCTGCCGGATCAGCAGCAGGCCCAGGAACAGCCGGACCTCGCCGCGGGCCGACATCGAGAGCCTGCGGTCGCCGAGCAGCCTGCGCATCGTGGCTGTCGGGTTGATCTGGTCGAGCCCGGTGTGCGCGACCTGGCCGAGCTTCACCGCCAGCCGGTCGACGTCGGCCGAGGACAGCGACGGCTCGGCCAGCAGCCGCTGCAGCAGCGCGGTCGCGGTGGCGGCGTCGCC
>NZ_JBOHGC010000180.1:0-1164 GCF_050699995.1 Actinokineospora sp. | reverse complement strand
CTAGTCGCCTACCCGGACTGTGTGCTGACCACCCCGGACCTCCCGAGGTGCAGGCAGTCTGTCCCGGTCTCGGCGACCAGGACGGGTGAGAAGACGCTCTCCGGGGACGTGGTGTTCGCCGGGGTCAGCGCAGCGCACGATGGTTCCCGCCCGGACCGTGTGCCCGGCGCATACGCCCCGATGGTCCTCGCGGCCGTGGCGGGCACCTCCGGTGGCGGCGGCGATCTTGCCGCGACGTCGCTGTCGGCGGCCGGTTCCTGGACAGCAGGCGGGTCCGGCGGCGGGTTCTCCTACGACTACCCGATCACCCTTCCGTCACCACCTGCCGGTGAACCGCCGAAGCTCTCGCTGAGCTACGCCTCCGGCGCTGTCGACGGGGCCACGTCCGCGACCAATAACCAGGCGTCCTGGATCGGCGACGGCTGGGGCCTGTCGGTCGGCGGCTACATCGAGCGCCAGTACAAGCCGTGCGCTCAGGACCTCGGCGGCAATAACGGGCAGACCAAGACCGGCGACCAGTGCTGGGCCACGGACAACGCGACGATGACGCTCGGCTCGGCGAGCGGGCCGCTCGTCCGCGACCAGGCGACCGGCACGTGGCGCCCGAGGAGCGACGACGGATCGCGGGTCGAGCGGCTCACCGGTGCGGCCAACGGTGCCGTCGACGGCGAGCACTGGAGGGTCACCACCACCGACGGCACCCAGTTCTTCTTCGGCCTCAACCGGTTGCCCGGCTGGACGGCCGGCACACCGGAGACCCAGTCGACGTTCACCACTCCGGTGTTCGGCAACAACACGGGTGAGCCGTGCTACCAGGCGGCGTACGCCTCGTCCTGGTGCCAGCAAGCGTACCGGTGGAACCTCGACTACGTCGTCGACCCGTACGGCAACCAGGTCACTTTCCACTACCAGCCGGAGATCAACCACTACGGCCTGAACCGAAACACCACCACCGCGGGCACGCCGTACACTCGGGGCGGGCACCTGCTGCGCATCGACTACGGGCTCAACACCAAGGCGGGCGGCGCCTACGCGCATGCCCCCGCCCGGATCGTGTTCGACGCGGCCGAGCGGTGCCTGCCCTCCGGCGCGGTCACCTGTGACCCCGCCCAACTGAACTCCGATACGGCGTCGTCATGGCCGGACGTGCCCGCGGACCTGATC
>NZ_JBOHGC010000179.1:0-17560 GCF_050699995.1 Actinokineospora sp. | reverse complement strand
GTCCTGCACCGGGTCGAGCTGGTGTTCCTCGGCGCTCCACTGCTGGTCAGCACGGTCCTGGCGCTGGCGGTGCCGGTCGGGGCGGCCCCGGTCCCGAGAGTCGGCAGGCTGCCCAGGACGGTCGAGGCGGGCGACGACGGCCTGCAGACGATCACGTTCCCGGCCGATCCGGCCGTGGAGTTCCTCGCCGTGCGGCTGCCGGTCCCCGACGGCGAGGGCATCGGGCCGGTCCACCTGGTCCCCGGGTCGGCCGAGTCGATCCGGGTCCGGCTGCGCTGGAACGCCTGGGGTGAGGGCGTCGACCTGCGACCGGACCACCTCGTCGCGAGCCGCGACGCGCTGCTGATCTCCGGGCCGGTCACCGGGCGGGAGAGCAGACGGACCGTGCTGCCCCCGGTCGTCCCGCTGCCGCCGGGACCGCTGCCGCCGCGTATCGCCGGGCTCGTCGGCGCCCACCGGTCGGCGAGACCCGGCGACGGCACCGAACTGCGCGCCGTGCGCCCGTTCCAGCCCGGCGACCGGGTCCGCCGCGTCGACTGGCGGGTCACGCTGCGCGCGGGCGCGGCGACCGGCGACGTGCTCGGGCCGGGAACGCTGCACGTGCGGGAGCGACACGCCGAGGCCGACGCCGAGCTGATGCTCGCCATCGACTCCCGGGTGGACGTGGTGCCCGAACTCGCCCGGTGGTCCGAGAGCGAGGACAGCGCGGTGCGCGCGGGCGGCACCCTCGACGCCTCCGTCCGCGCGGTCACCGCGCTCGCCGCGGGCTACCTGCGCCAAGGCGACCGGGTCGGCCTGATCGACCTGGGCAGGCCGCAGCTCGGCATCGCCCCCGGCGCCGGCCACCGCCAGCTGCTGCGCATCCGCCACCAGCTTGTCGCCTGCTCCCGCGCGGCGGGCTGGGCGCCGAAGCCGGTGCTGCGGGCCCGGCAGGTGCCTTCCGGGGCCGTCGTGCTCGTGCTGTCGCCGTTCCTGGACGACGCCATCGCCGACTGCGTGGCGCTCGCGGCGCGGCGCGGGGAGCTGGTGATCGCCGTCGACATGCTTCCCCCGAAGCTGATCGCCGACCCGGAGTCGCCATGGGGCGAGGTCGTTCGCCAGGTACTGGAGGGCGAGCACCGGGCCCGGCTGGCCGCCCTCAAGGCACGCGGTGTCGCGGTCGTGTCGTGCGGCGCCGTGGCCGCCACGCTGCGCCGGGTCAGGCGGCGGCGGTGATCATCGACCGCGGTGTCCCCGCGAGCAGGCTCCGCGCGGTCACCGCGCTGGTCTGCCTCGCCATCGGCGTGGACCTCGCCCTGCACGGCGCCGGGACCTTCACCGTCGCCGTGGCGGGCCTGCTGAGTGTCGCGTGTGTCCTTGTCCCGGCTTCGCCCGCGCCGATGCTGATGATCGGCCTCGCCGCCGCCGTGCTGACCAGCTCGGGCGTGGGCGCGTTCGGTCTCGGCGTGCTGGTCCTGATCCCGCTGGTGCACCTGCTCCACCTGTGCTGCGCGATCACCGCGGTGCTCCCGAAGGGGGCGCGGATAGCGCCGGCGGCATTCCGCGCGCCGTTACGCCGTTTCGCCGTCACCCAGCTATCCGTAACGATGATCGTTCTCATCGCGATGATTGTTCCCCAAGGTCGGACTCCGCCGATCTTGGAAGTCGCGGCATTACTCTCCATTGCGGGCATAGCACTCGCCGTGATTGTTCTTGACCGGTCCCGTCCGCCATCGCGAGATGAGTCACACCCTGCGGAAATGGCCTAGCGACCCCGGTCACATCACCGTAGGGGCGGCGCGCGAAGGACGGATTCCAGTGCGACTATTGAGCCATGGCGAACGGAAAGTCGGAGCCGACCCGAATCCTCATCCTGGGTGGCGGATATGTCGGGTTGTACACCGCGCTCGGGCTGCAGCGTCGGCTCCGTTCCGGTGAGGCGTCCGTGACGGTGATCGACCCGCAGCCGCACATGACCTATCAGCCGTTCCTCCCCGAGGCGGCAGCGGGCGCGATCGAGCCCCGCCACGTCGTCGTGCCGCTGCGCCGCGCGCTCAAGCGCTGCCACGTGATCACCGCCCGCGCCACGAAGATCGAGCACGCCCGCAAGGCCGTGACGATCGAGGCCGCCGACGGCCACATCGAGGAACTCGGCTACGACGTCCTCGTCGTCGCCCTGGGCTCGGTGGCCCGGCTGCTGCCGATCCCCGGCCTGGTGGAGCACGGCATCTCGTTCAAGACCATCGGCGAGGCCATCTACCTGCGCAACCATGTCATGACCAAGCTCGACGAGGCGGACAGCACGCTCGACCCCGAGCTGCGCAAGCGCCTGCTGACCTTCACCTTCGTCGGCGGCGGCTTCGCGGGCATCGAGGCGCTCGGCGAACTCGAGGACATGGCCCGCTTCGCCACCCAGTACTACCGCAACATCGAGCCGGACGACCTGCGGTTCGTGCTGGTCGAGGCCTCGGGCCGGGTGCTGCCGGAGGTTCGGGAGAGCCTCGGCGTCTACACCGTCATGCAGCTGGAGAAGCGCGGCATCGAGGTCTACCTCTCGACGCTGGCCAAGTCCTTCGAGGGCGGCCGGGTCGTGCTGTCGGACGGCACCGAGTTCGAAAGCGACACCATCGTCTGGACCGCGGGCGTCAAGTCCAACCCGGTCCTGGCTTCCTCGGACCTGCCGCTGACCAAGCAGGGCAGGCTCCGCGCCACCGCCGCGATGCGCGTGGAGGGCCTCTCCGACGCCTGGACGGCGGGCGACAACGCCGCCATCCCGGACCTGTCGCGCACCCAGGACGACCCGACCGCGATCTGCCCGCCGAATGCCCAGCACGCGGTCCGCCAGGCCCGCCTGCTGGCCAAGAACATCGTCAAGGCCCTGCGCGGCGGTGAGCCGAAGGAGTACTTCCACAAGAACATCGGCTCGGTCGCCAGCCTCGGCCTGCACAAGGGCGTCGGCGACGTGTTCAACATCAAGGCCAAGGGCTTCGTCGCCTGGGCGATGCACCGGCTCTACCACGTCAAGGCGATGCCGACGTTCAACCGGAAAGTCCGGATCACTTTGGACTGGTTAACTGGCGGACTCTTCCGGCGCGAGGTCATCTCGATGGGTCAAATCAACGATCCCAAGGCCGAGTTCGCAAGGGTTTCCCGCGGCTGACCGGCAAACGGCCCAAAGAGACTGGGCCAGCCGGGCGGAACTCGAAGAAACCGTTCCCGAGCTGTGTTATCGCGCCTTAGGCTGCGGCTGCCCCCGTAGCCCAACAGGCAGAGGCAGTCCCCTTAAAAGGGATGTAGTGCCGGTTCGAATCCGGTCGGGGGCACCAAGTACGTTCAGTCACCCGATGGCCACTTTCGGCATCGGGTGACTGTCTTTTGTGGACCTGAAGTCCGTTCCGCGGGGCGGATCTCCGGGCGTGCCGACTTGTTGGTCCTTTTCGAACAAGATCGACCGTTCGGCGGACAACCGACACGTCCACAGTGGATCGATCATCGGGCGACTAAGCTCTTCGCCGTGGCCGAGTATCGGATCGATGACCTGGCGAGGGCGGCAGGCACCTCGGTTCGCAACGTGCGCGTCTACCAGGACCGGGAGCTGCTGGCGCCGCCGATCCGGCGGGGGCGGACCGCCATCTACGGCGACGCCCACCTCTCCCGGCTGCGACTGATCCTCAACATGCTCGACCGCGGCTACGCGTTCGCCCAGATCAAGGAGATGCTCGACGCCTGGCAGTCCGGGCACAGCCTCGCTGACGTGCTCGGACTCGAGCAGGCGACGGGTGCGGCGTGGTCGCAGGAGCAGCCCGCGGTGGTCCCGATGAACGAGCTGGTGCGGATGTTCGGCACCCAGCTGACCCCGGCGAACATCCGCCGCGCGCTCGACCTCGGCGTGCTCGAACGCCGCGGCGCGCACTTCGTCGCGCCCAGCCCCAAGCTCCTCGACGCGGGGTACGAGCTGGTCAAACTCGACGTCCCGCTGTCGGAGGCCCTTGCGCTGGCCGCGGAGCTGCAGAAGGAGACCGACCGGGTCACGGCCATGCTCGTCGGGCTCGTGCGGAAGTACGTTCTCGACCCCAAGGGCGACGACTGGCTGCCCAGCGGGGACGAGCTTCCGCACTTCGCCGACGTCATTTCCCGGCTGCATCCACTGGTCATGTCGGCCCTCTCCGCCGCCGTCGACCGGTCGGCGCGACGGATGATTCCGCAGGTCATGGGGGATCGATTGATCGCGATGGCGGAGCGGCTACGGGCCGAACGCGGGGAGTAAGGGGCTGCTTGCTCTTGCAAGCTACCAATGACGGTTGTAACGTTCGTCATTGTCACTTAATGTCCCAGAAACCGGCTTGAGGCGTTGCCTTAGGCGGTGAAGACGCCGGGAGTCGCCCATGACCAGCGTTCCGCTCCGGTTCCCGGAGGAAGCCTCGCAGCTCGTGGTCCGCCGTCGAACCGTCCGCAGCGGCGAGGTCGACCTGGCCGTCTTCGAGCAGGGCGACCCCACGGACCCGACGATCCTGCTGGTCCACGGCTTCCCCGACACCCACCGGCTCTGGGACGGCGTCGCCGACCTGCTGGCCGAGAACTTCCACGTCGTGCGCTACGACGTGCGCGGCGCGGGCGACTCGACGGCCCCGCGTGATCGGTCCGGCTACCGCGCCGAGCTGCTCTCCGACGACGTCATCGCCGTCGCCGACGCGGTCAGCCCCCGCGAGCCCGTGCACCTCGTCGCCCACGACTGGGGCTCCATCCAGTGCTGGGAGCCGGTGACCGACCACGCCGTGTCGCACCGGATCAAGTCCTACACCTCGATCTCCGGGCCGAGCATGGACCACGTCGGGCACTGGATCCGGCAGCGGCTGCGCAAGCCCACGCCCGCGCACCTGCGCCAGCTCGCCGCCCAGCTGACCCACTCCTGGTACGTGTACCTGCACCAGATCCCGGTGCTGCCCGAGCTGCTGTGGCGCACGGTCATCGGGCCGAACTGGGCCAAGCTGCTGGAGAAGGTCGAAGGCATCCGGCACGCGCCGGGCCACCCCGTTCCGACCATCGGCGCCGACGCGGCCCGTGGGGTGCAGCTCTACCGGGTCAACATGATCAACCGGTTGCGCGCGCCGCGCAGGCGCACCGCGGACATGCCGGTGCAGATCCTCATCCCCACCCGCGACAAGTACGTCTCGCCAGGACTGGCCGAGGGCGTCGAGGAGTGGATCGGCAAGCTCTGGCGGCGCACGCTCGTCGCCGGGCACTGGGCGCCGGTGTCGCACCCGGACGCGGTCGCCCGGATGGTCGAGGAGTTCATCGACCACGTCGAGGGCAGGCCGATGACGCGCAGCCTGCAGCGGGCCAGGGGCGGCCCGGCCGAGGGGGAGTTCACCAACCAGCTCGTCGTCATCACCGGCGCGGGTCGCGGCATCGGGCAGGCCACCGCTCGGGCCTTCGCCCACCTGGGCGCCGAGGTCGTCGTCGCCGACCTCGACCTCGACGCCGCCCGGCAGACCGCCGCGTCGATCGGCCCCGCCGCGTACCCGTACCAGATGGATGTCGCCGACGAGGACGCCATGCGCCGCTTCGCCGACGACGTGGCCGCCGAGCACGGCGTGCCCGACATCGTGGTCAACAACGCGGGCATCGGCATGGCGGGCGCGTTCCTCGACACCACGACGGCCGACTGGCGGCGGGTGCTCGACGTCAACCTGCTCGGCGTGGTCCACGGCTGCCAGGTGTTCGGCGCGATGATGGCCGAGCACGGCGAGGGCGGGCACATCGTCAACCTCGCGTCGGCCGCCGCGTACACGCCCAGCCGGACCATGTCCGCCTACGCGACAAGCAAGGCCGCCGTGCTGATGCTGTCGGACTGCGTCCGCGCGGAACTGGCCGACAGCGGCATCGGCGTCAGCGCGATCTGTCCCGGCATCGTCGCCACCGACATCACCAACACGACCAAGTTCACCGGCGCCGACGACGTCGAGCAGCAGCGGCTGCGGCAGAAGGCCACCAAGGCCTACGCCCGCCGCGGGTTCGGCCCGGAGAAGGTCGCCGCCGACATCGTCGACGCCGTCCGCAGCGGCGCCGCGGTGGTGCCGGTGACCCCTGAAGCCAAGATCGCCCGGTTCGGCTCCCGATTCGCCCCCGGCCTCATGCGGGCCGCCGCCCGATGGGATGTGACGCGCTGATGGACGAGAACCTGGTCCTGCACCCCAGGAACGTGCGCTTCGACTGGTCGTCGGTCCCGCTGCACTGGGTGCCCGGCGAGCCGCTGACCAGCCACACGATCAACACCCTGCACATCGTGCTGCCCGAGGGCGAGCGCTGGTTCGTGGAGGTGTTCCGTGAGGCGCTGCCGCTGATCACCGACGATGAGCTGCGCGAGCAGGTCACCGGCTTCATCGGCCAGGAGGCCATGCACGCCGAGGCCCACCAGGGTGCGGCCGACCACCTCGCCGCCCAGGGGCTCGACCCGGCGCCGTTCGTCGCGCAGATCGAGTGGCTGTTCCGCAAGCTGCTCGGCGACCGTGACCTGACCGGCGCGGCGAAGCACCAGTGGCTGCTGGAACGGCTGTCCGTCATCGCCGCGATCGAGCATTTCACCGCGGTTCTCGGCCAGTGGATCCTGAACTCCACGCCGCTGGACAAGGCGGGCGCCGACCCGACCATGCTCGACCTGCTGCGCTGGCACGGCGCCGAGGAAGTCGAGCACCGCGCCGTCGCCTTCGACCTCTATATGCACCTGGACGGTCGCTACCTGCGCCGCATCCGCACGATGATCGCCGTCGCGCCGGTGTTGGGGTGGCTGTTCGTGCGGTCGGCGCGCTGGCTCATGGCCAACGACCCGCTCAAGCCCGGCCGCGCCCGCTGGCGTGACTACTTCAGCGCCGCGCGTCACGGACTGCTGCCTCGGCTGGGGGAACTGCTGCCCGCGATCTGGCGTTACCTGCCGCGCAGTTACCACCCGCGCAACGAGGGTTCGACCGACCAGGCCGTCGCATACCTGGCGCGGTCCCCGGCGGCGAAGGCGGCGAGCTGATGCGGCCGCCTCCCGATCTGTACGGCCGTCCCCGTGCTGACCGCCTGTTCAGCGCGCTCGCGCCGGTGGTCGCCGGGTACCAGCGGCTCAGCGAACTCAGCTCGCGCCGCCAGCCCGACGTCCGGCCGGTCGACCGCGATCTGACGCTGGTCGTTCGGTCGGTCGTCGCCGAGGCCGACGGCGTGGTGTCGCTGTGGCTCACCGACCCGACCGGCAACCTGTTGCCGCGCTGGCGGCCGGGCAGCCACCTCGACGTCACCCTGCCTTCGGGCACCCGCAGGCAGTACTCGCTCTGCGGCGACCCCGCCGACCCGACGGTATATCGCATCGCGGTTCGGTTAGTCGGCAGCGGATCCGCGGAGATGCACGCGGGCACCGCGGGCAGCACGCTCACGGTTCGTGGGCCGCGCAACGCTTTCCCGTTCGTCGACCGGGGGCCGTACCTGTTCATCGCGGGCGGCATCGGCATCACGCCGATCCTGCCGATGGTGCGCATGTGCGCGCGGCGCGGCGTCGACTGGCGGCTTGTCTACACGGGGCGGACACGGGAATCGATGCCGTTCCTGGACGAGCTTTCCGCGCTCCCCACGACGGACCGGGTGCGTGTGGTGCCCGACGATGGTGTTCCCGACATCGCCGAGCTGCTCGCCGACGCGCCCAGCGGTGCGTCGCTGTACTGCTGCGGTCCGACGCCGATGATCGACGCCGTCCGTCGCGAGTGGACTGGACCGCTGCACTTCGAGCGGTTCTCCCCGCCGCCGGTCGTTGGTGGCAAGCCGTTCGAGTTGCAGCTCGGCGCGGAGGGTCCCGTCGTGCCGGTTGCCGCCGACGAGTCGGCGCTCGAGGCGCTGCGGCGGGCTCGGCCTGGTGCGGCTTATTCGTGCAGGCAGGGCTTTTGCGGAACGTGCCGGGTCCGCGTGATCGACGGCGAGGTCGAGCACCACGGCGGTGCGGTGGCCGACGGCTCGATGCTGGTGTGTGTCTCCCGGGCGGCGGGCGACCGCCTCGTCCTGGACGTGTGAGAGGAAGCGTGATGGCTCCGAAGATCGAGGTCAGCTACGAGCGGCGCGGCCAGGGTGACCCGGTGGTCCTGCTGCACGGCATCGGACACCGTTGGCAGGCTTGGGAACCCGTCCTCGACCGGCTCGCCGAGCGGCACGACGTGATCGCGCTGGACCTGCCCGGTTTCGGCGCGTCCCCGATGCCGTCCGGGGTGTTCTACAACGTCGACGGCGCCATCGACATGCTCACCGAGGTGTTCAACGACCTTGGTGTGCCCAAACCGCACCTGGCGGGGAACTCCCTGGGCGGCATGCTGTCGCTGGAGATCGCCTCCCGCGGCCTGGCCCGCTCGGTGACCGCGTTCGCCCCCGCGGGCTTCTGGACGCCGCGCGACCGGGCTTGGGCGGTCCGCGTCCTCAGCGCGCTGCGCGCGTCCGGCCGAACGCCGCACTCGGTGCGGGACAGGCTGTTCCAGCGCAAGGCGGTGCGGATCCTGGGTGGCAGCATCCTGTTCGGCCGCCCGTCGGCGATCAGCGCCGAGGTGATGCTGGCCGACATGGACGCGATGGTCGCCTGCGAGGGCTTCGACGCGGTGATCAACAGCGGCGCCTCGGACTACGTCTTCAACGCGCCGCCGCCCACCGTGCCGGTCACGGTGGCCTGGGGATCGCGCGACCGCGTGTTGTGGCCCCGCCAGGCCAAGCGCGCCGCCGAACTGCTGCCCGCGGCCCAGCATGTGTCGCTCGTGGGCTGCGGCCACGTGCCGATGAGCGACGACCCCCACCGGGTCGCCCAGCTCATCCTGGAGACCTGCCGGGCGGCGGCGGTCGACGCCGCCGCCTGATCACGAACACAAAGAAGGCCCCAGGCGTTCGCCCGGGGCCTTCTTTGTGAGTGGCTATCAGCCCTGCATGCCGCGCTTGCGGCGGACCATCCACACGGCACCCGCGCCACCGGCGACGAGGACGAATCCACCGATCGCCAGCGGGATCACGGCGTTCACGCCGGTCTGCGCGAGGTTGTCGGTGTTGGCGACCGGGGTGACACCGCTGCCGTCACCCGGGACGGCCGAAGCCGAGGTGGTGGTGGAGGCGGGCGGCCACACGGCCGACGAAGTCGGGCTCGGCGTCGCGGTGACGCTGCCACCGGGGGTGGACGACGGCGGCGTGCTCGGCGTGGTGCCGGGGCCGCCGGTGCCGGGCTCGGTCACGACGGTGCCCGGGCCGGTGCACTTGGCCTGCGACAAGATGACCTCGGCCTGCGCGAGGTCGCCGACCTTGATGCCCGCGACATCGCCGCCGACGCTGACCCGCAGCGCGTTCACGGTCAGCGTGTTGCCGGAAGCGACCTTCTCGTTGATGTGGACGGTGATCGCGTCGGTCACCGAGATCTTGCCGGTCAGCGCGATGTCGATCTTCTGGCCGTGCACCCACACGTCGACGAGCTTGGAGTCGCCGGTGACGGTCTTGCCGTCGGACACGCAGGTGGAGGTGACGAGCTTGGCCTTGACCAGGCCGAGGATGTCCACGTCGGCGATGCTCGCGGAGCTGGTGAGGACACCGGCCTTGAGCTCGGACGCCGCGTTGAGCAGCTTGGCGTGTCCGGCACCAGGAAGGATCTTGTTACCGTCGATCTTGACGACCGACTTGTCCTGCCCGGCCGGGTACGCGGCCTTGGGCAGCGGGCCGACGTTGACGGCGAGCGCGTTGAGCAACTTGGCGTTGACGGAGACCGCGAAGGCGCTGCCGGTCTGGCTCTCCGCGGCGAACGCCGCGGGGGCGGCGAGCGCGGCGGCCAGCGTGGCGGTGCCTGCCAGGCCGCAGGCGAAGGCGAGCGAACGAGTACGACGCACGGATGGCTCCAGATTGGTAATGCGCAAGATGGGTTCTTGGGGGGATGTCAGAATCTCGGTCCCGAGGCTGGAGCGCAAGGTCTTCCTGGTCACTGAAACGCTTGTCTGGTAACGGTTTCGACACTTGGTGGGCTGGTAAGCAGAAATGCGACAGTCCATTGTGGATGCATTTGTGGGGCATAACAAAATCGTGCCGTGCGGTGGGGGTGATGTGACGAGGGCGGGCTTGTCACCGAGCTTCATTAACTTGCCGCGGGCTTGCTGTGGCGCCTGTATGGCGAACCACCCAAACAGGCAGGAGGGGTTCGACCGATGTCCCGCTCGGGTATGCGTCCGCGCCGAGTCCTAAACCACGTTCTTTATCGCGCGGGGGAGTGGTTGCGCTGGTTCGGGGTGGGGCGCTGCATCGGGTGCGTCGTGGCCGCGTTGGGCTGCGGGTCCGGCATCAGCTCTGCCTCCGCCCCCACGGGCTCCAGCAGCTTCGTGCTCTGCGTCAGCAGGTCGTGGGTGCCGCGCAGCTTGCCCGCGACCTGTTCCCGCAGGGCGGTGAGGCGCTCGACCTGACTGGTGGCCGTGGCGATGCGCTTGGCGGCTTCGTCGGTGGCGTCCTGGACGCGCTTGCGGGCCTCATCGGTGCTCGCCTTGCGGGCGGCTTCGATCTCACGCCGCAGTTCTTCGCGCTTGGCGGACATCTCCTGCTCGAACTGCTGCTCGATCCGCTGGCGTTCGCGTTCGGTCTGGTCGTCGATCTCTTTGGTGCGGGCCTCCGCGGCCGTGGTCATCGCCTCGACCTTGGCGCGGGCCTTGGCCATGATCGATTCGTGTTCGGCGTGGATCTCGGCGTGCTGGCGGTCGAGGTCGGCGAGCAGGTTGCGGTAGCGCTCCTGCAGCGCGGAGGACGCTTCCTCGGCGGCCGACCACGCGGTGTCGGCCGCGGCCTGTGCACGGGTGGTGATCTCCGAGGCCTGCGTCTTCGCCAAGTGCAGCGCGCGGGCCGAGCGCTCGGTGGCGTTCGGGGCCGACGCGGCTGCGGCAGCCGTGCCGATCTTGTCGAGCCGCTCGGTCAGCGCGGCGATGTCGCGGCGGGCGGCTTCGAGCTGGGCGGCGAGGTCGGCCGCCTTCGCCCGGGCGTCGTCGCGTTCGGCGGCGAGCCGCAGTGACTCCGATTCGGACTTCTCCACGAACTGCTTGACCTGGTTGCGGTCGAAGCCATGCCGCGCCACGGTGAAGCCGGCGGGGTCACCATCCTGGAGAGCTGCCATACCCGCGACGGTACCGTTGCTCACCCAAACGGCAACACGACGGCCACGCGATGGGATGAATCCTCACCCAACCGTGTCCGAACGCTGCACTCGGCTAGGTCCTGCACGGCTGGATCCGTGATCACCAGTGGAACCCCTTGGTGAGCCGGGCCAGCGCGGTCGCCGCCGCGGTGAGGTTCCGCTCGCCCTTGCCGATCTTTATCCCGCCCGACCCGCCCGCCGCCGCGGAGTCCGGGAAGATGCGGTAACCCTGGTACGCCACGGCATCGACGAACCCGGGCGCGATCGCGTAGGCGGTCTGGATCATGAATCCGGCCGGGGTCCCGATGTGCTTGGGCCGGTTGAGCAGCGCGTCCATCACCATGTCCGCGGCCTGTTCCGGCGACTTCGTGGGAAAAGCGTCGTAAATCTTCGTCGGGCGGATCATCGGCGTGCGCACCAGCGGCATGTGCACGGTCGTGAAGGTGATGCCCGCGCCGTGGGTCTCGGTGGCGACGATCTTGCTGAAGTAGTCCAGCGCCGCCTTCGACGCCACATACGCCGAGAACCTGGGCGCGATGCCCTGCACGCCGATCGACGACACGTTCACGATGTGCCCGAAGCGCCGCTCGGTCATGTGCGGCAGCAGGGCCAGGATCAGCCGCACCGCGCCGAAGTAGTTGATCGCCATGGCGCGCTCGTAGTCGTGGATGCGGTCATAGGACAACCGCACCGCGCGGCGGATCGAGCGGCCCGCGTTGTTGACGAGCATGTCCACGCCCGGCTGCTCGGCCAGCATCCGCGACACGGTCTTCGCGACGGACTCGTCGTCGGTGAGGTCGCACGGGTAGACGTGGGAATGCCCGCCCGCGGCGGCGATCTCCGCGCGCACCTCCTCCAGTTCCGCCTCACGCCGGGCCACCAGCAGCGGCACCCCGCCCGCCGCGGCGACCTTGAGCGCGGTCGCCCGCCCGATGCCCGACGACGCGCCGGTGATCACCACGCGGCGGCCGTCGAGGCGGCCGCCGTGGCCTTCGCGCCGGGCGCGCAGCGGGTCGAGGTGCTCACGCCAGTGGCGCCAGAGGACGTCGGCGTACGCGGCCAGCTTCGGGACCTCGATGCCGCTGCCCGCCAGTGCGGCTCGGGTCTTCTTGGCCTCGAAGCGCGGTTCGAAGGTCAGGGTCGTGAGCAGCACCGGCGGGATGCCCAGCCGGTCGAGGACCGCGTCGCGCGCGAGGGACACGCCGGGCACGTTCTCGGCGAACTTGACCAAGCCGAGCAGCGGCGTGCTGAGCCGCCGGTTGAGCGTGGCCGCGGCCCGCGGAGCGCCCGCGGCCTTGGCGAAGGCGTTGTAGACCTCCTTGACCGATTGCGGTTCCGGGGAGACCAGATGGAACGTGCGGCTGTCGAGCCCCGGCTGGTTCACCAGGTACGCCATGGCTTTGGCGACGTAGTCGACCGGGACGATGTTGGTGTCGCCGATGTCGGGGAGCACCACCGGCACGTGCGGCACGGAGTCCAACCGCGACAGTGCGGAGAAGAAGTAGTACGGGCCGTCGATCTTGTCCATCTCGCCGGTGGTCGAGTCGCCCACGACGATCGCGGGCCGGTACACCCGCCACGGCACCTGGGTCTGCGTGCGCACCAGGCGTTCGGACTCGAACTTGGTCCGGTGGTAGGCGGTGACCAGGCGCTGGCCCGCGTCGAACATGTCCTCGGTGAACCGGCCGCGGTAGTCGCCCGCGACCGCGACGGACGACACATGGTGCAGGCAGCCCGCGTTCAGCTCGGCCGCCAGGTCGATCACGTGCCGGGTGCCGTCGACGTTGGCGATCACGCTCGCCTCGTCGTCGGCGGTCACGTCGTAGAGGGCGGCAAGGTGCACCACGTGGTCGACGCCGGCGAGGGCGAGGGCGTCACTTTCGGTGATCCCGAGGCGGGGCTGGGACACGTCGCCCACGACCGTGCGAACGCGGTCGGCCGCGGGCCAGCCGCGCGTCGCCCGCTCCAGCCGCTCCCGCGATTGCTCACGGACCAACAACCAGACCTGATCGACATCGTCGCGGGTGAGTAGTTCCCGCACGAAGTGCCTGCCGATGAGCCCCGTCGCCCCCGTCACCAGATAGGTCGCCATGGTCGTCCTCTCCGTGGTCCTCGGCTCCGAGCATGTCACTGTCCGTCGTGGATGCTAACGACAGTGGGCCCGCCGTCGATACGGCGGACCCACTGTGTGGACAAACTCAGGGTGGACAGACTCAGGCGAAGAGCGCGACCGGTCCGGGGACGAACTCGGGGTCGACCTGGTCGGCGAGATCGCGGCCGGAACGGGAGTCGCCCCAGGCGCGCGTGTTGCGCACGTGGAACTCGACGGCCTGGCGCTGGTAGGTCGGCCAGTCCTTCTCGACGCCGTCGACGAGTTCGCGCATCGCCCGCAGCGCGTCGCGGTTCTCCGGCTCCAGGGCGTCGATCGGGCGGACCTCGCCGCGCTCGGCCGCGCGCACGTGCGCGGAGCGGCCGACCCAGGTGAGCAGGTCCGCGCCGACCTGCTCGCGCAGGAAGGCGAGGTCGTCGGCGTCGGAGACCTTGTTGCCCACCACGGCGACCTTCACGCCGAAGTCGCGCGCGTAGTCGAGGTACTGCCGGTAGACGCCCACGCTACGCACGGTCGGCTCGCACACCAGGAACGTGACGTCGAAGCGGGTGAACAGGCCGGAGGCGAACGAGTCGGCGCCCGCGGTCATGTCGACCACCGCGTACTCGTCGGCGCCGTCGATCATGTGGTTGAGGAGCAGCTCGACCGCGCCGACCTTCGAGTGGTAGCAGGCGACGCCGAGGTCGGCGGCGGCGAACGGGCCCGCGACGCCGACGCGGATGCCCTCGACCTCGCGGACGTAGTCGCGGTAGAGCGGGCTGTCCTCGTCGACGCGGACCAGCCGGGAGCCGCGCCCGGGCGGGGTCGTCTTGACCATGTCCTCGGCGGAGAGGATCCGCGGGTTGTCGCCGCGCAGGTAGTCCTTGATCTGCGGCAGGTGTTCGCCGAGGGTCGGGATCGCCCGGGCCTGCTCGTCGGTGGCGCCCAGCGCGGCGGCCAGGTGCTGGTTGATGTCGGCGTCGAGCGCGAGCACCGCGGGTGCGGGCCGCTCGGCGGCGAGGTGGCGCAGGAACAGCGAGGCGAGCGTGGTCTTGCCGCTGCCGCCCTTGCCGACGAACGCGATCTTCACGGGAGGTCTCCAGGCATGGGGGATACCTACCAAGTGATATCGGTTTTCATTATCCCTGGCAAGTCGGAGACTTTCCCATCACCGTTTCGTGCGCGGGCTCAGTTCGGCTCGGCGATCTGCGCGTTCGGCATCGACCGGTACTTGTCGAGCACGGCCGGGTCCTGCAGCTTCATCCAGTCGATGACCTCGGTGTACGTCGCGCACACCGTCTCCGGCTTCGCGCAGACCCCGCCCATGAACTGCTCGACGGCGGTCATGAACCCGCCCCCCGACCACGAGTTGAAGTGGTTGCCGACGACCAGCGGCGCGCGGTTGCCGTCGAAGGCGGCCTGGTAGGCGCCCATGTAGGTGTCGAACGCGACCTTGCTGAACTCCGCGGCGCGCGCGGGCTCGTCCTTGGCGCGGTTGAGGATGTACCAGAGGTTGTAGTCCATGAGGATCGTCTTGCGGTACCCGACGCCCGGCACCTTGACCGTCGGCATCGCGAACTCCCAGACCCCGCTCTGCATCGTCGGCCACGCGAGGCCGTCGCTGACCTGGCTGGAGTCGTACGTCATCCCCAGGGCGCCCAGGGTCGGCATCAGCTCGTCGAACTTGCCTTCGAGGCAGGGGGTGCGGCCGCCGTCGATCGTGTCCGGGTCGACCTTGAGGCCCTTGGCGCGGGCGTCGTCGACGAACTTGAAGAACTGGGCGAGTTCGTCGTTCCACTGCGCGGCGTTCCACCGGCCGCCGCTGGGCTCGCTGCCGCGGCAGAAGTGGCCGTTGTAGTGCGTGCCGATCTCGTGGCCCCGGCCGATGGCCTCGTTAAGGTCCGCGATGAGCGTCTTGACGTCGTCCTCGCTCCCGCCGAATCCGATCGATGCCTTGCCCGGTTTGTGTCCCGGGCCGGTGTATTCGGTGCGACGGCCGTCGTTGAGCAGGTAAATGCCCGAGAGGAATCCCGAGAAATGGGCGTCGACGCCGTCGGCGATCTTCATCATCTTCTGCCAATGGTCATGCGACCCGGCGCCGTCGAACGAGAAGATGACGAATTGGGGAGGCTTCTCGCCCGGCTTGAGTTTGCGCTGCCACTGCGGGGGCGCGGCCTCCGACGGGCTCGTCTGCGGCACTGGGCTGCCGTTCAGCGTCCTCGCCGAGCCCTGGGGGCGGGCGGTCCCGATCACGAGCAAGATCACAAAGCTGATCATCAGTGCGATGCCGAGCCCGACGACTTCCCAGCGTCTGCGCGTTTTCATCGGACTCCCCAAGGGCTCGCGGCGGCTTGTTCCTCCCGTACCTGAAGACGCGCATGCACAAATGCGGTTGCCCCACGGCAATTTCCCGGGCTGCCATTTTTCTTGAGCGACACGGAGCCTGGTTGCTGCTCGCGGGAGACGCAATCCGCCTGAAGGGCGACTTCGGAAAGCGGACTTGGTCACCGGAGAGTCTCGATTTGGCGGGCACGGCCGCCTCGAAAGTGGTTTCCGCCCACGACCGGGTGGCGGCCTGGTTACTCTGGGCGCGCCCGTGGCGGAGGTCGCCACGGGCGCGCGGGTTCAGGTCCCCAAGCAGGCGCCGGTGGGTAAAGTAGGTTTTACCCAGCCGGGAACCGGTCGGCCAGGTCGATCGTTGAACCCCGTGAAGGCGCCATTCAGGCCCAGGAGGATCAAGGTGCGTTCTACGAGCAACCCCGCGTTCCGTAACCTGCCCGTGGGCGGGTACGGGCCGCAAGCGGGCTTCCAGCCACAGGCCCAGGGCTACCCGGGCCAGCCCCCGTACGGCGGCTATGAGGCGCCGCCGACCACCGGCGACCGCCCGATGACGGTCGACGACGTCGTCACCAAGACCGCGACGACCATCGCCGTGGCGCTGGCGACCGGCATCATCACCGCGATCGCGGTCCTCGGCGGTGCGATCAGCCCGTGGCCGCCGATGATCGGTGGTCTCATCGTCGGTCTGATCCTGTCGCTTGTCATCATCTTCAAGAAGACCCCGAACGCCGGGCTGGTGCTGGCGTACTCGGCGGCTGAAGGTGTGTTCCTCGGCGCGATCACGGGTGTGTTCAACGCCCTGGTGCCCGGCATCGCCCTGCAGGCGATCCTCGGTACGGCGCTGGTGTTCATCACGATGCTGGTCGTCTACAAGACCGGCGCCGTCAAGGTCACCCCGAAGCTCACCAAGTGGATCATCGGCGCCACCATCGGCGCCGCGGGTCTGATGCTGGTCAACCTGCTGCTGTCGTTCATGGGTGTCGACATGGGCATCCGCGGCAACGGCCCGCTGGCCATCGGCATCAGCCTGCTGTTCATCGGCATCGCGGCGTTCAACTTCCTGCTCGACTTCGACATGGCGGACCAGATGATCCGCAGCGGCACCCCGTCGAAGTGGGCCTGGTACGTCGCGTTCGGCCTGATGACCACGCTGGTCTGGCTGTACCTGGAGATCCTGCGCCTGCTGTACATGCTGAACTCCAGCGACTGATCCAGACAGACGAAAGGGGCGCCCGGCCTTGAGTCGGGCGCCCCTTTCGTGTTGGATGCGCAGTGATTAATAGAAGTTCTGCTAGAGTAGTTCCCATGGCTGAGGAAACGGTCCCGGGTGGGGGTCCGACCACCGTTGTCTCCGTGTCGATGCACGCGGGCACCATCGCCGCGGTTCGTGGGCGGACGGGTAAACGCGGCGTATCCGCCTACATCGAGGCTGCCGTGCAGCGGCAAATCGAACGAGACAACCTCGACGAACTCATCGCCGCCGCTGAGGCTGAGCACGGCCCCATCGCCGAGGAGCAGATCGCGGACAAGCGCAAGATCATCGCCCAGGCGCGCGAACAGCATCGAGCGGGCAAGGGCAGCGCGGCGTGACGCTGGTGCTCGACAGTGAAGGACTCGCCAAGGCGGTGCTGCGAGATCTGGAGGTGTCGCACTGGCTCGCGGCCGCGCGGTCAGAGGATGAGCGTGTGATCACGAGCGCGGCGACACTGGTGGAAGTCATCCACCCGCGAATCAACCGGCGCGCGTTCGATTGGGCGATCTCGCGGGTCTCTGTCGAACCCGTTACACCAGAGATCGCACGGCTGGCATGTGACCTTCTTGAACGGGTGGGCAAGCACGGGCACAAGTACGCCATTGACGCGATCCTCGCGGCCACCGCATTGTCCGCGCCGGGGCGGTCCGTCGTGCTCACCTCGGATCCCGAGGACATGACGATGCTGTGCGGCAACGACGTCACTGTCGTCAAAGTGTGAAAAGGGCGCCCGGCCGTGCCG
>NZ_JBOHGC010000178.1:0-4214 GCF_050699995.1 Actinokineospora sp. | reverse complement strand
GCCCTGGACCACACGGTCCGGGGCGGCCACCGCGCCACAAACCAAGCGAACGCGCGTAACCGAAGAAGGACGGAAAACGCACGATGTCGAACTTCACCGCGGCCGACGTCAAGAAGCTCCGGGACCTCACCGGCGCCGGAATGATGGACTGCAAGAAGGCGCTGACCGAGACCGACGGCGACTTCGAGAAGGCCGTTGAGATCCTGCGCATCAAGGGCGCCAAGGACGTGGGCAAGCGCGCCGAGCGCGCCACCGCCCAGGGCCTCGTCGCAGCCGACGGCGGTGTCATGGTCGAGCTGAACTGCGAGACCGACTTCGTCGCCAAGAACGAGGAGTTCCAGGCGCTGGCGAACAAGATCGTCGCCGTCGCGCGGGACAGCAAGGCCACCGATGTCGACACCCTCAAGGCCGCCGAGCTCGAAGGCGGCACCGTGGGCGACGCCGTGCACAACCTTTCGGCCAAGATCGGCGAGAAGCTCGAACTGCGCCGCGTGGTCGTCTTCGACGGTCCCGCGACCACCTACCTGCACCGCCGCGCCTCCGACCTGCCGCCGGCCGTGGGTGTGCTGGTCGAGTACTCCGGCGACGGTGAAGAGGTGGCCCGCTAGGTCGCCATGCAGATCGCCGCGATGAAGCCGCGCTACGTCACCCGTGACGAGGTGCCCGCCGATGTCGTCGCGACCGAGCGCCGCATCGCCGAGGAGACCGCCCGCGAAGAGGGCAAGCCCGAGGCCGCGCTGCCGAAGATCGTCGAAGGCCGGGTCAACGGCTTCTTCAAGGACGCTGTGCTGACCGAGCAGTCCTCGGTCGTCGACTCCAAGAAGTCGGTCAAGGCCATCCTCGACGAGGCGGGCGTGACCGTCAGCCGCTTCGCGCGCTTCGAGGTCGGCCAGGCCTGACCTGCGCTAAGCAACATAGTGACTAGGGTTATGCCCCGTCCCCGGTACTCACCGAGGGCGGGGCATAGTCACGAGGAGGGGTCTTACGTGACTCAGAACGGCAGCTTCCGCCGAGTCCTGCTCAAGCTGGGCGGCGAGATGTTCGGCGGCGGCGAGGTCGGTGTCGACCCGGACGTCGTCTACGCGGTGGCCAGGCAGATCGCCGACGTCGTCCGCGGCGGCGTGCAGACCTCGATCGTCATCGGCGGTGGCAACTTCTTCCGCGGCGCGGAGCTGAGCCAGCGCGGGATGGACCGCGACCGGGCCGACTACATGGCGATGCTGGGCACCGTCATGAACTGCCTCGCCCTGCAGGACTTCCTGGAGAAGGAAGGCATCGACACCCGCGTCCAGACGGCCATCACCATGGGCCAGGTCGCCGAGCCCTACATCCCGCGCCGCGCCGAGCGGCACCTGGAGAAGGGCCGCGTGGTCATCTTCGGCTGCGGGGTCGGCATGCCCTACTTCTCCACCGACACCGCCGCCGCGCAGCGCGCGCTGGAGATCGGCTGCGACGTGGTGCTGATGGCCAAGGCCGTCGACGGTGTCTATGACGCGGACCCGAAGCTCGACCCGAACGCGAAGATGTTCACCGACATCACCCACCGCGAGGTGCTGGAGCGTGGACTCAAGGTCGCCGACGCGACCGCGTTCAGCCTTTGCATGGACAACAACATGCCGATCATCGTGTTCAACCTTCTGACGGAGGGGAACATCGGCCGCGCGGTGCGTGGTGAGAGGATCGGCACGCTGGTCAGTACGCCCGCGAAGTGAACAGCGTTACCCACTGCATTTAAGGAGCGCCCCCTTGATCGACGAGACTCTCCTCGACGCGGAGGAGAAGATGGAAAAGGCCGTGTCGGTGGCCAAGGAGGACATGAACTCCGTCCGCACCGGTCGCGCGTCGCCGTCGATGTTCTCTCGCATCCACGTCGAGTACTACGGCTCCATGACCCCGCTCAACCAGCTGGCGAGCGTCGCGGTCCCCGAGGCGCGGATGGCGGTCGTCAAGCCGTACGACGCCACCCAGCTCAACGCCATCGAGAAGGCGATCCGGGACTCCGACCTGGGCGTCAACCCGAGTAACGACGGCAGCATCATCCGCATCGTCATCCCGCAGCTCTCCGAGGAGCGCCGCAAGGAGATGGTGAAGGTCGCCAAGACCAAGGGTGAGGACGCCAAGATCTCGATCCGCAGCGTCCGCCGCAAGGCCAAGGAAGAGCTCGACCGGCTGGTGAAGGACGGCGAGTCGGGTGAGGATGATGTTGTCCGCGCCGAGAAGGAACTGCAGAACCTGACCGACAAGTACGTCCACCAGGTCGACGAGATCGTCAAGCACAAGGAAGCCGAACTGCTCGAGGTCTGACCTCGAACGGTAGGCAAGGAGTACGCGGAGATGGTGGCCGGGCCCGTCGGGGAGCTGGAGCATGAATCTAGGGACCACCCGGTGACAGCCGGAAGCGCGGATCTGCCCGCGCCGAACGTCTCGCGCGCGGGCCGCAACCTGCCCGCGGCGATCGGCGTCGGAGTGGTGCTGGGCGGGGCTGTGCTGTTGGCCCTGCTCACGGTTCGGCACGTGTTCATCGGGATCGTGGCGATCGCGGTCGCCGTGGCGACGTGGGAACTCGTGGGCGCGCTCCGGCGCGGCGCGGGGATCAACGTGGCGCTGTGGCCGGTGCTGGTCGGTGGCCAGGCGATGGTGTGGCTGTCGTGGCCGTTCGGTCGCGACGGCCTGCTCACCGGGTTCGTGGTGACGATCCTGGCGTGTCTGCTGTGGCGGTTGCGCGGTGGTGTCGAGGGCTACCTGCGTGACGCGAGCGCGTCGGTCTTCACCGCGGCCTACGTGCCGCTGTTCGCCGCTTTCGCCGCGATGCTCGTGGTCCCCGCCGACGGCGCGGCCCGTGTGCTCTGCTTCATGATCCTGGTGGTCAGCTCCGACACCGGCGGGTACATCGCCGGTGTGCTGTTCGGCAAGCACCCGATGGCACCGGTGATCAGCCCGAAGAAGTCCTGGGAGGGCTTCTGCGGTTCGGTGGTCGCCGGTGTCGTCGCGGGTGCGCTCACCGTCCACTACATGCTGGGCGGCGAGATCTGGCAGGGCGTGCTGTTCGGCGCTGCCATCGTCGCCACCGCCACCCTGGGCGACCTGGTGGAATCGGTGATCAAGCGCGACCTTGGCGTGAAGGACATGGGCACGCTGCTGCCCGGCCACGGCGGTCTGATGGACCGCATGGATTCACTGCTTCCGTCAGCGGTGGTCTCCTGGTTGTTGCTTCGCCTGTTCGTCTAGTCCGCCTCCCCGGAATTTTGACATTTGGTCACCACCGCGGAATCTGCGGCTGGGCGATTTCCGTGGTCGGCCGCCGTCACGGTCCCCTTGGATGCCGGAACGTCCAGGTCGGTTCTGTGGTTTCCTGGTCGACATGAGCATGGTTTCCCGGGCGGTGGCGCGGTGGCGCGCGTCGGAGATCGTGCCGAGCCCCAACATCTGGCATTGGCCGGAGGTCTACGAGACCGAGAACCGCGCACAGGACGCCGAGGGTGCGCTGTGGCAACTCCTCGGCGACCTGTGCGACTGGTCCGGCGACATTCTTGACGTCGGCTGCGGCGACGGCTTCCACCTGCCGCGGTTCGCGTCGAAGGCCCGGTCGGTGCTCGGCGTCGAGCCCCACCGACCGCTGGTCGAGCGGGCCCGCGCGCGCGTCGCGAACATGCCGGGGATCGCGGTGGCGCCGGGGTCGGCGCAGGATCTGCCGGTCGGCGACGCGACCTTCGATGTGGTGCACGCCAGAACGGCGTACTTCTTCGGCCCCGGCTGCGACCCGGGCATTCATGAGGCCGACCGCGTGCTGCGGCCTGGCGGCACGCTGGTGATCGTCGACTTGGACGCGGCGTGCCCGCCGTACGGCCGGTGGATGCGGGCTGACCTGCCGGAATACGATCCGGCGGAGGTCGACAAGTTCTTCGACCTCAAAGGGTTCGACCGCCACCGGGTGTCCACGGTGTGGCGCTTCGCCGACCGGGAGAGCATGGCGGCGGTCCTGC
Source organism: Actinokineospora sp. (assembly GCF_050699995.1). GTDB lineage: Bacteria > Actinomycetota > Actinomycetes > Mycobacteriales > Pseudonocardiaceae > Actinokineospora. The sequence continues at coordinate 231 of NZ_JBOHGC010000178.1, read as the reverse complement.
GGATCGAGTTCTCGGCGGCCGTGGCGGCGCGCGCGCTCGCGGAGGTGCCGGGACTCGAGTTCACGGTGGGCTACCGAGTGCTGATCCGGCGTAAGCCCACCGGCCTGATCCTCGCTTAGGGCACGTAGTGAATCAAGTCAGTGCGGGTCGGGCGTGTCGGATCGTGGGTGAAGGGTGTAGTTCCAGTCGGCGTGCCAGGCGTTGCGGCTGATCGGGAGGTCTTTCATCTGC
>NZ_JBOHGC010000177.1:0-2990 GCF_050699995.1 Actinokineospora sp. | reverse complement strand
AGCCAGAGGTTGTAGCCCAGCGAGCGGATGGGGCGCTCCGAGTAGACGTCGGTGATCCAGGACAGGTCGGCGCCGAAGTTCCCCGGCGGCTGCAGCCGCACGCCCGAGCTGATGGTCGAAAGCGGGTGCGGTTGGAGCTGCTCGCGCCACAGGAAGTTGTAGGAGCCGTTGATGTCCCACGAGAGGAGATTGTCGAGCCGCTGCACGGCGTCGCCCTTCTTGAGCTTCGCTTGCAGCCGCTGGGCGAGCGTGAAGTTCATGCGCGCGCTCTTGAAGCCCGAGATGCCGATGCTGCCGACGGTGGAGAAGCGCTGTCGGCGGGTGCCGAACGCGTCGACGTAGGTGAGCTGCTCGAAATCGGGGCTGTAGGACACGGACACGCTCGGGAACACGACGTGCCTCAGTCCGACCAGCGGCCCGATGTTGGGACGGAAGCTGCCGTAGAGCGTCGTGCTCGCGGTCATCGACGCGCCCCACGTCGTGGCGGGCACGATCCGGTTCCCGAGCTCGTCGTGGTCGAAGACGACGTTGCTGGCATGGATGGCCGGCGCCATGTTGAGCCATCCGAACAGCCGCCGCGAGTCGCTGAGCGAGGCGTTGGTGGCGACCGCGCTGCGGGTGAGGCCGCGCTGCTGAATGACGAGAGAGTCATCGAGCACGCCGGTGCGCTGGTGGTACCTCAGGTAGCGGCTGCTGAGGCTGAAGTACATGGTCGAGAGCGGCTTCGCGAGCGGCGAATTCTTGAGGAATCCCAGGGCACCCAGCGTCCGGGTGGGAAACGTGACCGACACGCTGGGGGCCGATTCGACCAGGTTCGGCAGCTGCGCCACCAGGCCCGGCACGGCGGTCGGGGCCCGCAAGCTCTCGTCCGCATCGAGGTCCTGACGGCGGTCGAGGACCACGTTGAGGCTCGCCCAATCGGCATAGTGGGAGAACGACAGGCTCGAGGTGAGGAAGCGGTTGAGCCGCTGCGAGAGCGGCGTCCCGAAGCCCGCCTCGCGGCGATAGTCGCGGCTCGAGACGAAATCGGCGCGCGCCACGAGCCGCGTGCGACCGCCCAGCTCCTGCGCATGGTCGGAGGAGACGCTCCAGCGCTCGTCCTGATCGAGCTCGCTGCGTGCGAAGGTCCCGTTCACCCGGCCATCGAGCCGGTAGAGCAGCTTGTAGACCAGATCGCCGCGCACCACCCAGGAAGGATCGGCCTGGTAGTAGTCCCCCGAGGCGGTGACGTCGAAGTAGTCGTTGGGCGCCCAGTAGTAGCCGGCGTTGCGGATGAACTGGCCGGACTCGCTGTTGAATCCGAACTCCATCTGGGGGAACAGGAACCCGGAATGGCGGCCGGGCTTGATCGGGAAGAGATAGAACGGCAGCGCCAACAGCGGCACGTTCTTCACGTAGAACACCACCGGCTTCGCCACCAGCTTGTCCTTCAGGTACACCTTCATCCGGCGGGACGAGAAGCGGTAGTGCGGCGGGTCGTTCTCGCAGGTGCTGTAGGAGCCGTCCAGCACCTCGAGCTCCCGGTCGCCCACCTTGCGGATGCGCCGACCGTGGTAGAGGCCCTTCTCGTACGCGGTTTCGGCCTGGTAGATGTTCCCGGTGCGGGTCTCGAGATCGTAGGACATGAGATGCCCGGTGACCTCCTCGCCGCGGTCCACCAGCTTGGGCTCGCCGGTGGCGACCAACGTCTGCTGTTCGCTGTCGAACTCGACCCGCTTGGCGTGCAGCTCCATCTCCTTGTAGATCAGGTGCGAGCGCCGGTCGAGCACGATGCGGTTCTTGGGCACGATGAACTCGATGCGGGGCGCGTCGTAGCGGACGATCTCGGCGCGGGCGGCCGCCGTGTCCCCCGCGGCGACCGCGAACCGGTACTCGCCGGTGGCGGCGCCCCGGACGACCGCGCGATCGACCTTGCGGTTCACGAAGTGGACGGTGATCGTGTCCCCTTCCGCCCGGTTGGCTTCCGGTGTCCGGCCGTCGCGGGGCGGGGCCTGGTAGTCGTTGCGTGCCTTGCCCACCGCGACCAGGCTGTCCATGACGTCCCGCGAGAAGAACACGACGATCTGCCGGCCCGTGAGCCGGCTGGTCTCGCCGCGGGAGTCGGGGCGCGCTCCCACGTAGTCGATCACCGCGTTGTTGCGCACGACGAACCGCCGCAACGCCCTCTTGTCGGTCCAGATTTCGAGCGTGTCGCCGGTCACCGTGGTCTCGTCGTCCCAGGCGCGCGGGCTGCCGAGCAGCCAGCCGCGATCCGCCCGGTCGTCGAACAGCCCGTAGTCGGCGCTCGCCTGCAGCGTGTCGCGGGTCACCCGCACCGAGTCGATCGCCTCCGCGATCCGCGAAGCACTGTTGACCTTGAGCATGCGCGCGCGGACCTCGGCGATCTTGCCGTCCCGGTCCCGCGAGCGGAGCACCGGCCGACCTCGGGCGACCGCCTCGTGGGCCCCGCGGTCGTAGTCCACCGAGTCGGCGGAGAGCGTCATCCGGTTCTGAAGGTCCTCGCCCACCACGTGCCCGCGAGCCTGCAGCAGGCGCTCGTTGCGGAAGTAGGCCATCTGGTCGCAGGTCGCCCTCTGGCTGCTGTCCGCCGCCGAGACCCCGCCGTAGAGATCCGCCCGGCCATGGCGCCGGTCGTAGGTCCCGCTCGGCGCCCGGAGCACCGCGCCGCGGTCGGTGATGACCACGGTGCCGACGAGCTGGAGGATGTCGCGGTCTTCGGAATAGATCGCGTGATCGCACGCGACCGTCGTCGTGCTGTCCACCATGCGCACGCGCCGATCTAGGTAGAGCATCCCCTGGGTGCGCAGGTAGCGCCCCATCTCGGCGGTGATGACCGTGCGGCCGCGGGTGATGTGCACGTTGCCGTTCAGCAGCACGATGTCGCCCTCCGGGCCTCGGGTCCCGCTCACGTTGTCGGCGGAGAGGTTGAGCGGGGGGTCGACGGGCTCGGGCTGGGCCAGGGCGGGAGCGGCCAGCAGGCTGCAGCCCAG
>NZ_JBOHGC010000176.1:0-20155 GCF_050699995.1 Actinokineospora sp. | reverse complement strand
GGCCGTCGCACGCCGCGGGAACGGTGAGAATTACACGTTGGTGATTTCCTCGATCAGGGCATCGACGTCGAAGAAGTCGCTCTCGGCGCCGATCGGGACGATCTTGGCCGTGGCGGTGAGGAACCGCTCGACGGCCTCGTATTCCATCTCCAGGATGGCGTGGCCCTCCGGGGACTCGATCTCCAGGATGATCGACGCGCGACCTTCCGTGTGCTCCGGACTCAGCCGGACGTCGCCCTCGCCTGTGGGGCCGATCAGGCCCGCGACCAGCAGGTCCCTGGCGAAAATCCACTCCACCCAGCGGTCGCGGTCGGTCTGGAACGCCGCGGTGACCGTGAATGGCTCGCTCGCTCGATACGTCCACCGGGAGCGCACCGGGGTGCTGCCGCCGTAGAGCGAGATGAGCTGCTCAGTGTGCTCTGCGTTCTTGTTCATCTCGTCGCCTCCCTGATCCCGGTTGCGCTTCTGGTATTCGCGAACCCGTCAGGTGGGAAACGCCGCCTGTGGCGGTTTGTGATGCCACTGCCTGCATGTTCACGCGATTGGGGGACTCCAGGCAGAAAATGCGGCATCTGAGTTAACAAAAACGAGGCCCCACCGATGGGGGCCTCGTTGTTGAAAATCCTCAGGTCAGATCAGGCCGAGGCCCTTGACCGCGTCGCGCTCCTCCGCCAGCTCGGCGACCGAGGCGTCGATGCGGGCGCGGGAGAACTCGTTGATCTCCAGGCCCTGGACGATCTCGTACTTGCCGTCCTCGCAGACCACGGGGAACGACGAGATGAGGCCCTCGGGGACGCCGTAGGAGCCGTCGGACGGGATGGCCATCGACGTCCAGTCGCCCTCGGGGGTGCCGTTGACCCAGTCGTGGATGTGGTTGAGGGCGGCGTTGGCGGCCGACGCGGCCGAGGACGCGCCGCGGGCCTCGATGATCGCCGCGCCGCGCTTGGCCACGGTCGGGATGAAGGTGTCGGCCAGCCAGGCCTCGTCGTTCACGGCCTCGGCGGCGTTGCGGCCGCCGACCTCGGCGTGGAACAGGTCGGGGTACTGGGTGGCGGAGTGGTTGCCCCAGATCGTGAGCTTCTTGATCTCGGTGACCGGCACGCTCAGCTTCGCCGCGAGCTGCGAGATCGCGCGGTTGTGGTCGAGGCGGGTCATCGCGGTGAAGCGCTCCCGCGGGATGTCCGGGGCGTGCGCCTGGGCGATGAGGGCGTTGGTGTTGGCCGGGTTGCCGACCACCAGCACGCGCACGTCGTCGGCGGCGCCCGCGTTGATGGCCTCACCCTGGGGCTTGAAGATGCCGCCGTTGGCCTCGAGCAGGTCGCCGCGCTCCATGCCCTTGGCGCGGGGACGGGCGCCGACGAGCAGGGCGACGTTCACGCCGTCGAACGCCTTCTTGGCGTCGTCGGTGATCTCGATGCCGCTGAGCAGCGGGAACGCGCAGTCGTCGAGTTCCATCGCGGTGCCCTCGGCGGCCTTGACGGCCTGCGGGATCTCCAGCAGCCGCAGGTTGACCTGCGTGTCCGGGCCCAGCAGGTGGCCGGAGGCGATGCGGAAAAGCAGGGCGTAGCCGATCTGGCCTGCTGCACCGGTGACGGTGACGTTGACGGGTGCCACTTGGCGGATCCCTCCCGAGACAAGGCGAATGAACCGGAGGCTACCAAGCCGTTGCCGATGATCGCCGCGCGCGGTGAGCAGGGTCTCGGTGTTCCCCATCGGGTGGTTTCCGCCGACAGGCGAGCTAACTTCGTGGATCACTCGGCGGTGAGGTCGATCATGACGACCCATGGTTATCGAACTGCTCGGCGAGGAGTTGCGCGGGCATCGGGAAGAAGCCGGACTGAGCCTCTCGGAGGTCACGGCGAGGACGGGCATCAGCACCTCCAAGCTCAGCCGGATGGAGAACGGGCGCAAAGCCCAGAAGCCCGAGGACGTCGCGGCCCTGCTGAAGGTCTACGGGGTGCAGGGGTGCCGCCGCCAAGACCTGCTGGCGCTGGCGAAGGGCACCGAGAGTTCACAGGTCGCGTCGCTGCGGGTGCTGGAGTCGAAGGCGACGATGATCGTCGACTACGAGCAGGCGATCGTGCCCGCGCTGCTGCAGACCGTCCCGTACGCGCAGGCCGCGCTCCGCGAGGTCACCATGGTCGACGAGGCGGCGCTGGAGGAGCAGTACACGAACCGGTTGCGCCGGCAGGCGATCCTGCGGCGCGCGCACCCGCCGCGGTTCTTCGCGATCATCGCCGAGACCGCCCTGCACACCGCCGTGGGTGGCCAGGACGTCATGCGCGAGCAGATCCGCTACCTCGGCGAGGCCGCGACCAGGCCGAACGTGACGATCCGGATCGTCCCCGACCTGACGCACGGGCACCCGGGGCTGGGCGGACCGTTCCAGCGCATGCAGTTCCGCTCGCGCGGGGCGGTCGTGGTGTTGGAGAACCGCACGTCGAGCACGGTCATCGAGGACACCGCGCAGGTGCGGGTCTATGACCGGATCGTCGTCGAACTGCTCAGCGTCGCGCTGACCCAGGACGAGTCGATGACGCTGTTGGAGAAGCTGTCCTGATCAGCGGGAAAGCGGGCCGCCCTCGATGGTCATCGCGACGGCGATGACCATCACCCCGAAGAAGCCGTAGCTCAACACGTCCACGGCGCGCCCGCGGATCGCGATCAGGCCCGCCTGCTCGTCGCGGAGCAGCACCCGCAGGCCCGCCGCGAGGAGCAGCGCGAGGCCGATCCACACCGTGCCCTCGCGCCAGTAGTACTGGGTGATCCGCACGAGGCCGAGCACCACCACCGCCATGACCAGCCCGAACGGGAGGTGGACGAGAGCGGGGTGCTTGCCGGTGCGCTGCGGTCCCCCGGTCACGCCGACAGGTTCCGCTCAGCCGCCTCGACGGTGTTGCGCATGAGCATGGCGATCGTCATCGGGCCGACGCCGCCGGGCATCGGAGCCAGGAAGCCCGCCACCTCGCGCACATCCGGGTGGACGTCGCCGACCAGGCCCTGGTCGGTGCGGGTGACGCCGACGTCGAGCACGGCCGCGCCGGGCTTGATCATGTCCGCGGTGATGAGACCGGCGTTGCCCGCGGCGGCCACGACGATGTCGGCGCGGCGGACCTCGGTGGCGAGGTCCTTGGTCCCGGTGTGGCAGAGGGTGACGGTCGCGTTCTCGCTGCGCCGGGTCAGCAGCAGCCCGAGGGGGCGCCCGACCGTGACGCCGCGACCGACGACGGTCACGCGCGCGCCCGCGAGCGGGACGTCGTAGCGGCGGAGCAGCTCGACGATGCCGACCGGCGTGCACGGCAGCGGGCCGGCGTCGCCGAGGACGAGCTTGCCGAGGTTGGTCGGGTGCAGGCCGTCGGAGTCCTTCGCCGGGTCGACCCGCTGCAGCGCGGCGCCCGCGTCGAGGTGGCCGGGCAGCGGCAGCTGGATCAGGTAGCCGGTGCAGTCCGGGTTCTCGTTGAGCTCGTCGATGACGGCTTCGAGCTCGGCCTGCGTGGTGTGCGCCGGAAGGTCGCGGCGGATGGAGTTCAGGCCGATCTTCATGCAGGTCCGGTGCTTGCTGCGGACGTAGGACTGCGATCCGGGGTCGTCGCCGACCAGCACGGTGCCGAGGCCGGGGACCACGCCCCGCTCGGCGAGCGCGTCGACCCGCCCGCGCAGCTCGGCGAGGATGGCGTCTCGGGTGGCATTGCCGTCAAGGATCGTCGCGGTCACGTACCCCATCCTCTCACTCGCGACGCGGAACGGCGGCGATACCCACCGCCGCGAGAGTCAGCACGACCCCGACGACGGTCGTCGGCTCGACCCCTTCGCCGGGCGGCGGCGCGAGCACGTCGAGCAGCAGGGCGCCGACGAGTTGGCCCGCGACGGCGCACAGGCCGACCATCAGGACACCGACCAGGCGCACGGCGAACACCGCCGTCGACAGGGCGACGACGCCGAGCGCGCCACCGGCGTAGAGCCACCACTGGGTCGGCGGCGAATTCGGCAGCCCGCGGACCGCGAGGTCCACAGTGGACGCGAGGACCAGCGCGGTCAGGCCGACCGCGAAGTTGAGCATGGAGGCGAACGCCACACTGCCCGACGCCGCGCGCACCTGGCCGTTGACCGCCTGCTGCCAGCCGAGACCGACGCCGGCGAGGGCGGGGACGAGCGCGAGCCAGAGGTGGCCGGGGCGGCTGAACTCGTCGGACACGGCGATGCCGACCGCCATTACCGCCAGCGCGGCGCCGACCGCCCTGGTCACGGTGATCGCCTGCGCGTCCCCGGGGGCGATGCCCGCGCGGTCGACGACGAGGCTGCTGACGACCTGGCCCGCGACCACGGCGACGGTGAAGACCGCCACACCGAGCAGGGTCACGGTCAGGCCTTGCGACGTCACGTACCAAGCGCCCGCCGCGCCGCCCAGACACTGCCAAGGGCGGAGCTGTCTTGTGGCGATTGCTTCGCGGAACCGGGCGACGCCCGCGCGCGCGGTCGGCATCGCGACGACGGCGGTCACCAGGATCACCAGACCGATGGCGAAGGAGATCAGCGCGGCGATCAGGCCGTCGCCGAGGAGGCTCCCCAGCTGGCCGTTGATCCGGGACTGAGCCGCGAGCACGACTCCGCCGAGGGTGGCGACGACGGCACCCAGAGGACGTGACATTCGCTAGATCCAGCGGTGCCGGACGGCGTGGACGGCGAGTTGGAACCGGGTGGTCGCGCCCGCGTGGTCCATCAGCCGCTGCAGGTGGCGGAACACGGTCCGCCTGCTGACGCCGAGCTGTCGGGCGATCGAGTCGTCGTTGGCGCCCGCGGCGAGCAACCCGAGCAGCCGCTGCTCGATGGGTTGCACCGCGGAGGACGCGCGCGCGGCCCCGTGCAACGGGACCGCGAGCCGCCACGACGCCTCGAACAGGCCGACCAACGCGGAGAGCAGGCTGCTCGGGCGGACCACCAGCAGCGAGCGGTTCACGTCGGCCTCGGCGACCGGCAGCGAGACGGTCGCGAACTGCTGGTCGATGATCGTCAGCTTCACCGGCACCTCGGGCAGCACCCGGGCCAGCTCGCCCGCGGCGACACAGGGCTGGATGTTCTGCGCGTAGCGGCCCGGGTCCTCGACCGAGGCGCGCGCGTAGACGACCTTGTAGGTGACCTCGCCGCGGTTGAGCTGCTCCAGCTCGGCGTTGTTGATGTGGCCCTCGGTGAAGTACGGCGGCGAGTCGAGCCGCCGCACCTCCTTGCGCGCGCTGAGCTCCATCTGCTGGATGCGCTGGGCGATCGCGGTGCCGGTGACGACCTCGATGAGGTCGTCGGTGCGCTGCGGGGAGATCGCGCGGCGGAACGTGTCGTAGGCGTTGAGCGTGGCCACCCTGGCCTGCTCGAGTTCGGACTCACGGCGTCGGCTGAGGATCTGCAGTCCCGACGCGGGTGGCACAGGGGTTATGGTCCGGCCGTCCGGGCCGCCGGCTCCGACCAGACCGGCGTCGATGAGGGTGCGCAGACTGTGCTGGACAAGCTCGAGCGGCTCCGCGGCGCCGACGGCGATCTCCTCGGCTGTCGAGGGGCCGGTGCGCAGGAGATAGAGGTAGCTGCGAATCTCGTCTTCGGGCAGGCCGAGTCGAGAAAGGTGCGGCGCGAGATCGCCCTCGGACATGCCGGGAAGGTTGGCACAACTGTGACGGTGACACAAACAGGTTGCCGGGCTACCGGACAGGCTGGTAACCGTCCGTCATCGTCGCAGGCAGAGGCTCGACGCACGATCCACCGTATGCCAAGGGCCTGTCGACAGGAGAAGATGTCCACGTGGCACAACCGACGCAGCTGAACCCAACGGAACAGGATGCCCTGGTCAAGCAGATCGGGCTCGCGTTGCTCCGGGCGGCACCCGCGGACTGGCATTCCATCACTGTCGACTACCGCGCGCTGGGTCGGTACGCGGAAGCGGTCGGCAAAGTGATCTTCGCTGATGAGACGACCGAGGAGTTGAAAGTCTCACCGGAGATCGCCGTGCTCTTCGGGCGGCTGCGGTCGGGGATGTACCGGGACGGTCGCGGGACTTGGTACAACGCCCGCTACCAACTCGACCAGCCCTCGGCGTACAGCCTCGAGTACGACCGCGACGAGCCGCGCTGGACGAACCCGCCACCGCCGCCCGCGTACGCCGACGATCTGCGGACCTTCCCCCGCGACGAGCAGAACGTGCCCGAGTGGCTGATGCGTCGGATGGCCGGGCTCATGCCGCCGTTCCGGGTCGCGCGGATCTTCGACGGACCCGGCGCCGGTGGGCGTCCGGTGATCAACCGGCCGCCGATCGACGAAGGCGAGCGCGAGAACATCCTGCGCTACCTCGACGGCGCGCCCCTCGCATTGCCCGCGCGCGGGTTCGACACTGATCATCTGGACGACGAGGCCCGGCAGTCGGTCCCGGTCGCGTTCCACACCGACGGCGCGTGGATCTGGCCCGCCGCGGTGAACTACTACCTGCGGACCCACAGCGTCCCGCCGGACCCGGACCTGCTCGAACACCTCCGGCGGGTGGAGTTCACCCTGCCCGAGGTCGACGAGTCCGCCCGGGCGGCGGCCGGGTCGTTCCTCGGACGCGGGCCGCGCAGGCCGCCGAACGGTGTGCGTCCGGCGCCTGCCCCCGCGCCTGCCCCCGTGCCCGTGCCCGCGCCTTCGGGTCCGCCGCCGATCATGGGGCCGGACGGGCCGGTGCCGCCGATCCCGGTCCAGGTCGGATTCGGGAACCGGGCGAAGCCCCCGGTCGAGGAGCCGGTGCACACGACTGAGCCAATCGACCGCACGCCGGCGACCAGCCACGCGCCCACCCAGGACGCGGCGCCGCAGCGGGCGCCGGAGACGACGGCGGCGTGGTCGCCGACGCACGCGCCTTCGGAGCCCACGGGCACGCACGCGACGGCGCCGATCGAGCGGGAGGTGGAGAGCTGGTTCCCCGAGCCCGCCTCGGACAGTGCCGGTGCCGGTGCCAGTGCGGTGGTCCCTTCGGATCCGCCGCCCGCGTTCGACTGGTCGGCTGAGGTACCTGCTTCCTCTCCGGGCAGTTGGTTCCCGACCGAATCGGCGCAGCCCGAACCGGAGCCTGAGCCCGAAGCCGCCGCGCCTGCCGACGAAGAGACTCCCGCCGCCGATGCCCCAAGCTGGGCGGGCGGCGTCGACCAAGGGCAGGAAGAGGACGAACACGGGCTGCCCGCCGGTGATCCTCCTTCCGAATCCGTTGCGGGCTGGTCCAATCCCGTTCCCGAGCAACCGCAGGAGACGCCGTCCAGCGAGCCTGTGGCCGACGCGGCGCCGTCGAGTGCCGCCGTTGGCGCCGACGCGGTGTCCACCCCCCGGGTGCCGGTCGCGCCGGGGGTGGCGGCTCGGTTCGACCAGCTTCAGGCACGGTTGAGCACGCTCGGTGTCCCCGAGTCGCGATACCGGATCGGTGCGCTGCCGGAGTCGGCCGCGTGGGTGCTGGAGCAGTCCGACGAGGGGTGGCGGGTCGGCTGGTTCGACGGCGGGTTCAGCGCGCCACGGCAGTTCGAGGACTTCGCGGACGCGTCCGCCTTCCTGCTGGGCAAGGTTTTGCTGGAGCCGGTCGAGCCCCCGCAGTCGACCATGCGTGCGTCCCTGGCCGAGTTGGAAGACGACGACGATGACGAGTACGAGCACCGCCCCCGGCGGTCGGTGACACCACCGGCACCGGCGGGCGACGACCTGTTCCGCCCGTCGCGCCCCGCCGACGACCTCTTCCGGCCACAGCACACCAACTTCACCGCCACCGGCTCCACCCCGGTCTTCGACGATGACGAAGACGAAGACGAGTACCAGCACCGGCGCGCCGCCCCACGCCCCACGCCGCGCTTGGGCGCCAGGTCCGCCGACGAGCCCGACAGCGCGTTGTCCCTCGCCGACGACAGCCACGCCGCGAACGACAGCGCGTTCGACGATGGACACACCGCAGCCGAGGTCGCCTTCGACGAACGCGACGCGCGCGGCGCGGCCGCTTTCGGCGATGAGCGCTCAGAGCCGTTCACCGGCGGCCAGTCCGCGGAGGACAGCGCGTTCACTGAGTCGGCGACTGACAGCGGTTTCGAGCAGGCCACCGACGGCCAGGCGTTCACCGATCACCAGCAGGCAGCCGAGGAAAGCGTCGACGCGTTCGGCTCGCGGCCGCTGGCCGATGGGGCGCACGGCCCTGGCGATGCCGCGTTCGAAGGTGACCACCCGGCCGACGACGGAACCTTCGCCGATCGGGGAGCGCCCGGGTTCGAAGATCGGCAGTCGGTAACCGACGGAACCTTCGACGGCCGACCGGCATCCGTCGACGATGGGGTTGGCCAACAGCCAAACACCGACGCGGCGTTTGCGGGCAGGGAACCTGCGGCTGCCAACGCGGAATCGGCACCGGGTTCGCTGTTCACCCGCGCGGACACCGATCCCGACGACGCACCCACCGGCCCACTGGAACGGTTCGGCGACCACGACGGCACGACCGCCTCCGCCGACCACCGACCCGAACCCGAGGGCGGTGACTTCGGCGCTTTCGAGCCACGTGCCGATGAAGAACCTGCTGGCGACCTGGTTTCCCCGCACGACACACAGTTCGCCGCCCACACCCCCGGCGACACGGCTTCCGAACACGGCACGCACTTCGCCAGCGAACCCGCCGGCGACGCGACCTCTGCGTATGGCGCACAGTTCGGCGGCCAACCCGCCAACGACACAACCCCCACACCCGACCCCCACCTCCGCAGCGAACCCAGCGACACAGCCTCTGCGCATGGCTCGCAGTTCCGCGGCGAACCTGTCGGTGACGCGGCTTCTGCGCATGGCGCGCAGTTCGCTGGGCAAACCACTGCCGAGACGGCATCGGCTCATGGCGCGCCGTTTGGGCGTGGCCAAACCGCAGGCGACACGGCTCCTGTGGGTGGGGGGCAGTTCGGTGGCGGTGACTCCGGTGGTGGTTCCCGGTTTGGCGGGGAGCCCGCTGGTGTGGCCTCTCCCCGTCGCGTCGGGGGTCCCGCGGCTGGCGGGGGGCAGCAGACCGGCGGAGGTTCGTCGTCACCTGGGTCTGATTCGGTTGTGAAGCCTCAGGATTGGGCTATCCAGCCGCTACCCGGCGACCCGCCGCTCACGTTGTTCCGGGGTAAGACGTTGACCGAACTGCCGCCCGGCACCGAGATCGACCGCTACGGGGAGCCGACCGGCAACCTGACCTACGCGGCGGGCACGCCGTTCGAGCGGCGGTCGCTGGTGCCGGACTGGGTCAGCAGGCCCTACCGCGTGTACCGCGTGCAACGTCCTACGGAGGCGTTGACGGGGGTCGCGATTCCGTGGTTCGAGCAGCCCGGCGGTGGGACGGCGTTCGTGTTCAACCGGTCCATCGCGGAACTCATCGAGAGCGGCCACCTGGTCGAGATCCCCAACCAGGTGCCGCCGACGCGCCCGTAGGGCTAGTCGATCCGCAGGCCGTGGGCGGCGGCGAACGCCACCGCGGTGTGCAGGTCGACGCGGGCGCCGCGCAGGCGGGCCTGGACCAGGCCGTCGGCGGTGATGCGGGCGTCGCGGAGGTCGGCGCCTTCGAGGTTGGCTCCGCGCAGGCGGGCACCCGACAGGTCGGCCTCGCGGAGGTCGGCTTCCCGCAGGTCGGCGTCGGTGAGGTTGGCTTCGCGGAAACGCAGGCCGGTCAGCTTGGCCTTGCGCAGCGCGGCCCCGGCCAGGCCGACGAGGGTGAGGTCGGTGTCGGTCACGGTCCACGGGCGCAGCCTGCAGTCGAGGAACGTGGAACCGATGAGGCTGCAGCCTGCGAACTCGCTGAACATCAGGGTGGTGCGGTCGAACGTGCAGGTCCGGAACGCGGTGGAGCGGTGCCGGGACTCCCCCAGGTCGGCGCGGGTGAAGTCGCACTTGGTGAACGTGCAGCCGGTCGTCACCAGGCCGCGGAGGTCGGCGTCGGTGAAGTCGCAGTCGGTGAAATGCCGCTGGTCCCACTGCCGGCCGTGCAGATCGCTGTCGCTGTAGTCCTCGCCGGTCTCCACCTCCCCAGCCTGTCATGCCCCGCTCACCGGAAGTCACGCGACTTGGCCGGGATACGCATGTCGAGTCGCTGCAACTGGTCGGCGTAGAGACTCAGCACCCCGTCGACGTTCTCGACCACGCCGCGGATCAGCAGCGCCGAACTGGATCGCGCGACCCTGCGGTAGCGCGCCCACAGCCCGGGCGAGCACACCACGTTGACCATGCCGGTCTCGTCCTCGATGTTGAGGAACGTGACACCGCCCGCGGTCTGCGGTCGCTGCCGGTGGGTGACCGCGCCACCGAGCAGAACCCGCGTTCCACCGTCCACTTTGGATAGTTCCGCTGCGGTGAGAGCGCCCAGCCGGGTGAGTCGTTCGCGGATGAACTGGGTCGGGAAGCTGTCCGGCGACAGGCCCGTGGCCCAGACGTCGGCGACGGCGAGTTCGAGGTCGTCCATCCCTGGCAGTTCCGGGGCGTTCACGCCGACCGCGGTGCCCGGCAGGCGATCCGGGCGTTCGGCGGCAGCCGCGCCCGCCGCCCACAGGGCCTCGCGGCGCAGCAGGCCGAAACAGCCGAACGCGCCCGCGGTCGACAGCGCCTCCACCTGGGGACGGGTGAGCTGGACGCGGCGGGCCAGGTCGACCATGTCCAGATATGGACCCTCAGCGCGTTCGGCGACGATGCGTTTGGCCAGGTCGTCGCCGATCAGCCGGACCGCGCCGAGGCCCAGGCGCACGGCTTGTTCGTCGCCGCCCGGTTCGACCGGTTCGAGGGCGGCGTGCTCCAGGCTGGCGTTGATGTCCGGCCCGCGCACGGTGACCCCGTGCCGCCGCGCGTCGGCGACCAGGGACTGCGGCGAGTAGAAACCCATCGGCTGCGCGCGCAGCAGGGCGGCGCAGAAGGCAGCCGGGTAGTACAGCTTGAACCAGGCGCTGGCGAACACCAGGTAGGCGAAGCTCAGGGCGTGGCTCTCCGGGAAGCCGAAGTTGGCGAACGCCAAGAGTTTCTCGTAGATGCGCGCGGACAGCGCCTCGTCGAGGCCGTTGCCCGCGGCGCCGGCGTAGAACCGTTCGCGCAGCCGCTCCATCCGGCGCGTGGACCGCTTGGCCCCCATGGCGCGGCGCAGTTCGTCGGCCTCGGCGGGGCTGAAGTCGGCGACGTCGACGGCGATCTGCATGAGCTGCTCCTGGAAGAGCGGGACCCCGAGTGTCTTGCGCAGCGCGTTCTTCAGCAGCGGGTGGTCGACGGTGGGTTCCTCCCTGCCGTTCTTGCGGCGGATGTAGGGATGCACCGACCCGCCCTGGATCGGCCCCGGCCGGATGAGCGCGATCTCCACGACCAGGTCGTAGAACTCCGTGGGGCGCAAACGGGGCAGCGTGGCCATCTGCGCGCGGCTCTCCACCTGGAACACGCCGACCGAGTCGGCGCGGCAGAGCATCTCGTAGACCCGCTGGTCGGCGAGGTCCAGCGCACCCATGTCGACCCGGACGCCGTGGTGCTTGTCGACCAGGTCGACCACGTAGTGCAGCGCGGACAGCATGCCCAGGCCCAGGAGGTCGAACTTGACCAGACCGACGGCGGCGCAGTCGTCCTTGTCCCACTGAAGCACCGTGCGCTTGGGCATCCGCGCGGGCTCGACCGGGCAGACCTCGCTGACCGGGCGGTCGCAGATGACCATGCCACCGGAGTGGATTCCCAAGTGGCGCGGGAAGTTCTCCAACTGCCCGGCGAGTTCGAGCACCGCGGCAGGCACGTCGAGGTGATTGTCGTCCAAAGTGGACTGCAACGGTCCCCAGCGGTCGATCTGTTTGCTCCAGGCGTCCTGCTGGCCGGGCGAGTAGCCCAACGCCTTGGCCATGTCGCGCACCGTCGACTTCGCCCGGTAGGTGATCACGTTCGCCACCTGCGCGGCGTGGCGCCGGTCGTACTTGTCGTAGACGAACTGGATGGCCTCCTCGCGGCGGTCGGACTCGATGTCGAGGTCGATGTCGGGCGGGCCGTCGCGGGCCGGGGCAAGAAACCGCTCGAAGAGCAGCTCCCAGCGCACGGCGTCGACATTGGTGATCCCGAGCGCGTAACAGACCGCCGAGTTCGCCGCGGAGCCGCGGCCCTGACAGAAGATGTCGTTCTCGCGGCAGAACCGCACGATGTCCCAGACGACGAGGAAGTAGCCCGGGAAACCGAGTTCCTCGATGACCTGGAGTTCGTGGGCGAGCTGCGCGTAGGCCCGCGGGCGTTCGGCCGACGAGCCGTACTTGGCCGCGGCGCCCTCGTAGGTCAGCTTCCGCAGGAACGTGACCTCTGTGTGGCCGTCGGGCACGTCGAACGGCGGCAGCTTCGGCGCGACCAGGTGCAGGTCGAACGCGAGCTGCACGCCGAGCAGGGCGGCGCGCTGCACTGCGCCCGGGTAGCGGGCGAACCGGTCGGCCATCTCCTGCCCGGTGCGCAGGTGGGCGGTGGGTGAGGGCGGCAGCCAGCCCGCCAGCTCGTCGAGGCTGCGCCGGGCCCGCACCGCCGCCATCGCGGCCGCGAGATGCCCTCGCGACGGGTGCGCGTAGTGCACGGCGTTCGTCGCGACCGTCGGCAGGCCAAGGTCGGCCGCCATGCCCGCGAGCAGGTCGTTGCGGTCGGTGTCGTCTGGCATGCCGTGGTCGACGAGTTCGACGTGGACACGGTCCGGTCCGTACGCCGCGGACAGGAGCCTGAGCTGCTCGAACGCCGCCTGCGGGCCGCCCGCGGCGAGCGCCAGCCGCACACCGCCCTTGCGGCAGCCGGTGAGCACGACACAGTCGTCGCGCGTCTCCTCGACCACCTCCAGCAAGTCGTAGACCGGTTTACCCTTCTCCTCCCCCCGCAGGTGCGCGGCGGTGAGCACGCGGCACAGGCTGTGGTAGCCGGCCTGTTTGTCGGCGAGCAGCAGAAGATGCTCGCCTTCGGGGTCGGCGACACCGTTCTGCGGGCCGGTGAGGCCGAGGCTCAGCTCGGTGCCGAACACCGTGCGCATGCCCAGTTCCTTGGCGGCCTCGGCGAACCGGACCACGCCGTACATCCCGTCGTGGTCGGTCAGCGCGATGGCGTCGAGACCGAGGAGCGAAGCCGCCTCCACCAGTTCCTCCGGGTGGCTCGCGCCGTCGAGGAAGCTGAAGTTGGAATGGCAGTGCAGCTCCGCGTACGGCACCCGCGAATCCCCATCGGCCTGGTCGGTGACGCCGGGCGGCCCGACACCCATCGGCGGCACGTAGCGGTCGCGGCGACGGGTCCAGCCCGGGCTGTCACCGCCGTCGCCGACCTCCGGCGGCCTGCCGGAGAGGATGCGCTCGAGTTCCGACCACCGAACGGGCGGGTTGTTCCATCCCATCCGCGCACCCGGTCAGGGCGAGAGGGATTCGGGCGAGCGGCGCGGCAGCGGGATCAGGTCGATCCAGTCGATCCAGTCGACCCCGTCGATGGCGGTGAGCGGGTCTTCGTCGTATGGCATCAGGCGTATATCCCTTCTACGGACCATGTTTTGTTCTCACGCACCAGAAGGAGCGCCTCCTGGCTGTCCTCTTCGGACTGTTCGGCCAACAGCACTTGCAGGCGGGCCCGCCTGCGGGCGGAATCCGGGTCCCACCAGCGTTCGTCGGCGGGCCACGGCCCGGCCCAACCGGCGACCGCGCGCGGGCGTCCACCGCCGTAAGCCACGTGGGCGGGCTCGCCGGTGAGACGGAATCGGCCGGTGACCCCGATTTCGACGCCTGCCTCGTCGCACACCGACGCGGGCAGCGGGCGGACGGGGATGGTGGCGGGCGACGGAGCGGGTAATCGGCCGGGCCACGGGCGGTCAGGAGGTGTCGGGGGGACGCGCTCGTCGCCCCACGGGACGAGGTGGACCTGATCGGCGGGGCCGCGACCGCCGGTGAGGACCGGGGTGAGGACCGCGTCAGGGCCGAGGAGGCCTTGGACATGAACCATGGCGCGGGCGGCGCGTTCGGCTTGTTCGTCGTGGCCACCCTGCCAGAGGCCGAGTTGCAGGGTTCGGCCGTCGACCGTTTCCTCCGGTTCGAGACGCAGGACCGTGATGCCCGCCGAGGGACGGCCGGTGCCGCCGCGCAACCAGCCGTCGAGTTGCCAGCGGACGCGGTCGGCGATGCCGGAGGCGGTGAGCGGGTCGGCGCAGCGCCACACGCGGCCGCGGGTCTCGCCGTTGGCTGTGCTCGCGTGGATGCCCAGGCGGGTACAGGCGAGACCGTGCGCGGCCAGGCCCGCGTGGAGGCGCTCACCGAGCGTGCGGGCGACGAACGCGGCGGCGTCGACCCGGTCGATGGGCGGGTCGGGGTTGTGGGTGACCGACAGGTCTGCCGGGGGGCGTCTGCGCGAGGGCGGCCGCTCTTGCAGGCCGCTCGCCAGGCGGTGGGCGAGCTTGGCGTCGGCGCCGAACCGGGTGGAGACGTCGCCGGGGTCCAGGGCGGCGAACGCGCCGAGGGTGCGGATGCCGAGTCTGCGCAGCAGGTCGACAAGGTCGGGCCTGCCCGGTTCGAGTTCGCGGATGGTCAGCGGGGCAAGGAATTCCGGGCTGCAGCCCGGCGGGACGAGTTGGTTTCGGTGGGCGGCGAGGGTGGCGGCGAAGAGGCCGTCGGCGATGCCGATCTGGCACTCGGCGCCGGTTCGGGCGGCGACCTGATCGATGAGGCGTTCGGCGGCGGCGTCCTCGGAACCGAAGTAGCCGACGGGCCCGCGCGCGGGTACGGCGACGATTCCGGGCCGGATCACCTCGACACCGACGGCCAACTCCTCGACCGCCATGGCCACCGGCTCGAACATCCGGGCGTCGCGGTCGACATCGTCGAGGAAGACGACCAGGTCTGGGCAGCGGCTCTGCGCCTCCCGGCGGCGCATCGACCGCTGGACGCCGTCGGCTCGGGCCCGGGCGTTGGCCGCGACGACACGGTTGGCGGCGAAGACGGCGACAGGGGTGTCGAGCGGCAGGCCGGCGACCGTGCTCGCGGCGACGACGGGCCAGTCGGGGCACCAGACGACGAGCAGACGGACGGCGGGCATCGCTCTCCCCAAGGGGTTGATCGGGTGCTCATCGTGGGGAGACGACTCGCTTGGTTCGAACATACGTTCGACACAGAGAGGTGTCAACCGGTCTTGTCCAGCTGTGGACAAGGGCCGCGAGGCGGAGTGAACGGGGTGCCCTGGAGGGCAAGAGGGGCGCGGACCGGTCGGGCGGCGGACCCCCGGCCTCGGGCGTGGACCTCGACCAGGCGGGCCCGGAGTTGGCCGTGTCCATCGCCGAGGCCCGACCAGCGGGCGCGCGTGCACCGCAGCTCGAGATCGGCGCCCGGCCAGGCGCCGAACGCGACGAGCGCGGCACCACGACTGCGCGCCCGCGCGGAAAGTCTGCGAGCCTGCGCGTCGGTGATCTTGAGGGTGGCGATGGCGACCACGTCGAACCCGTCGAGCAGGGCTGCGGCGATGGCGACGACATCGTTGCCAGGGTCGGGCACCAGGGCGAGCCGGTCCACCGCGACACCGAGTTCGGCGGCGGCGAGGACACCGAGGTCGGGGATGCCGACGACCGCGGCCCAGGACCCGTTCGCGGTGGGCTCGGCAAGCAGGGTCAGCAGCAGCGCGGCGGAATCGCGCACGGCCACGGTGCCGCCGCGGCGGAGACCGCCCCAGGGGAAGAGGGGGGCGAGGTCCTCGCGAATAGGGAGGACGCGCGGCTCGGGGGGACCGTCGCGGTGGACGGTGTGCGCATGGCCGGACCAGGCGAGGCGGACGGACGAATCGAGCGCGACGGCGGCGCCTGGATCAGCGTCTCGGGGTATGCGGCGAACTTGGGGAGGGCCCGGATCGCGTTGGCCCAAGTGGCGGACCGCCGAGGGATTCGGCGCTTGGACGCCGGAGGAAGCGCGCACATCGGCGGGCCGGGGGTCGCTAACGCGGTCCTCGCGGTCGCCGAAGTCAAGGGTGCCCTCGGTCGGATCGACCGGGGACGAATCGAAGGTGACGGCCTCGACGCGTCCTGTTCGGCGCACGGATCGAGGATCCAAGGCTGCCAAGGCAGCGCGGAGGTCGTCGGGGGTGAAGAGACTGGGGCGATGAGCCGGCACTGCCGTGTCCAAGACAGCATGGTCGAGGGCAGGGTCGCTGACCGCTTCCGGGTTCTTCCCCGCGCCGAAAGCAGTCAGCGACCGCACCGCCCACACCTCCCCGCGCCTGCTGCGCGTACCGCTCAGTTACGCGAGTGCCGTGGGGAGACGGCGGCGGGGCGAGTGGCCTCGACTCCGCCCACCCCGTTCGAACGCATGTTCGATACCGCAGACCATACGAGCCCGCCGAAGGCTTGTCAACACCGCCCCACGAACACGTGTGGCCTGACCAAAAGGCCAGGCCACACGGTTAGTTGCTTTGAACAACTCAGTGCGCGAAGTGCCGCGTCCCGGTCAGGTACACCGGCACGCCCGCCGCCTCCGCGACCGCGATGACCTCGGGGTCGCGGACCGAGCCGCCGGGCTGGACGATCGCGCGGACCCCCGCTTCGAGCAGGACCTCAAGGCCGTCGGGAAACGGGAAGAACGCGTCCGACGCGGCCACCGAACCCGCGGCTCGCTCGCCCGCCCTGGCCACCGCGAGGCGGGCCGCGTCGACTCGGTTGACCTGGCCCATGCCCACTCCCACCGTGGCGCCGTCGTTCGCCAGCAGGATGGCGTTGGACTTCACCGCTCGGCAGACTCGCCAGGCGAACGCCAGGTCGGCGAGGGTGGCGTCGTCGACCGCGGTGCCCGTCGCCAGGGTCCACTTGGCCGGGTCGTCGCCGTCGGCTTCGATGGTGTCGACAGTCTGCAAAAGCAACCCACCCGACACCGGGCGCATCTCGGCGCCCCGGCGGACCGGCTCCGCGGTCAGGATGCGGACGTTCTTCTTCCTGGTGAGCACCTCGACGGCGCCGTCGGCGTACGCCGGGGCCACCACGACCTCGGTGAAGACCTCGGCGATCTGTTCCGCCATGTCCACGCTGACCTCACGGTTGGCCGCGATGACCCCGCCGAACGCGCTCGACGGGTCGCAGGCGTGGGCCTTGCGGTGGGCCTCGGCGATGTCGATCTCGGCGACCGCGATGCCGCAGGGGTTGGCGTGCTTGATGATCGCCACGCACGGGGCCTCGTGGTCGTACGCCGCACGCCACGCCGCGTCGGCGTCGACGTAGTTGTTATACGACATCTCCTTGCCGTGCAGCTGCGTGGCGGTCGCGAGGCCGCTCGAACCGTCGCCCTGGGTGTAGAGCGCGGCCCGCTGGTGCGGGTTCTCGCCGTAGCGCAGGACGTTGGAGCGCTGCCAGGTGGCGCCGACCCAGCCGGGGAAGCCCGAGCCCTCGTCGTCCGGCGACAGGACGCTGCCCATCCAGGACGCGACCGTGACGTCGTAGGACGCGGTGTGCCGGAAGGCCTCCAGCGCCAGCTTCTGCCGGTCGGCCAGGGTGAAGCCACCCGCGTTGACCTCCGCGAGCACCCACTCGTACCGCGACGGGTCGACCACGACGGCCACGCTGCCGTGGTTCTTGGCCGACGCGCGGACCATGGCCGGGCCGCCGATGTCGATCTGCTCGACGCACTCGTCGGCCGACGCGCCCGAGGCGACCGTCTTGGCGAACGGGTAGAGGTTGACCACCAGCAGGTCGAACGCGGCGATGCCGAGCGCTTCGAGCTGCGCGACGTGCGCGGGGTTGCGGGTGTCGGCGAGCAGACCCGCGTGCACGCGCGGGTGCAGCGTCTTGACCCGGCCGTCGAGCGACTCCGGGAAGCCGGTGACCTCCTCGACCCGGGTGACCGGCACGCCCGCGTCGGCGAGGGTCTTCGCGGTGCCGCCGGTCGAGACGATCTCGACGCCCGCCGCGTGCAGGCCGGTGGCCAGCTCCAGCAGGCCCGCCTTGTCCGACACGCCGATCAGCGCCCGGCGAACCGGCTTCCGCTGCTGCCCAGTCTCGGGATGCCCAGTCACGGGATGCTCACCTTTCGTCCGTCCACGGTGAATCCGTCGCGCGCCATCCTGGTGACCACGTCGACCAGGAGCCGTCGCTCCACCGTCTTGATCCGTTCATGCAGGGTGGCCGCGTCGTCGCCGAGCGCCACGGGGACGGGCTCCTGGGCGATGATCGGGCCCGTGTCCACGCCACCGTCGACCAGGTGGACCGTGCTTCCGGTGACCTGGACGCCGTAGGCGAGCGCGTCGTGGACCGCGTGCGCGCCGGGGAACGACGGCAGCAGCGCGGGATGGGTGTTGATGACCCGGTGGGCGAAGCGGGTGAGGAACTCGGGCCCGAGGATCTTCATGAACCCGGCGGAGACGACCAGGTCGGGCGCGTAGGCCGCCACGGCCTCGGTCAGGGCGACGTCCCAGGCCGCGCGGTCGGCGTGGTCGGCGACGCGGACGGTGAAGGTGGGGACGTTCGCGCGATCGGCGCGGGCCAGTCCCTCGATGCCTTTGCGGTCGGCGCCGACGGCGACGATGCGGGCGGGTATCGCGGCGTCATCGAGCAGAGCCTGCAACAGGGTGCCCGAACCCGACACCAGGACGACGATCCTGGCAGGCACTGCCGGCTGGAACTGGGAACTCAGCGTGGTCTCCTGCGGCGCTGGAACGGGATAGGCCCAGCGTAGGCGGTCCGCAGTCGATCTTGTTCAGCGGCCCGCGTCCGGTTCGGCGTCGGCCGACTCGGTTGTGTCGGGGGTTCATCCGGGGAGTCGTCGACGATCTCCTCGTCGTCGGTTTCGTCATCGACGGAGTCCTCGACGGGCTCCTCGAGAGCTTCGTCCATGGCCTCGTCTGCGGAATCCTCTGAGTCATCGGCGTCTTCGGAGTCCTCCGGGTCCTCGTCGTCGTCCGGGTCCTCGGGATCAATGAGACCCACCGGACCCTCGACGACCGGCCGCTCCCCCGCGAACCAGGCTACGAAGCCGCCGGGGACCGCGACCCAGCAGGCCAGGGCGAACGACACGAGCGCGGCCCGCAGGTCGAGCGGGTGGAAGGGGCCGCCGGCGAGTGCGCCGCCCGCGCTGCCCGCGAGCACCGCGAAGCTCAGCGCCACCACGACCGAGGCGACGGCGACCGAACGCAGCCGGTCTTTAGGCGACTCCGCAACAGACCGCAGCACCCAACCCACCAACGCGCCGACGGCGGCGGGCAGCAGGAACAAGGCGAGCCACCACGCCGCTGCCTGCTCGGGCAGCGCGCTGAGCAGCGGCAGCGCGGGCACCGGGCCGCCGTCGAAGTCGAGCGGGGCGATCGACACCGAGCCCATCGAGAACCCGGGACCCGCGATGAACGCCGTTCCCGCGATCACGGCGTTGGGCAGGTATCCGGCGGAGAGCAGCAACATCCCCAGCGCGCTGCCGGGTCCGTCCGCGGCGAACATCGTGTTCGCCGCGCCATAGGACGTGACCAGCCCGAACGTCACCACCAACGAGCCCGCGGTGAGCAGCGCGACCACCGCCAGCGTCCCGGCCCGCAGCCCGGCCCAGGCGAAGTCGTCGACGCGCTCGGCGCACCAGTCCAGGGCGCCGGACCGGCGCAGGAGCCCGACGCACGCGGCGACCCCGGCGAGCAGTGCCGGGTAGTAGAACCCCGCCAGCGGGTCGACGACGACCGGACCGCCATCGAGGACCAGGGCGATGGTGAGGCCCAACGCGGCATGGGCGGCAACCACGGCGAACACGACGTGACCGGTCTCGCGCAGCCCGACGGCGTCGACACGCTCAGCGGCACCCGCGGCCGTGCGGGCCACCAGCAGCATCAGCAGCAGGGTCGGCAGCAGCGGCAGCACGCCGAGTTCGTGGCCCTGCACGATCAGCGGGACCTGGTGGGCGGCGAGCCACCCGGGCAGCGCGGCGATGAGGACGCCGACCGTGGAGAAATGGGATCTGGAGGCGATCGCCGTGACCAGTGCCATCACCGCGGCGACGGCGGCGTATCCGGTGAGCAGCGGACCCAGCGCGGCGACGGCCAGCACCCGGGCACGCGCCACCGGGGTGATCCGGTCGGTCTCCAGCAGCGCCATGGCCCCACTCTGGCATTCGGGTGATGGCACCCCTGGGGTGCCACGCCGCCATCAGCCGATCCGGTGAACACCTTCACACACGAACGGGGCGGCACCGTCGATGAC
>NZ_JBOHGC010000175.1:0-3335 GCF_050699995.1 Actinokineospora sp. | reverse complement strand
GGGCAGGGGCGCCCCTGCCCACCGGGTGTGTCACACGGTCAGCGTCCAGGTGTCGATCCGTCCGACATCCGCTGCCGCCGCGTCTTGCGCTCGCAGTTTCCAGGTGCCGTTCTTGGCCTCACCGCTGAGGTTGACGGTGTAGGTCTGGTTGATGTTGTCGGCACTGCCGCCTGCCCGGTTGTGCAGCACGTAGGTGCTGCCGTCCGGCGCGACCAGCGTGACGATGAGGTCGCCGATGTAGGTGTGCACGATGTGCACCTCCACCTTCGAGGTGGTTGAGGCGTTCCCCGCGCATCCGGAGACCACGATCGAGCTCTCCACAGTGGACAGGTCGGGAATCGCCACGTCGTTGCCGTTGGTGCCACCACACGCCGGTGTCCCGCCACCGCCGAGCGACAGCGTCCAGGTGTCGATCCGCCCGGTGTCGGCCGCGGCGGCGTCCTGCACCCGCAGCTTCCAGGTCCCGTTCGCCGCGTCACCGGAGAGGTTGACGGTGTAGGTCTGGTTGATGTTGTCCGCGCTGCCGCCTGCCCGGTTGTGCAGCACGTAGGTGCTGCCGTCCGGCGCGACCAGGGTCACGATCAGGTCGCCGATGTAGGTGTGCACGATGTGCACCTCGACCGTCGAGGTCGCCGACGCGTTGCCCGTGCAACCGGCGATGGTGATCGAACTTTCCACTGTGGACAGGTCGGGGATCGTCACGTCGGTGCCGTTGGTGCCCGAGCAACCCGGGACCGGTGCGGTCGCGATGGTCCAGGTGAACGACGTCGTCCCGGTCTTGCTCGCCGAGTCGGTCACCGTGGCGGTCACGGCGCTGGTGCCCGCGGTGGTCGGGGTCCCGGAGATCAGGCCGGTGCTCGCGTTGATCGACAATCCGGCGGGAAGGCCGGTCGCCGCCCAGGTGTACGGGGTGGTGCCGCCCGAGGCGGACAGTTGCAGGCTCGTGGCGGTGCCGACGACGCCGGACTGGCTGCCGGGGTTGGTCACCGACGGCGACCCCGGGGTGCCGCCGGCGGGGGCGGTGTAGAGCAGCCGGTTCGGTGAACCGGTGCCCGGATTGGTGACCTTGTTCGGGGTGGAGTTGTTGTACAGCGCGGTAGCCACCGCCGGAGGCAGGTCGTTCGGGTGGGTGGCCAACCACAGTGCGGCGGCACCCACGACGTGCGGGGTGGCCATCGACGTGCCGCTGATCGTGTTGGTCGCGGTGTCGTTGGTCATCCACGCCGAGGTGATGCCGACACCGGGGGCGAAGATGTCGGTGCAGGTGCCGTAGTTGGAGAACGACGCCCGCGCGTCGGTGGTGTCGGAGGCGTTGACCGTGATGCCCTCGGCCACCCTGGCCGGGGACGAGTTGCAGGCATCGGCATTGGAATTGCCCGATGCGAGCCCATAGGTGACACCGGAGGCGATCGAGTTGCGCACAGCGGTGTCCAGGGCGGCGTCGGCGCCGCCACCAAGGCTCATGTTCGCCACGGCGGGCTTCACCGCGTTCTGGGTCACCCAGTCCACGCCGTTCACCACCCCGGCCGTCGTGCCGGAACCCTGGCAGTTCAACACCTTCACCGCGACCAGCGCGACACCTTTGGCGACGCCGTACTGGGTGCCGCCGACGGTACCCGCCACGTGTGTGCCGTGACCGTGGCAGTCGGTGTTGTTGGTGTCGACCGTGTTCGTGCCCCACGTGGCCCGACCGCCGAATGTGGCGTGCGAGACGCGGATGCCCGTGTCGAGAATGTAGGCGCGCACGTTGCTCGCCGTGGTGTCGTAGGTGTAGCTCTGATCCAGCGGCAGGTCACGCTGATCCACCCGGTCCAACCCCCACGACGGCGGGTTCAGCTGGACGTCGTTGACCCGCAGCACCTGGTCCTGCTGGACGAACGCCACCATCGAGTCCGCGGCAAGCCTGCGCGCCTGGGTCGCCGACATCTTCGCCGCGAACCCGTTGAGCGCGTGCCGCCACGACGCGGTGACCGTGCCGCCGTACTTCCCGGCCAGATCCGCCGCCGTCCGCGCGGACGCCGATCTTGGCGACGCGCTGTCATCGAGCACGACTATGTAGCTGTCCGGCACGGCCTCGGCGACCGTGCGCACCTGGGATTCGGCATAGGCCGGCGTGGCCAACCCGACCAGTGATAACAGGGCCGCTGCCGCGACCGTTCCTAAACCGGATAACCGACCAACGCGAACTCGTCCCATGTGAGGGCTCCCTTGAACGGGCACTCACCCAGGCGAGGGCGGGGGCAGCCCGGGTGAACACCGTGGATGGGAATCGTTCGCGCGAACGTGAGCGGGATTCAATCAGCACGACTGTTTAAAGTGAATGGAAACGGTAACCGCGAACGCCGATCGGCCCAGCATGGTTACCCAGTGCCATATCGGCAGCGGACCCTCCACCACCCCATTGGGGCAGTCCGAAGCCCGCCGTTCCACGTTCGCAGCAACAGCGGCCCAGCGTGCTGGGCTGCCTCATACCCCTGCACGGCGGGCAGCCTGGGTCGACACAGTCAGTGACCAGCAGCTCGGCTCATGATCACGCACCGCGCTCATACGTCCCTGACTCTGCCGCTCCCCACGAACACCTCGCGGGTCATGGTGTTGCCGGTGGCGGCCATGAGTGGGTCATGACCGCCACCCGAGCGGTGTCCTCGGCGGCCACCGAGCGCGTCTTCTGCCGCAGTCGTACCGTCGTATAAGCGGGCGGCGAGCCGCCCGCTCGCCCTGCCAGTACGCATGGGAGGCGCACGATGTTCGTTCAAGTCATCCAAGGCGAAGTGTCCGACGAAGACCAAGCGCACGAGCAGTTCGAGTGGGTTCGGGACCTCGCACCCGGAGCGACCGGCTGGCTCGGGTCGACCGCGGGTGTCACCGACGACGGCGCGCTGGTCGCGATGGTGCGGTTCGATTCGGCCGAGCACGCCGAGCAGAACCGGTGGTGGTCGGAGACGTCCCGGCTGTTCCCCTCCGGGGCCGCCTTCATGAACAGCACCGACGTGACCGTGGACGTGCAGGGCAATCCCGACAAGGCCAGGTTCGTGCAAGTCATCGAAGGGCGCGTCACCGACGCCCAACTCGGTCGGCGACTCTCCACCGAGAACTCCGACAAATGGGCGGAGTTCCGGCCCGACGTCCTCGGCAGCGTCGAAGCCGACTTCCCCGACGGCGCCCACGCCATGGAGTTGTTCTTCACCTCGGAAGCCGACGCCAGAGAGGGCGAGCGGAAGGAGCCGCCAGCCGAACTGAAGTCCCAGATGGAACAGATGGAAGCACTCAACGCCGAACCACCGAGGTTCTTCGACCTCAAGCAGCCATGGACATACTCCCCGCCGGACCTGGAC
>NZ_JBOHGC010000174.1:0-11451 GCF_050699995.1 Actinokineospora sp. | reverse complement strand
CTTCCCGCTGATGCGTTTACCGACGATCGAGGGCACGTTTAGGTAATACACCCTGGATGCTGGATTCTCCAGTGCCAGCAAGGACGACACGCCAAACGATCAAGAAAGCCAGGAAGGTCCGGCTAGGACACTCGATACCGCCCGACGCGGGAACGCACCCACTGTTCGAGTGCGTCCGGCTCGACCGGCAAGTCGGCCGACAACACGTCGATGCCTTGGGCGGTCACGACAACGTCGTCCTCGATCCGCACACCGATCCCCCGCAGCTCCGGCGGGACCGTCAGATCGTTGGGGTGGAAGTAAAGGCCCGGCTCCACGGCCAACGCCATTCCCTCCTCAAGCACCCCGTCGTGGTACATCTCCGCCGAGGAGTGGGCGCAGTCATGCACCTCCAGGCCGAGGAAGTGCCCGACACCGCACACGATGTAGCGGCGGTGGTGCTGGTTGCCGATCTCGAGGGACTCGTCCACCGAGACTGGCAGCAGACCCCAGTCGTGCAGGCCTTCCGCCAACACCCGCATCGCGGCGGTGGAACGCGCCGTAGCCCGCGCCGGGACGGACCGCCGCCAGTGCCGCGCGGTGGGCGCTCAGCACGAGGTCGTAGACCTGGCGCTGAACTTGGCTGTACTCCCCCGACACCGGCAGCGTCCGGGTGATGTCGGCGGTGTAGAGCGTGTCGACCTCAACTCCCGCGTCGAGAAGCAGCAGCGAATCCTCCGGCACGGCGCCGTCGTTGCGCACCCAGTGCAGGACCGGCGCGTGCGAGCCCGCCGCGACGATCGAGGCGTAGCCGACACCGTTGCCCTCGGTTCGGGCGCGCCGGTCGAAGGTGCCCTGCAGCCACCGCTCGCCGCCGCCCTTGACCGCGGTCGGCAGTTCGCCCGCCACGTCTTCGAAGCCACGGATCGTGGCGTCGACCGCGTGGCGCAGCTGCCCGATCTCCCAGTCGTCCTTGATCCGCCGCAGCTCCGCGAGCGTGCGGCGGAGTTCGCCGCCGGGCGCGCCGGGGACCAGGGCGTCGAGAAGTGGGTCGACACCGGGTGTCGTGAGCATTTCCGGGAGTCGCCCACGGACCGCGGACGGCAGTTTCTCCAGCGACCGGCACCGCAGGCCGAGCGCCTCGGACCACTCGCTGAGTCCTGGGCTCGGGCCAATCCAGAGTTCGCCGTCGCGCGCGTTCGCGAAGAAGTCGGGTTCGTCCGGCCCGGCGGGCTCACGCAGGAACAGTTCCGCGTCGTGTCCGGGCCGCAGCACGAGCACCGCGCCCTCGGCGTGGCAGCCGGTCAGCCACGAGAAGTCGCTGTCCGGCCGGAAGCCGTAGTCGGTGTCGTTGGCCCGGACCGGCGCCCACCCGCGGCGACCACGATCCGCTTACCCGGCAGGGCATCGCTGAGCCGCTGTCGGTGCGCCCGGGCGGCTTGGGCCGCGCCGTCGGGCAGGCGCGCCTCCCGGTCGCCCGGACCCCATCCCGAGCCCACGAAGTCGCGGAAGCCGGTCGCCTCGACAAGGCGGCTGGGATCACGTCGTGCCGGACGGGTCACCGGTTCGCTCCGATCTGCACTGTGCGGGAGGAGGTGTAGAAGAGCGCCGCGGCCTTGCCCTGTTCGCGGCCGCCGTAGCCGGAGTCCTTCTCGCCGCCGAAGGGGAGGTGGAAATCGACGCCCGCGGTCGGGGCGTTCACCTTCACCATGCCCGACTCGCAGCGGTCCGCCGCGGCCAGGGCGACGTCCAGGTCGGCGGTGTAGACCGAGGTGACCAGCCCGTAGTCGGTGCCGTTCGCCATGGCGAGCGCGGCGTCGAGGTCGGGGACGGTGGTGAGCGTGCAGATCGGGCCGAAGACCTCTTCGCGATTCAGCACGGCGTCCGGTCCCAGGCCCGCGATCACTGTGGGGCCCACAAACCAGCCCTCGTCTCCCGCGACAGTGCCGGAAGCCACTACCCGGCCGCCCTCGGCGCGGGCGCGCGTCACCGCGTCGGCCACTCGGTCGCGGGCCGCGTCGCTGATGACCGGGCCGACGACGACCTTGGGTTCGGCCGGGTCGCCGAGTCCGAGCTCGCCCACCTTGCCCGCGAGTGCCTCAGCGAGCGGTCCGCTGTCGCCCACGGCGATCACGCGTTTCGTCGCCGTGCACTTCTGGCCCGCGAACCCCATTGCCGCGTAGGCGATGTCGACCGACGCGCGGCCAAGGTCGGCGTCGGGCAGGACGATCGTCGCCGACAGTCCGCCCATTTCGCACTGGGCCGGGATTCCCCGTCCGGCGGCGGCCACCGCGACTCCCCTGCCGACCGCGCCGGACCCGGTGAACGACACAGCATCCACACAGGACACGAGCGCGGCGCCGGTGTCAGCCGCGCCGGGAAGCACGGTGAACAGACCCTCAGGCAGATGGGCGGTGAAGATCTCGGCCAACCTCAGCGCGCACGCGGTGGCGTCCGGGGACGGCTTGATCAGCACGGCATTGCCGTACGCGAGCGCGGGCGCGGACTTCCACACCGGGATCGCCAGCGGGAAGTTCCACGGGGTGATCAGCCCGGCCACCCCGCGCGGCCTGCGCGCGGTGAACCCGAGACCGGCCCCGGTCGCGTAGGTCTCGCCGATCGGATCGAACGCCTGCTGGGCGTAGTACCGCAGCAGCGCAACAGCCCTGGCCACCTCGCCCGCCGCCTCGGTGGCCGGTTTGCCGACCTCGCGGACGGCCAGCGCGGCCAACTCGGCGGCGTTGTCGGCGACCGCCTGGGCGATGCCCGCCAGCGCGGTCGCGCGGACACCTGGGGCGGCGGCCGCCCACTCACGTTGCGCGACACGGGCTTGCGCCGCTGCGGCGAGCACGGCGGCGGGCTTGGTGACGGGCATTTCCACGACCACGTCCGACGGCCGCTGCGGCGACGTGGACACGACTCGGGTCACAGCTGGAACCCCCTGGGGAACGGGTCTTCGGGATCGAGCAGGTACTGGCCCATGCCGGTGATCCAGGCGCGGCCGGTCACCGTGGGCAGGACGCCGAGCCGGTCGCCGACCGGGACCTCCTCGATGAGCCTGCCGGTGAAGCGGGTGCCGATGAAGGACTCGTTGACGAAGTCCTCCTCCAGCTTCAGCTCACCCCTGGCGTGCAACTGGGCCATCCGGGCGCACGTGCCGGTGCCGCAAGGCGAGCGGTCGAACCAGCCGGGGTGGATCGCCATCGCGTTGCGTGAGTGACTGCCTTCCTGGCCCGGCGCGGTGAACTGGACGTGCTTGCAGCCGCTGATGCTGGGATCGGCGACGTGCACGGGCCTGCGTCGGGCGTTGATCGCGTCCATAATGGACAGTCCAGCGGCGAGGATCGAGTCCTTGGCCGCGCGGTCGAACGGCAGGCCCAGCGTGTCCAGCGGGATGATGGCGTAGAAGTTGCCGCCGTAGGCGAGGTCGTAGCGCACCTCGCCGTAGCCGGGAACCTCGACGGTGGCGTCGAGTTCGTGGGCGTACGCGGGAACGTTCTTCACGGTCACGTGCTCCGCGCGGCCGTCGCGCACGGCGACCTCCGCGAGGACCAGACCGGCGGGTGTGTCGAGCCGAACCGTGGTCACCGGCTCGCTCACCTCGACCATGCCGGTCTCGACCAGGACCGTGGCCACGCCGATCGTGCCGTGCCCGCACATCGGCAGGCAGCCGGACACCTCGATGTAGAGCACGCCCCAGTCGGCGTCGGGCCGCGTGGGCGGCTGCAGGATCGCGCCGCTCATGGCGGAGTGGCCGCGCGGCTCGTTCATCAGCAGTTCGCGCAGGTGGTCCAGGTTGGCCATGAAGTGCTCGCGGCGGGCCGCCATGGTGTCACCGGGGATGACGCCGACACCGCCGGTGATCACCCGGGTCGGCATGCCCTCGGTGTGCGAGTCGACGGCGCTGAAATACCGGGCGGACCGCATGTCAGGCCGCCACGGGGTGCGCGCGGAGGTAGTCGACAGCCTTGCGCATGTCCTGCCCCAGGCGGGCGCGCTGCTCGTCGGCCAGCGGGCCGCGCGGCGGGCGGCAGGGTCCGCCGAACCGGCCTAGGACGTCCATGCCGAACTTGATCGACTGGACGAACTCGGTGCGCGAGTCCCAGCGGAAAGCGGCGACGAGCGGCTCGTACAGCGCTCGGGCCTCGGCCAGCTTCCCTTCCATGGCAAGGGAGTAGAGGCGCGCGGACTCGGCGGGGAAGACGTTCGGGAACCCGGCGAACCAGCCGGTGGCCCCCATCAGCAGGCTTTCCAGGACGACGTCGTCGGCCCCGGCGATCACCGCGATGTCGGCGGCCTCGCGGATCTCCAGCACCCGGCGCACGTCGCCGGAGAACTCCTTGACCGCGACCACGTTGTCGATCTGGGCGATCTCGGCGACCAGCTCGGGGGTGAGGTCGACCTTGGTGTCGATCGGGTTGTTGTAGACCATGATCGGCAGCCCGGCCTTGGCCACCTCCGTGAAGTGGTGGATCACCTCGCCGTGGTTGGCCCGGTACATGGTGGGCGGCAGGCAGAGCACGCCGTCCGCGCCGTCCTCGGCGGCCACTTCGGCCCAGTGCCGCGCCTGGTGGGCACCCGCGCCGTGCACGCCGACCACGACGACGCCGGTGCCCTTGACCGCCTCGATCGCGGTGCGGGCGACCTGCCTGCGCTCGTCGTCGGTCAGCGAGGAGTACTCGCCGAGGGAGCCGTTCGGCCCGACGCCGCGGCAGCCGTTGGCCACCACCCACTGGCAGTGCTCGGCGTAGCGGTCGAGATCCGGGCGCAGACCGGCGGGCGCCTTCGGGTCTTCGGCGTAGGGCAGCGCGGTGGCGACGATCACGCCGTCGAGCCGTTCCTGGGTCACGTCTTCTCCTTCTCGGGGTCCTCGGCGAGTTCGCCGAGGCGCAGTGGTGCCGCGATCGGCCGTCTGGCCGTGTCGGCGGGGTCGTAGCGGCCGCCGGTGAACCCGGCGGCCAGGTCAGCGGCGTTGCGTCCGCAGACGCGGCCTTGGCACAGGCCAAGGCCCACGCGGCTGGTCAGCTTCAGCGACCGCACACCGAGCGCGTCGCGCTCCCGTGCGGCCGTGCGCAGGGCGGCGAGGGTGACCTCTTCGCACCGGCAGATCAAGGTGTCGTCGTCGGGCCAGGTGCGCCAGCCAGGGCGGACCGGGTAAGCGGCGGCCAGCCCTTCGGCGAAGGTCCGGCCTCGGCGCGCTTTCCGCCGGGCTGCTTCGGGAATCGCCTGGCAGGCGGCGGCGGCGCCAGCGATGGCGCCCTCCGCCGCGGCGAGGTCGGCGCCGCCGATGCCGGTCAGCTCACCGGCGGCGAACACGCCGGGAACCGACGTCTCCTGGGCGGATGTCACCTCGACGAAGCCGTCGACAAGACGGCAACGCGCGGAGACCGCGAGTTCGAGTTGGGGCGTGAAACCGAAGCCCACACAGACCGCGTCGACCGGGAAGCGGCGCTCGGTGCCCGGCCGGACCTGCCAGTCTCGGTCGAGGGCAGCGGTGGTCACCTCGGTGACCCGGTCCTCGCCATGGGCCGCGATCACCGTGCGCCTGGTTCGGTAGGGAATGCGGTGTTTCGCGAGCAGGCGGGCGTACCCGGCGAGTTCGGCGAGCTTGCCCCGCCCGGCGAAGAGCGCGGACGGTGTCCAGCCGCGGATGCCGCCGTTGGCCTCCAGCACTTCCACGACCTTGGCGCCGACGCCGGTCAGGGACTGGGCAACGGGCAGCAGGAAGGGGCCGGTGCCCGCCACGAGGACGCGCTTGCCGATCGGGACTCCTTGCCCCTTGGCGAGGGCTTGGGCGGCACCCGCGGTGACGACGCCGGGGAGGTCCCAGCCGGGGAACGGCAAGCCGCGGTCGTAGGCGCCGGTGGCGAGAACGAGCGCGTCGGCGGTCAGGGTCTCGCCGCGGCGGCCGGGTCCGTCGGCTTGGCCGGTGCGGACGTGGACCACATGTCCTTTGTGGAGGGGCTCGATCGTCCAGACGGCGGTGTCGGTGAGCAGGCGGACCCCGGGGTGCTCGACAAGCCTGGTGCCGCCGGTGACCTTGTCCGGTCCGGCCCCCGCGGGCAGCCGGTGGAACTGGCCGCCGACGGTGGGCGCGGAATCGACGAGGGTGACCTCGGCGCCCGCGTCGGCGGCGGCGAGAGCGGCGTTGATGCCCGCGGGCCCGGCGCCGACGACCACGACGTGTCTGGTCATGACCGCGCCTCCGGCAGCTCGGCGCCGTGCTGGGTGCGGACCTCATCGCCGTCGGCGAGGACCCGCTGGCAGGCGCGGACGTCGGGGATGCCGTTGACCACGACCAGACAGTCGAAGCACACGCCGATGCCGCAGAACAGGCCGCGGGGTTTGCCGCCGGTCCTGGTGTCCCGCCAGGAAACCTGGCCGGCGGCGAGCAGGAGCGCGGCCACGGTCTGGCCGGGCCGGGCGGACCGGGCCACGCCGTCGACGGTGACGTGCATGCCGTCGCCACCGAGATCGGGCCGGGACACGACTTCCCTGTTCACGCCGCCTCCATCAGGGCCGGGCGGTCCACTCGGAACGGTGTCGGATCGACGTGCGGTTCGGCCCCGGTCAGCAGCTCGGCCATCAGCCTTCCGGTCGCGGCGGCGAGGCCGATGCCGGCGCCTTCATGGCCGGTGGCGTGCCAGAGGCCGGATACCCGGGGGTCCGGACCGATCACCGGGAGGTGGTCAGGCGCGTACGGGCGGAAGCCGCCGTAGGCGCGCATCACCGGGACGTCGGCGAGGATCGGGAACAGCGCCACCGCCTTGCGGGCGAGTTCGCGCAGGACGGCGACTTCGAGATGGTCGGCGAAGCCCACGCGTTGGCGGCTGGAGCCGATCAGGACCGGGCCCGCGGGGGTCGACTCGACGACGCTGGAGGTCTGCAGGTCGGCGTCGCCGCTGGCCACCGCGCCGACATAGTCGGCGTCGTAGACCTTGTGTCGGATGGTCGGCGGCAGCGCGGCGGTGACCAGCACAATCCCGCGCCTGGGCAGGATGGCGATGGGCGCGCCGGCGGCGGTGGAGAAGGCGCCGGACCACGGGCCGCAGGCGTTGATCACGGCGCCGCACGCGACGTCGCCTTCGGAGGTGCGCACCGCGCGGACGCGGCCGGTGGCGTCGGTGTCCACTCCGGACACCGTAACCCCCGACCGCACCGTGCCGCCGCGCTTGCGGACGGCCGCGAGCAGCGCGCACGCGGCCAGGACCGGCTGCAGCTGGGCGTCCTGCGGGTAGTGCACGGCGGCCGTGACGGCCGGGGTGAGGTGCGGTTCGAAGTCGCGGGCCCGCTCCGCCGGTATTTCGCGGGCGTCGACCCCGACGGCGCGCTGGGCGGCGGCGAAGTCGAGGAGGGGTCGAGCGGCGGCGGGGGTGGTGGCGACGACCAGGCCCCCCTTGGCCTCCCACTCGATCTCCGCGCCCTCGCCCAGGTCTTCACGCAGCGACGCGATCAGCGCCGGCCAGTGCAGGCGGGACGCCATGGCGAGGTCGAGTTCCGGGCCGGGTGCCTTGTCCGACACCAGGATGTTGCCCTCACCGGACGCC
Source organism: Actinokineospora sp. (assembly GCF_050699995.1). GTDB lineage: Bacteria > Actinomycetota > Actinomycetes > Mycobacteriales > Pseudonocardiaceae > Actinokineospora. Next base: position 3,925 of record NZ_JBOHGC010000174.1, on the reverse strand, counting down.
GTCGTCGCCGAGGCGGGCGCGCCGCGGTCGAGGACCGTCACCTGGACCCCGGCGGCGGTCAGCGCGTGCGCGCAGGCGGCGCCGATGACACCAGCGCCCACCACCACCACGTCCGGGTACACAGCCATCGCCTCCAGCGTTCATTAAAGTGAACACCGGCGACGTTAAGGGGCGGAGCCCAGAACGTCAACCCTGAGGTCGGGCGGCGCTCGACACCGCGCAGGAACCGGCCATCGGGGTCTTCCCGGCGTCCACCGGGTACTGCAGCATCAGCACGGAGGTCACCGGGCCCTCCACCGTCTCGTAGAGGTGCGGAAGGTGGCCCGGGAAGCACACATAGTCGCCGGGTTCGAGGACGTACGGCTCGGCGATCGGACCGACGCGGAGCACGCCTGACGTGACCACGACGTGCTCGTATCCGGGATGTCCCGCGGACTGCTGCACCTCGCCGGGGCGCACCCGCTGGTCGTAGACCTCCATGACCGTCTCGACCAGGTCGAGCCTGCGCAGCAGGCGCAGGTCGACCGCGTTGCTGCTGAGCACGTCGAGCCCGGCCGATCGGACCAGCACCACCCCGGGCTTCGACTGCTCGGTCAGCAGGGACGAGACCGGGACCCGCAGAGCGTTCGACAGACTGAACACCGTATCGATCGTCGGGTTGCCCGCGCCGTTCTCCAGCTGTGAGAGCGTGCCCTTCGCGATCTCCGAGCGCCGCGCCAGTTCCGACAGCGACAGGCCCAGCTCCGCCCGCAGCGCACGGATGTTCGCGCCGAGCACCGCCCCGGCACTCTCTCGCCCCACAACGCCTCCCTGGTCCACGTGCGTCCAGTCAGATTAGCCGGACGCCGCCTGCGCGCCGGGTGTCGAAGCCACCGCGACAAGACTTGAAACAAGCTCACATTAGCCCGAATGGGTCATTGTGCGCGGACGAACGTCTCATGACAATGGGCTGACTGTCGATTTGGTCGCCCGACCAAGATCAGTGATGCGAAGAGGTGCGTCCATGACGAGTCGCCGAACGTTCGCCGCCGTCGCCACCGCCATGACTGTCCTCGCAACCCTCGCGCCGAACGCGGCGGCGGCCCCGAAGTACGAGGAGTACGTGGCCCTCGGCGACTCGTGGACCGCGGACGTCGTCCTGATCGGACCGCCCACGGCCGAACACGCCCCCGTCGACGGCGCGCAGTCGACGGTGAACTACCCGAAACTCGTCGCGGCGGCCCTTGGTGTGTCGACGTTCCGCGACGCGAGTTGCGGCTCGGCGACCACGGAGCACTTCGCGAACCCGCAGACCGGCCTGCCCCTCGGCGGCACGAACCCGCCGCAGTTCGACCGGCTCACCACGTCGACGGACCTGGTGACGGTGGGAATCGGGGGCAACGACGCGGGACTGGCGGGAGCTGTGGTCGGCTGCCTCAACCTGCTGCCGCCGCTGCTGCCCTTGCCGCTGCCCGCCCCGCTGGGCACCTACTGCAAGCAGAACTGGGTCGTCGGCGGCGTGGACCGGATGTCGGAGAACATCCGCGTCGCGAAGCAGAAGGTGATCACGTCCCTGCGCGAGATCAAGCACCGCTCCCCCAAGGCCCGCGTCCTGGTGGTCAACTACCTGGCCGGGCTGCCGAAGTCCGGCGGCTGCTGGCCCGTCGTGCCGATCCTCACCCAGGACATGGAGTGGCTCTCCGCCAAACTCCGCGAACTGAACACCGCCCTGCGAGACGCGGCGGCGGTGACCGGCGCCGAACTGGTCGACACCTACACCCCGACCATCGGCCGTGACGTGTGTCAGGGGCCGTTCACCCGGTACGTGGAGGGCCTGATCCCGTTGTCCCTCAACGGAGTCGCGGTCGCGGTGCCGTTCCACCCGAACTCAGCGGGCGCGAGGGCACAGGCGCAGACCGTGCTGGGCAAGATCCACGGGTGACTTCGACCCTACGGAGACCGCCGTCGAAGGAGCACCCGCCATGACCCGGATGTCAGCCGACGAACGCCGCGCGGCGCTGGTCGAGGCGGCCATCAGGGTCATGGCCCGCGAGGGAGTCGCGAAAGCGACCACCCGGGCGATCGTCGCCGAGGCCGACATGCGGCTCGGGTTCTTCCACTACTGCTTCAACTCCAAGGAAGAACTGCTCCTGCAGGTCCTCGACGGGATCAACGAGCGCAACACCCGCGCAGCCACCCAGAACATCGACCCACAACGCACGCTGCGTGAAACGGTCAAGGCAAGCATCGACGCATACTGGGCGCACGTGGAGAGCAACCCCGGCGAACACCAGGTCACCTACGAACTGACCCAGTACGTCCTGCGCGACCCCACGCTGGCCAAGGTAGCCCGCAAGCAGTACGACAACTACGCGACGGCAGCGACAACCGTCCTGGAGACAATCTCAGCGGCGACGAGGATGGAGTGGACAGTCCACCTGCCCACCCTCGCCCGATTCCTCCACAACACCCTCGACGGCGCAACCCTGAACTGGATCATCGACCGCGACACCCACAAGGCACGTGCCGTGCTGAACCAGCTCACCAACTACCTCGTGGCATCGGCCCGCCGCAAACAGGCCAACCGCAGGACTGGCTAACTACTCTACCCAAACAGGCACCCACCCAAGAACTCAGCGATCGGCATCCCGCGGAAGCCCAAGCATGCGCTCACCGATCACATTGAGCTGCACCTCAGTAGTCCCGCCATAAATCGTCATGGCCCGACAAGCAATCACCTGATCCATCCACTTGTCGCTCGGCTCCCCCTTGACCGCCACCGCACCAGCCACCCCAAGCTCAGCCAGACAGAACTCAGCGATCTGCTGCCCGAACCGCATGCTCAGAAACTTCCCCACACTCGAAGTCGTGCTGACATCAGCGCCAGACAACTGCTTGAGCACAGTCCGAGCCCCCAACAGGTCAAGAACCTGGTTCTCACACACGAACTCTCCGACCCGATGGATCGCAGTGGCGTCAAGATCGCGACCCGCGGCGAAGCGCAAGAGGTCGGCGAGGGTCGGGTAAGACGCGTTCCCTCGACCGAGCGCGACCCGCTCACTGGACAGGGTGGCGCGGGCGACCGTCCAGCCGGAGTTGATCTCGCCGACCACGCAGTCGTCGGGCACGAACACGTCGTCGAGGAACACCTCGTTGAACAGCGCGGAGCCCGTGGCCTCGCGCAGCGGGCGCACGGTCACGCCCGGCGTGGTCATGTCGAGGATGAAGTACGTGATGCCCTCATGCTTGGGCGCGGCCGGGTCCGTCCGGGCGATCAGCATCGCCCAGTCGGAGAACTGGGCCACGGTGGTCCAGATCTTCTGCCCGTTGATCTTCCAGCCGCCGTCGACGCGCTCGGCCTTCGTCGTCAGCGACGCCAGGTCGGAGCCCGCGCCGGGTTCGGAGAACAGCTGGCACCACACGACTTCGCCGCGCAGGGTCGGCACCACGACGCGCTGTTTCTGCCCTTCGGTGCCGTAGGCGACGATCGGCGGGACGGCCCAGCCGCCCATGAGCAGCTCCGGCATCTGGATGCCCGCCCGCTTCGTCTCCTCGCCGATGACAACCTGTTCCAGTGGTCCGGCGTCGCGGCCGTAGGGGCGGGGCAGGTGCGGCTGCACCCACCCGCCGTCGCCCAGTGCCACGAGTTGCTCGTCGGGACCGAGCGCGGCGATCTCCGCCAGTTCGGCGCGCACCGACTCGCGGATCGCCTCGCTGCCCTCGGGCAGGTCGATGGCGACCGGCCGGGTGACGCCGCTCAGCGCGTACCTGGCGACGGTGTCGGTCCACTTGGAACTCCGGCCGAGCAGCCCGCGCAAGGTCAGTGCGCGACGGTAGTACAGGTGGGCGTCGTGTTCCCACGTGAATCCGATGCCGCCGAGAACCTGGATGCAGTCGGCCCCGCAGCGCACGGCCGCGTCGGGCGCGACCACGGCCGCCGCCGCGG
>NZ_JBOHGC010000173.1:0-1236 GCF_050699995.1 Actinokineospora sp. | reverse complement strand
GAGCTGCTGGGCCGGTTCGATCCCGACGCGATCGGGGTTCCCCCCGCAGCCGCGGACTACCGCCGGGCATACGCGCGGGCGCAACGTGAACAGGGCACCCTGCTCGACACCGCCATCCTCTCCGCGGACGACCCGGCGGTCACGACGCCCGCCGCAGGCGTGCACCTGGTGCCGCCGCTGACGCGAGACGGTGAGTTCACCCAGGCCGAGCTCGACGCGACACTCGCCGCGCTCCCCCGCGGCACCGCACCCGACGCGGGATTCACCGTCGTGCACGACACCGATTCCCTGCTCGTGCCCTACCTGCCGGACCCATTGGCCACGGGCATCGCGTTGCGCTTCACCGGACATGGCACCGCGAATTGGTGGGCGCACACCGAGCTCGTGCCGCTCACCGGGACCTGGCCCGACGTCGGGACTTGCAGGCTTGTGCTGGAAGACGGCCCCATGCCGCTGGTCTCGGTCGCGGGCGGCGTCGTCACCGTGACACTGCCGCCAGGCGCGACCGCCACGGTCCGCGCGTCGAGCACCCTCGACCAACAGGGGCTCGACCTGCTCGGCATGTGGGACTGGATCGCCGACACCGTGCCCGCCGCGGGCCTGGCCGATGTCCTCGCGGGCAAACACCAGATGTTGACCCCCGGGGAGACCATCGTCCTCGTCCACGCCACCCAGCGTCCCCTCGAGCGGCCGCGCATCCCGAGCGGATTCCGCGCGCACCGCGCTTACGGCGAGACCCACTCCCGCTTCCGGGGATCGCTGGTGTCGCACGCGGCGACGACCGGTCGGATCGACGTCGAGGCGAAGTGGGGCGAGTGGTTCGACGATCCCGCGTCGGGCGAGCCGCCGCGCTTCGTCGATGGCCACACCGGCCACGCCTTCGACCTGCCCACCCCGGAGGGGCCCGACACGATCGAGCTGACCGGCGCGCCGAGCGGTCCGGGCAGCGCCGATCCGCGCCACGAGCTGCACGACACGCTGCACCGGCTCATCACCTACATCCCGACGGCGAGCACCCGGTTCCGCGAGTACCTGCCACCCGCGCTCGCGGCCGACCCCACCCAACTCGCCGTGACCGGTCCCGGGACGGCCATCCACGTTCCCTGCAGCGCCCGATCCGCGCCGCCCTCGGTCCACAGCGTCATGCCGACTTTCCGCTGGTCGGATCTCCCCGAGGACCCCTACGATCCCGCAATCCGGGCCCGGCGCAGGCACGGTGGCCTGCGGGTGTGGCTG
>NZ_JBOHGC010000172.1:0-50093 GCF_050699995.1 Actinokineospora sp. | reverse complement strand
GTCGCGCTGCGGGCCTTCGTGGCCAACTCGGCGCGACCGCGTGTCAGTCAGAGTCGGGTTGAGGCAGCGGCACGGGAGCGCCCGAGCGCTGGTTCACTGTCGGCTCCGCGATGGAGCAGGCCGGGTTGCCCGCGGTGCTGCTTCTGTTCCCCGCACCACGTCTTGGTTGCCCTGGCCGTGGACCTCTCGCCGCCGCTTACGGGCGATGATCCATCGCGTCGACCGCCTCTGTGGCCCGCAGGGATCGCGCGCCTGTACAAGCGATAGGGGACGGGTCGAGCACCACCACCTGTGGTTCTTCGGGCCGCACGTCGACCCCCGCCCATCCTGGCGAACCCAGTGACACGCGCGACCGATCAACGCCTAAAGCGGGTCAGTGCTCGATCTCGCGGTGTCCGCGCTTGTCCTTGCGCCGACGCGGCGGCTTGACGTCCACGCTGCCCCACATGGCGAAGCCGGTGATGCGGACGACCGGGGAGCCGGGAGGGCCCTGGGTGCGGACGGAGTTGGCGAAGCCGCCCATGAAGCCGATGCCGTCGACCACCACAGTGATGCCCTCGGGCACCCGGATCTCGACCCCGCCCATCAGGGCGTAGGCCTGGATCACGGTCTCCGCCGCTTCGAACGTGGCCTGGGTCAGGTCGATCTCGACCCCGCCCATGATCGCGATGGCGTTGAACGACGGCGGGACCACCCACGGCCCCTTGCGGTCCGAGCCCGACATGATCGCGATCGCGTTGGACGACGTGCCGCGGCCGCCGATGCGGTTGGGTGCGGGCGTCGCGAGTGGCTGTTGGATTCGCGGGACCACCTGGTAGCCGGGCAGGTCGCGGACCACGGGGATCAGGTCCCCGTAGGTTTTCGCGGCGTAGACCTGGTCCAACCGCTCCTCGAGTTCTCCGACGGTGAGCCTGCCCTCGGACATGGCTTCGTGGAGGATTTTCGAGAAGCGCTCCCGGTCGTCGTTGGACGCGCGCATCTCGTGCGGACCTGGGATTGCCGGCTGCTCGCTCACGCCGGGCAGCGTAGCGCGATCGGGTGACGTCGCGAGGCGCAACCGAACCGATCCGACCCGGCTACGGTGGGCTCATGCCAGAAAGTGAACCGTCGTTCCGCGCCGAGCGGATCAATCCAGCCGACCTGGACCGGCTGGTCGCCCTCCTCGACCTGCAGGCCGCCCTGCCCGGCATCCAGCGGCTGCGGCAGTGGGCGATGCTCGCGCTCGACCCGCAGCCAGGCGAGAAGGCCCTCGACGTGGGCGCCGGGACCGGCTCGGAAGTGCAGGCGTTCGCCGCCGCGGTCGGGTCCGCGGGCGACGCTGTCGGGGTCGAGCCGAACGCCGGGATGCGGTCGATCGCCGAGGAGCGCGCGAGGGGCAGCGCCGCCCGGTTCGTCGACGGCGACGCGTACGAACTTCCCTTTGCGGACAACACTTTCGACGCCGTCCGCTGTGAGCGGGTCTTCCAGCACCTCCACGAGCCCGAGCGGGCGGCCGCCGAGATCGCCCGGGTGCTGCGGCCGGGCGGGCGGGCGGTGGTGATCGACTCCGACTGGGCGACCGCGATCCTGCACCCCGGCGACCCGGCCGTGCTGAACGCCCTCACCGGGGCCATGCTCGCCACCACGCCCAACCCCCACAGCGGGCGCGGGCTCGCCGGGCAGCTCACCGCCGCCGGGCTGAAGGTGACCGACATCGGTTCGCAGGCCCTGATCCAGGACAACGCCGCCGCCGACGGCTCCCTCGTGCGCATGCTGGCCGCCACCGGCATCCATCGCGGCGCCATCACCCAGGATCAGGCCGACAAGTTCCTCGCCGACCTGGCCGAGGGCGCCGCGGCAGGCGACTTCCACATGTCAGTGACGATGTTCGCCGTCCTGGCCCACAAGGGCTAGGTCCTGACCGCGCCGCTCCAGCTTGTGCCAGGGCAGCCGCACCCCCGACACGGCCGTGGCCAGCGACTGGATGACCACCAGGTACATCAGCTGCCGGTACACGAACTGCTGCAGCGGCAACGCCCACAGCGGGCCCAGCCGCTCCTTGTCGAGCCGGAACGCGATGATCGCCGGGATCGCCTGCATCAGCAGGAAACCGAGCCACGTCAGCAGCGTCGTCGTCGCGTCGCCGGTGAGCAGGCCGAACACGGCGGCGACGTCGACGATCGGCGCCAGCACCGGCAGCAGCACCTGGAACATCAGCAGGTACGGCAGCCCGCGCCTGCCCAGCTTGCCCGACTGCCCCGGCTCTATGACCGCCCGCCGGTGCTTCCACACGGCCTGCAAAGTGCCGTAGCACCAGCGGTAACGCTGCTTCCACAGCTGCCCGAGCGTCGCCGGGGCCTCGGTCCACGCGCCCTCCGAGTAGATCACCCGCCAGCCGTCGCGCTCCAACGCCATCGTGAGGTCGGTGTCCTCGGCGAGCGTGTCCTCGCCGACGCCGCCCACTTCCAGCACCGCGGAACGACGGAACGCGCCGATCGCGCCGGGCACGGTCGGCATGCACTGCAGCACGTCGTACATGCGACGGTCGAGGTTGAAGCCGATGACGTACTCGATGTGCTGCCAGCGACCCAGGACGCCGCCGCGGTTGCCGACCTTCGCGTTGCCCGACACCGCGCCGATCGTCGGGTCGGCGAAGTGCGCGGCGAGCGTGCCGACCGCTTCGGGTTCCAGCACGGTGTCGCCGTCGACCATGACGATCAGCTCCGTGCGCGCCGCGGCGAGACCGGTGTTCAGCGCCGCCGCTTTGCCCGCGTTGGCCTGCCGGATCAGCCGGACCCTGGGCAGCTGCAGGTCTCGGACGATGCGCCCGGTGCCGTCGATGGAGCCGTCGTCGATGACGATGATCTCCAGCGGGTGCCGCGATTCCAGGATCGACCGCAGAGTAGCCTCGATGCCCTTCGCCTCGTTGTACGCGGGCACCAGCACCGTGACCGGGTAGCGGACCGGCCGCAAACGTTTTCCGCGGACCCGGCGCACGTGCATGCCCGTGGTCAGCAGCACCAGCAGCGTGCGCAGCGCGGCCACCGCGGTCGCCGCGATCAACACCACTTCCAACGATCCCGCGACGAACTGCGCGAGTTGCACGATGCCCACCAGCAGCAGCCCGCCCAGGCGGGCCAGCAGCCCCGGCAACGCGCCCGAGTCCTGCAGGCCGGTCGTCGTCGACACCGTCCCGATGGTCCAGCCGCGTGCCTGTAGGTCCGGGATGAGCCGGTCCAGCGCGGCCACCGTCTCGGTCCGGTCGCCGCCTGCGTCGTGCATGAGCAGGACCGCGCCCCGGTCGTCGCGCGGTGTGGAGTTCGCGACGATGGCGTCCACCCCTGGCTTGCGCCAGTCCTGCGAGTCCAGGTCGGAGAGCACCACGAGCCTGCCGTCGGCCCCGAGCCTGCGCGCGGCCTGCCAGGCCAGGTCGTCGAGGGACTCCGGCGTCGCGGCGTAGGGCGGGCGCACCAGTGCGGTGGTGCGGTTCGCGGTCCACGCGAGGGCCAGGTCGGTCGCCCGCAGCTCCATCCACGTGCGCGATTCGCTCGCCGTGCGCAGGTCGGTGTGCGTGGTGGTGTGGTGGCCGATCTCGTGGCCGCGCAGGATGATCTCGTCGACGAGGCCGGGGTACTTCGCCGCGCCGGCGCCGGTGATGAAGAACGTCGCGCGGACGTTGTGCCGGGCGAGGGTCTCCAGGATCTTCGGCGTCCACTCCGGGTCCGGGCCGTCGTCGAAGGTCAGGGCGAGCATCTTGTCTTTCGGCCCGACGGTCACCGGGGTGTCCCCGCGCGGATCGATCACCGCGCCGCCGTCGCGCGCGGCTGCGGGCACAGTGTTCGCCGTGCCGGTCGGTGAGGCGCCTTCCGCCCCGAGTCCGCCGCTCATGACCGCTTGCACGGTCAGCAAACCGGCCACCGCGACGAGCACGGCGACGAGCAGAACCCAGTGCGCTCGCGGCTTGCGTGCCCGGAGATGCCGCGCCACTAGCGCGGCGGCTTGGTCGGGCGGGGCAACTCGCTGGGCCGGCCGGGAGGCGTGTTGCCGGGTTTGGTCGTGGTGACCGCGGCGGACGAGCTGGTCGTTGTCGCCGGGGCCTTCGACGCCGTCGTCGTGGTGCTGGTCGGCGCCTCGGAGGTCTCGGTGCGCGAAGTCGGGGCCTTGGCGGCAGTGGTCTCTGCGGGCACGGGCTGCGCAGGTGCCGACGGCGGCGGCGGGATCGGCAGCGACGCCGTCGGTCCGATGGGCGCGCCGAACAGCGCGGCGATCAGCAGACCACCCACGGCGACCAGTGCGGCGACGCTCACGACGGCGGTGGTTCGCACGTGCTTGCGCCGCTTGCCGGTCGGGTCGACGAACACCGGTGCTGCGGTGGGTAAGTCGGGCATCTGTCACTCCAGCTCGGCGGACCGCGTCACCCTATCGGGCGACGACGATCCTCGGTATGCCGAACTTGTCACTCGACCCACACCGGTCGCCCAACCGCTACCGTGTGCGGTCATGGACGTCTTGACCGTGGATCACCCGCTCGCCAAAGCCCGTCTCACGGTCATGCGAGACGCCCGCACCGACAGCGCCAACTTCCGGGCCGCGCTGCACGAGCTGACCGTGATGCTCACCTACGAGGCGATGCGCGCCGCGCCGCTGCGGGTCGAGCGGATCCACACGCCCGTCGCACGCACCGACGGGCACTGGCTGGCCAACCCGCCGCTGCTCGTGCCGGTCCTGCGCGCCGGGCTGGGCATGGCCGACCAGGCGCACAAGCTGATTCCCGACGCCCAGATGGGCTTCGTCGGCCTGGCCCGCGACGAGGAGACCCTGCAGCCGACGCCGTACATGGAGTCGCTGCCCGCCGACCTTTCCGACCGGCCGGTGTTCGTGCTCGACCCGATGCTCGCCACCGGCGGCTCGATGGTCTACACGATCAATCTGCTGGTCGACCGCGGCGCCACCGACGTCACGGCGATCTGCGCCCTGGCCGCGCCGGAGGGCGTCGAGCACCTGCGCCAGGCCGGTCTGCCGGTCCGGCTGGTGACCGCGAGCATCGACGAGCGGCTCAACGACTCGGGCTTCATCGTCCCCGGCCTCGGCGACGCGGGCGACCGACAGTACGGCGCGGTCTAGATCAGCCAGCCGACAAGGTTGTTGCGCAGCGCCCGCTCGTAGGTGGGTTCGACGTCGAGATCCGGCGGCAGGTTGCCGGACAGCTCCAGCGACACCAGCCCGTGCACGATGCCCCAGCAGGCCATCGCCATGTGCCGGGCGGGCTCGGCGAACACCCCCGCGTCGATGCCCGCGTGGATGATGTCCTGCAGCGGCGCGAGCGCGGCCAAAGCCTCGGCGTGCGCGTCCTCGTCGGGCTCGAAACCCGGGATGACGTCGCCGAACATCACGCCGTAGAGGTGCGGGTCGGCCAAGGCGCTCTCCCGGTAGGCCAGGCCCAGCCGGACCATGTCCTCGCTCGGGTCGTCGGATGGCGTCACCGCGCGCAGCCTGCGGCCGAGTCGGTCGAACGCCTCGACGTACAGCTCGCGGACCAGGGCGGGCTTGCCGCCGAACAGGGAGTAGACCGCCGTGGTCGACGTGTCGACATCGGAGGCGAGTTTGCGCAGGCTCAACGCGGACGCGCCCTGGGTGGAGATCAGCTCACCGGCCCGGTCGAGCAGTCGGACCCGCAGCGCGTCGTCATGGGTCTTCGGTCGGGGCACGGAGCTCAGCTTAGCGCGAGGCGGTTTGGCAACAGGGTTATTGGTATCACCGTGGTACCACTGCGGTACGCTGGTCGCATGGCGATGACACTGCGCTTGACCGACGAGGAGAACGCCCACCTCGACGAGCTCGCGGCCGCGGAGGGGCGCTCCAAGCAGGAGATCCTGCGGCTGGCGCTGGCCGACCGCTGGGCCCGGCTGCACCGCGAGGAGCAGCTCGGCGAGGTCCTCGGCCGGGTGCTGCCCCGCTACCGGGGCCTGCTCGACCGCATCGGCACGGTGTGACGACTTATCTCGACGCCGGCGACCTGCTCGTCCTGGCCGCCGCCGTGACCGGTGGCGACTTGGTGGTCCGCGACCTGGGCCTGCTCGACTCCGCCGCGCACCGCCCGCGCGCGACCGTGCTCGGGGTGGAGGCGTACGACAACCTGTGGCTCAAGGCCGCCGCCCTGCTCGACTCCATCGTGCGCACCCGGCCGCTGGCCGAGGGGAACTGGCGCCTGGGCTGGGTCGCGGTGGTCACCTTCTGCGACCTCAACGGCTGGTGGATCGACGCCGAGACCGACGACGCCCTGGACCTGGTCCGCGAAGTCGGCCGGGGCGCGCTGGAGGTCCCGAAGCTCGCCGAGCACCTGGAAGCGTGGGCTTTGCCGAAGGAAAGCGATTTGTAGTTGACCTGGAGCGCACTCCAGGTCATACGGTCGAGGCGTGACTTACCCGATCGCCGAGGCGGCCCACCGCAGTGGGCTGTCGATCGACACCCTCCGGTACTACGAGCGCATCGAGCTGATCTCGCCCCCGGCGCGTGACTCCGCGGGCAGGCGCGCCTATTCCGACGACGACCTCGCGTGGCTGGAGTTCCTGACCAAGCTGCGCACCACCGGCATGCCCATCCAGATGATGCGCGAGTACGCCGCGCTGTGCCGCGAGGGCGCGGTCACCGCGGCCCCGCGCAAGGAAATCCTGGAACGCCACCGCGACGACGTCGCCGCGCACATCCAGCAGCTGCTGGCCTGTCTCGACATCCTCGACTACAAGATCGACAACTATGACCGCCTCGCGCGGTCCCAGGAGGCTTCCGCATGAAGACCCGCTTGTTGCGCGACCTGCGAGTCGGCGCCCAGGGCCTCGGCTGCATGGGCATGAGCGAGTTCTACGGCAAGACGGACGACATGGAGTCGATCGCCACCATCCACGCCGCACTGGACGGCGGGGTGACGCTGCTCGACACCGCGGACATGTACGGGCCGCACACGAACGAGGTACTGGTCGGCAAGGCCATCGCCGACCGCCGCGACCAGGTCGTCCTGGCCACGAAGTTCGGCATCGTCCGCGACCCGGCGAACCCGCTGGCCCGAGGCGTCCGCGGCGACGCCGAGTACATCCGTTCCGCTTGCGAGGCGTCGCTGAAGCGGCTCGGCGTCGACCACATCGACCTGTACTACCAGCACCGCGTCGACCCGGACACCCCGATCGAGGAGACCGTCGGCGCGATGGCCGAGCTGGTGTCCGAGGGCAAAGTCCGGCACCTCGGGCTTTCGGAGGCGGGTGCGGAAACCATCCGCCGCGCGAACGCCGTCCACCCGATAGCGGCGCTGCAGACCGAGTGGTCGCTGTGGACCCGTGACCTGGAGGCGGAAATCCTGCCGGTCGCCCGGGAACTGGGCATCGGCATCGTGGCGTACTCCCCGCTCGGCCGGGGCTTTCTCACCGGCCGCTTCACCTCCCGCGCCGACCTCCCCGAAGGCGACATGCGCGACAAGTTCCAGCCGCGCTTCACCGAGGGCAACTTCGAGGAGAACCTGGCCATCGCCGAGCGCCTGCGCACGATGGCGGCCGAACGCGGGGTCACCGCGGGTCAGCTGGCCTTGGCGTGGGTGCACAGCCGCGGCGAGGACGTCGTCCCCATCCCGGGCACCAAGCGCCGCACGTACCTGGCGGAAAACCTGGCCGCCGCCGACCTGGTCCTCACCCCCGAGGACATCAAGGCCCTCGAAGCAGCCGTCCCCACCCCCGCTGGCGCCCGCTACTTCCCCGACTCCCTGCGCACCACCAGCCGCTAACCGCGAGTCCAACACCCAGAACAACGAGTCCAACACCCAGAACAACGAGTCCAACAGTCAGAACAACGAGTTCGACGTTCAGGAGGTCCCGAACGTCGAACTCGTTGTCGGGAACGTTGGACTCGCGGACTAGAGGAGGCCGGCTGCGACCGTGGCGCCGAGTTCCCAGCAGCGGTCCAGGTCGGGCTTTTCGGGTTGGCCGAGGACGACGACGGGTTCCGCCGCCTGCGTCCAGCCCATTCCCTTGGTGATGGTGCGGATGCTGGTGACGGCGCCCTCGGTGCCTTGGTTGCCGTGGACGTAGAAGCCGAAGGGCGTGCCCTTCCCGGCGTCCAGGCACGGGTAGTAGACGGTGTCGAAGAAGTGTTTCAAGGCGCCCGACATGTACCCGATGTTGGCCGGGGTGCCGAGCACGATGGCGTCGGCGGCCAGGACGTCGGCGGCGGTCGCGGAGAGGGCGGGCTCGCGGACGACCTCGACCTCGGCCAGCTCGGGATCGCTCGCGCCCGACACCACGGCCTCGAACATCGCCTGCAGCGCGGGTGACGGTGTGTGGTGAACGATCAGCAGTCTGGGCACGGCCACCGAGTCTGCCAGATCACCTACCGCAGCAGCCCGGCCACCTCGTCAGCCAACGCATCCAGAGAACCGAGAGCGCGCGCCCGAACACCGGCCAGCGAAGAACGATCCGGCACCGGCTCGACGATCTCCAAGTACGCCTTGATCTTCGGCTCCGTCCCGGACGGACGCACGATCACCCGCACGCCCTCCCCGCTGAACCGCAGCACATCCGCGGAAGGCAGCAAGTCCTCGCACGTCACCGCCACCCCCGCCAGCTCGGAGGGCGGGTCGACCCGAAGATCCGACATGAGCTTCGCGATCCGCGCCAAATCGGTGACCCGCAACGACACCTGCCGTGTCAGGTGCAGGCCGTGCGTCACGGCGAGGTCGTCCAGCGCGTCCAGCAGCGTCCGACCGGAAGCCCGCAAGGTCGCTGCCAGGTCGCACACCAGCACCGCCGCGGAGATCCCGTCCTTGTCCCGCACCGAATCCGGGTCGACGCAGTGGCCGAGCGCCTCCTCGTAGGCGTAGACCAGCCCGGTGCCGTTTCCGTCGCCGGCGCGCATCAGCCACTTGAATCCGGTCAGCGTCGCGTCATAGCGAACGCCGTGTGCCGAAGCGATCGACGCGAGCAGCGAGGACGACACAATCGTGTTGGCCACCAAGGCATCCGGATGCATCATTCGGTCCAAAGTGGACAGGGTGTGCACGCCGAGCAGCGCGCCGGTCTCGTCGCCGAGCAGCATCCGCCAGCCCTCAGGACCGCGGACACCTACCGCGCACCGGTCGGCGTCCGGGTCCAGTGCGATCGCCACGTCGGCGTCGACCTCGGCCGCCTTGGCCAGCAACAGATCCGTCGCCCCCGGCTCCTCCGGGTTCGGGAACGGCGCCGTCGGGAAGTCCGGGTCCGGCTGGGCCTGCTCCGACACCATCCGCACGTCGACGAACCCGGCCTGGTTCAACGCCAACGCCAGCGTTCCCGCGCCGACGCCATGCAGAGCGGTCGCCACCACGCGCAGTTCGCGGGCGGTGCCGTGCGGAAGCGACGACACCCGGTCCAGATACGCACGCGGGACATCGTCGCCGAGCGTCGTCCAGTTGTCGGAGCGCGGCACGGACACCGCGGGCGGGCTCGTCGTGACGGCGGCCTCGATCTCACGGTCGGCGGGCGGCACGATCTGTGCGCCCGAGTCGAGGTAGAGCTTGTACCCGTTGTCCGCGGGCGGGTTGTGCGACGCGGTGATCTGGATTCCCGCCACCGCCCCGAACTTGCGCACGGCGAAAGCCAGCACCGGCGTCGGAAGCGGCCGGGGCAACACCCGCACGTCGAACCCGGCGGCGGCCAGAACCCCAGCGGCGTCGGCGAAGAAGGCCTCCGACCCGCGCCGGGCGTCCCGTCCGACGACCACGATCCCCGACGTGCGCCCCTGTGCCTTGAGCCAGGACGCGAGACCGGCGGTGGTCCGGATGACCACCGCACGGTTCATCCCATTGGATCCGGCCCGCACCGGCCCGCGCAGCCCGGCGGTGCCGAACTCCAGCGTGCCCGCCATCCGGTCGGCCACCTCGTCGATCGCCGCCGGGTCGCCGCCCATCGCGGCCGCGACCACCTTCTGCAGTTCCAGCTTGGTGTCCGGGTCGGGGTCGTCGGCCATCCAGCGGAACGCGCGGTCGCGCAGGTCCGAGGTCAGTCGGGTCACGACCGCAGGGCCAGCCCGTGCAGCAGCGTGCCCATCGAACCCGCGGCTTCCCGACCGGCTTCGAGCACTTCCAGGTGGTTGAGCGGCTCGCCGGTGATACCCGCCGCCAGGTTCGTCACCAGCGACAGCCCGAGGACCTCGACACCCGCCGCGCGGGCCGCGATGGCTTCGAGGACCGTGGACATACCGACCAGACCCGCGCCCATGACCCGCAGCATGTGGATCTCCGCCGGGGTCTCGAAGTGCGGTCCCGGCAGGCCCGCGTACACGCCTTCGACCAGCGTCGGGTCGATCTCGCGGGCCACGGCGCGCAGCCGTGAGGAGTACAGGTCGGTCAGGTCGACGAATTCGGCGCCCACCAGCGGGGAGCGCGCGGTCAGGTTCAGGTGGTCGCTGATCAGGACCGGCTGGCCGACCCGCACGCCTTCCATGAGGCAGCCCGCCGCGTTGGTCAGCACCACGGCGCGCACACCGGCGGCCGCCGCCGTGCGAATCCCGTGGACCACACGCGCGACCGGGTGGCCCTCGTAGAGGTGCGTGCGCCCGAGGACGAGGAGGACCTTCTTGCCGTCGACGTCGACCGACCGGATCGTGCCGCCGTGTCCCTGGACCGTCGGCGCGAGGAAGCCGGGCAGCTCCGCCATCGGGACCTCGGCGATCGGGTCGCCGAGGTCGTCGGCGGCGGTCCGCCAGCCGGAGCCGAGGACGAAGGCCAGGTCGTGTCGTTCCACCCCGGTCCGTTCGGCAAGCGCTTTCGCCGCCTGCTCCGCGAAGGCCGTCGGGTCTGTGTCGATGTCGATTGCGGTCACTTCCGGGAGCCTACGCGCGCGTGCGCGCCCGAAGCACGAGGAACACCGGCAGCCCGATCGGTGAGAGCAGGATGGTCAACACGAGCAGGGGCCCCATGATCAGGGGGTGGATCCCGAGCCTGCGGGACTCGAGGTACATCCACCGCCCGATGAACAGGTCCCACGCGATCACCTGCGCCCAGATCAGGGTGATCCCCGCGCCGTCGGCGGCGAACGCGGTGAGCTTCTCCACCGTCGGCGTGGTGAACAGCGCCCACAGCTCGGGCAGCCGTGGCACGCCGAGGACCGCCCAGACGCCCAGCGGCGGCAGCACGATCCACGGTGAGGAGACGATCCGGTGGGTCCACGACCAGGTGGGCGCGAAGACCATCAGCGCCCAGAACGGGACGGTGACGTAGAAGGCGAGGTCGAACAGCAGGTCGTTCACGCGGACACCAGCGCCCGTGCCGCGGACTTGGCCCACGCGACTCCCGCGGCGCCCGCCGCGATGATCCCGGCGAACGCGAGCAGCGTGACCGAGTCCGGCTCGACCAGGGCCTGCCCGCGGAACGCCTGCCAGGTGACCAGGCCGAACAGTCCGATGTAGACACCGCTCGCGGTCCACACCAGCCGGGTGCGCACCTCTTCGTGGGCCAGGATCGCGTACCGGGTGACCAGGGCGGCCAGCACGATCGCGACCAGCGGAAGCACCTGCAGCGCGTGGATGCCCACGAAGTGCCCGACCCGCAGGTCGCCGCCGACCAGGTTCCACCCGGTGATCGGCATGGCGGGCCCGCCGTCGACCACGCCGATCGAGTGCGCCCCCGCGGTCCCGATGATCCCGGTGTCCCGCTGCGACATCAGCGGGCCGATGAGCATTCCGGCCAGCGACGTCGCCATGCCGGTGACGACCGCGAGCCGAAGCGGCCGGGGCATGGCGACGTTGCGCGCGACCGAGACCGAAACGACCAGGGTCGCGGTCCAGATGACCGCCACCGTGATGCCCATGACGACCCACAGCGTGGCGTCGAACGGGGTCTCGACGTTGAAGTGGCTGCGCCTGCCGCGCAGCGCCTGCCCGGCGATCGCCACCATCTCGATGACCCCCGCGACGACCAGCAGGGTGCCGATGTGGTGCAGCCGGCGCGGGCGGCGCGGGTGCAGCGACATCAGCCAGGCCCAGGTCACGCTGTAGGCGATGAACGACACGGCGAACTTGAACGTCTTGAGCCAGTTGGGTGCGCCGGCGATCATCCGGTCGTCCACGACGAGCCCGGCGAGGGAGAAGGCCGCCATGGCGACCATGGCGACGGAGAAGAGCATGAGCGGTCGGTGCCACTCGATGACTTGGGCGAGTCTGGTGCGCACGTGATCCCCCTAAATGGATAGCGGTACTTCCCACTATCGATAAGTACACTATCTGCCTGGCCGGATGGCAAGGACGAATCTCGACGAGGAGGCGCGGTGCGGATCGGCGAACTGAGCAAGCGCAGCGGCGTGGCCGTGCCGACGATCAAGTTCTACCTGCGGGAAGGCATGCTCCCGCCGGGCGAGCGCACCAGCCCCAACCAGGCGCAATACGACGACAGCCACGTACGCAGGCTGCGGCTCGTGCGGGCGATGGTCGACCTCGGCGGTCTGTCCGTGGCGGCCGTCCGCGACATCCTCGCCACCGTCGACTCCCCGACCGACGACCTCGACAAGCTGATGGGCACGGTGTCGAAAGGGCTGACCCAGGCGCCCGAGGAGGTCGACGAGACCGCGCTGGACGAGGTCTTCGACCTGATCGAGGATCTGGGTTGGCTGTGCAACCGGGAGCACCCGGCGGCCCGCTCCCTCGCCCTGGTGTACACCGCCGCGCGCGAGATCGACCATCCCCAGCTCATCGCCGCCATGCGCCGGTACGCCGAGGCCTCCGAGCTGATCGCGAAGGCCGATTTGGACTATGTCGAGAACTTCAGTGGGATCGATCGTGTCCTGGAGAGCGTGGTGGTCGGCACCGTACTGGGTGACTCCGCGCTCGCGGCGTTGCGGAAACTCGCGCAGACGGCGGAGTCCCACCGGCGGTACGGGTCTGACGATCCGGTGGAGTGATCAGCCGGTCGCGCGGAACTCCGCGACCGTGCGGGTGAACAGGCCGCGCTTGCCGCTGTCCTCCTGCTCGATCGGCACGGTCAGGCTGACCACCCACAGGTCCGACCCGGCGGGCAGCAGGTTCGCGAACGTCGCCCGGTTGAGGTCCGCGGTGACCGGACCGGTCGCGTCGTCGGCCACGTCGACCGTCCGGTAGGTCAGCTGCATCGACGGCTCGGGCACTCCCTGGGCCAGCTCTGACGTGCCCACCAGCCGGTATCCGGGCGCGCGGCCAGCCAAGACCTTGAGGTACTTGTCGATGCGGTGGGTGGGATAGAAGTTCGGGAACCGCTCCACCACCAGTTCCGACGTGCCGTCCGGGGCCACCCAGTGCACCCGCGTGCTGTTGGTCAGCGTCTTCTCCGCGCGCTGCTCGACGAACTTGACCCAGTCGGCGGGCACGGGGATGGCGAAGCTGCCCCCCTGCTCGCCCGCGAGGGTGGCGGCGTCCGCCGTGCGCACCTCGACGTCGCGAACCGGCGCCGACGGGGCCTGCGACGCCTGGACCTGGGTCCGCGGGCCGATGGGTTCGCCGCCGACGAACCGGGTCAGCGCGAACCCGCCCGCCGCCGCGGCCGCGAACAACACGACGGCGGCGACGCCGGCCGCGACCGCGCCCCTGCGGGACCGGCTGGGTTCGGGCCCGGTGAAGGGCAGCGGACCGGGCGCGGGCGCGAGCGGCGCGCTGGGGGAGGACACCGGGTCCGCGGTGATCGCGACCGTGGGGCCGCTCGGGGCGGTCGCGGCTTCGATCGGCGCGGGCGGTGTCGTCTTCAGGTCGGCGAACACCGGGGTCCCCGGGACCGGCTGCAGCGGGTGCAGCCGCGCGCGGACCTCGCTCAGCGAGATCCGCTCGGCCGGGTCCTTCACCATCAGCGCCTCGATCACCGACCGCATCGGGCCGTCGACCGTCGGCGTCGGGATCTCGCCGTGCACGACCTCCGAGACGATGTCGAGCGCCTCGCCATCCGGGTCGTACGGCGCCCGACCCTCGACCGCCGCGTAGAGCGTGGCGCCCAGCCCCCACAGATCCGCGCGGGGGCTGACGGCGGCGCCGGACGCGATCTCGGGGGCGATGTAGGCGGGCGAGCCCAGCATGATCCCGGTGCGGGTGAGTGTTTTCTCCGAGACATTGCGCGCGATTCCGAAGTCGGTGAGCTTGACTCGGCCGTCGAGACCCACCAGCACGTTGCCCGGTTTGACGTCCCGGTGTGTGATTCCCGCCTCGTGCGCGGCCTGCAGGCCCGCCGCGACCGCGTCACCGACGACGGCCGCCTGGGTGATCGTGAGCGGCCCGTTGGCCCGCAAAATCTGCGCCAAGCTGGCCGCGGGCAGGTATTCCATGATCACGAACGGCTCGCCGTCGACCCGGACGACGTCGTGCAGGGTGATGACATTGGGGTGCGACACGACGGCGATGGCCCTGGCCTCGCGCATCGTGCGTTCCCGCAGCTCATCGGCCTCGCCCTGGGGAATTCCCTGGTCGAGCCGGACCTCTTTCACCGCGACCGGGCGGTGCAGGTGCTCGTCGTAGGCCTCCCACACCGTGCCCATGGACCCCTGCCCGAGCAGCGCGCGCAGCCGGTAACGGCCTGCGACCAGGCGCTGAGGTGGATCTGAGTCGGACACAGTGGACACCCGGCCATTGTCGCCGAAACTCGCGGCTCGGCGGTGGCGAAAGCAGGCAAGACCCCGGGCGGTTTGTGAATCGCGATTAGCCTCACAACGTCCTCGCCTGGTGTTGACGCCCGGTTTCCGTAGCATTTCTGGGCATGACATCCCCCACTGCGAGGGCGAGCACGGCGCCGGACGACTTGGTTCTGGCGGGCGAGTTCGCCGACGCCGCCCGCGAGCAGTGGCAGGACCTTGTCGCGGGCGTGCTCCGCAAGTCAGGTGCCCTGCCCGAAGAGTTCGACGGGGCGGTCGAGTCGCTGCTCGCGACCACCACCTACGACGGCATTGTCCTGGAGCCGCTCTACACCGCCGAGGACGCGCCGCCGCCCGCCGGATTCCCCGGTCTGCCGCCTTATGTCCGCGGCGGCAAGCCGCAGGGCAACGTCGCGACCGGGTGGGATGTGCGCCAGCGCCACGCCGACCCCGACCCCGAAGCGGCGCGCAAGGCCGTCATGGCGGACCTGGAGAACGGCGTCACGTCGCTGTGGCTGGCCGTGGGTGGCAGCGGGCTGCCGGTCTCGGCGCTGGCCGACGTGCTGCAGGACGTCTACCTCGACCTCGCTCCGGTCACCCTCGACGCGGGCGCCGAGTTCCGCGCCGCCGCCGACGAGCTGCTGCGCGTGCACGCCGACAAGGGCATTCCCGCAGGTGAGGTCAAGGGCAACCTGGGTGCCGACCCCATCGGCCACCACGCCCGCACCGCCGCGGGGGCCGACCTCGACGGGGCCGCCGCGCTCGCGGTGAAGGTCGCCGCCGAGTACCCGGCGCTGCGCTCGGTCGTCGTCGACGGCCTGCCGTTCCATCACGCGGGCGGGTCCGACGCCGAGGAGCTGGGCGCGTCCATCGCCGCCGGTGTCGCCTACCTGCGTGCCCTGACCGACGCCGGGCTCGGCGTCGAGGCAGCCGCCGCGCAGCTGGAGTTCCGCTACGCCGCCACGGCCGACCAGTTCCTCACCATCGCCAAGTTCCGCGCCGGCCGCAGGCTGTGGGCCCGCGTCGCCGAGGTCACCGGGTTCGCCGAGCCGCAGCGGCAGCACGCGGTCAGCTCGCCGGCGATGATGACCAGGCGCGACCCGTGGGTGAACATGCTGCGCACCACGCTCGCCTGCTTCGGCGCGGGCGTCGGGGGCGCCGACTCCGTCACCGTCCTCCCGTTCGACGCCGCGCTCGGGCTGCCCGACGGGTTCGCCCGGCGCATCGCCCGCAACACGCAATCGGTGCTGCTTGACGAGTCCAAACTGGCCGGTGTGATCGACCCGGCGGGCGGCTCCTGGTTCGTCGAGCGGCTCACCGACGACCTCGCCCGCGCCGCGTGGGACTTCTTCACCGAGATCGAGCGCGCGGGTGGGATCGTCGCCGCCCTCGACACCGGCGTGATCGGCGACCGGCTCGCCGCCACCTGGGCGGCCCGCTCGGCCAACATCGCGAACCGGACCGACGCGATCACCGGCGTCAACGAGTTCCCGAACCTCGCCGAGAAGCCGATCGAGCGTTCACCGGAGCCCGCCGCGCCGAGCGGCGGCCTGCCGGTCATCCACTACGCCGAGGCGTACGAGGAACTGCGCGACCGTTCCGACCGGATACTCTCCGAGACCGGTGCACGGCCCAAGATCTTCCTCGCCACGTTCGGACCGGTCGCCGCGCACACCGCGCGGGCTTCCTTCGCCGCCAACCTGTTCCAGGCGGGCGGCATCGAGACAGTCGCCGGACCGGCCGAGGAGTTCGCGGCGAGCGGCGCGACCATCGCGTGTCTCGCAGGCACCGACAAGGCCTACGCCGCCGACGCGGCCGCGGTCATCGAGACCCTGAAATCGGCGGGCGCCCAGCGGGTCCTGCTGGCCGGGAAGCCGAACGCCGAGCTGTCCACTGTGGACGAGTTCGTGTTCGCGGGCTGCGACGCGCTTGCCGTTCTGCGAGCTACCATGGAGACGTTGGGAGTCAAGGCATGAGCATCCCCGATTTCTCCGGAATCGACCTGGGTGGGCCCGCCGCGGGGTCGGCGGCCGACTGGCAGGCGGCGCTGCACGAGGCCACCGGCAAGGGCGCCGACGCGCTGTCCTGGGACACGCCTGAAGGCATCGGCGTCAAGCCGGTCTACGGGGCGGAGGACCTCGAAGGTCTCGACTTCCTGAACACGTACCCGGGAATCGCGCCGTACCTGCGCGGGCCGTACCCGACGATGTACGTCAACCAGCCGTGGACCATCCGCCAGTACGCGGGTTTCTCCACCGCCGAGGAGTCCAACGCCTTCTACCGCCGCAACCTCGCGGCAGGCCAAAAAGGACTGTCGGTCGCCTTCGACCTCGCCACCCACCGCGGCTACGACTCCGACCACCCGCGGGTGGCCGGTGACGTCGGCATGGCGGGCGTGGCCATCGACTCCATCTACGACATGCGCCGGCTCTTCGACGGCATCCCGCTGGACAAGATGAGCGTGTCGATGACGATGAACGGCGCCGTGCTGCCCGTTCTCGCGCTCTACGTCGTCGCGGCTGAGGAACAGGGTGTGGCGCCGGAAGCGCTTGCCGGGACCATCCAGAACGACATCCTCAAAGAGTTCATGGTTCGCAACACCTACATCTACCCGCCGCGGCCGTCGATGCGGATCATCTCCGACATCTTCAGCTACACGTCGCAGCACATGCCGAAGTACAACTCGATCTCCATCTCCGGCTACCACATGCAGGAAGCCGGGGCGACCGCCGACCTGGAACTGGCGTACACCCTCGCCGACGGCGTGGAGTACATCCGGGCCGGGCGCGACGCGGGCATGGACGTCGACCGGTTCGCGCCGCGGCTGTCGTTCTTCTGGGCCATCGGCATGAACTTCTTCATGGAGGTCGCCAAGATGCGGGCGGCCCGCCTGCTCTGGGCGAAACTCGTCAAGGGATTCGAGCCGAAGTCGGCGAAGTCGCTGTCGCTGCGCACCCACTGCCAGACCTCGGGCTGGTCGCTGACCGCGCAGGACGTCTACAACAACGTGATCCGCACCTGCGTCGAGGCGATGGCCGCGACCCAGGGCCACACGCAGTCGCTGCACACCAACGCCCTCGACGAGGCGCTGGCGCTGCCCACGGACTTCTCCGCGCGCATCGCCCGCAACACGCAGCTGCTGCTGCAGCAGGAGTCCGGCACCACCCGGGTCATCGACCCGTGGGGCGGCAGCGCGTTCATCGAGCGGCTCACCTACGACCTCGCCCGCAAGGCGTGGGGCCACATCAGCGAGGTCGAGGCCGCCGGCGGCATGGCGCAGGCCATCGATGCGGGCATCCCCAAGCTGCGCATCGAGGAAGCCGCGGCCCGCACCCAGGCCCGCATCGACTCCGGGCGCCAGCCGGTCATCGGGGTCAACAAGTACCGGGTCGAGACCGAGGACCACATCGACGTCCTCAAGGTCGACAACAAGGGTGTGCGCGGGCAGCAGATCGAGAAGCTGCGCAGGCTCCGCGAGGAACGCGACTCCGACGCCGTCGGGAGCGCGCTGAACGCCCTGACCAACGCCGCCGACGGTGGCGGCAACCTGCTCGAACTCGCGATCGACGCGGCCCGCAAGAAGGCCACGGTCGGCGAGATCTCCGAGGCGCTGGGCAAGGTCTGGGGACGGCACTCCGCCCAGATCCGTACGATCTCCGGTGTGTACCGCGACGAAGTCGGCCAGTCGTCCACTGTGGACGACGCGCGCGCCGTCGTCGACGCGTTCGCCGAGGCCGAGGGCCGCCGTCCGCGCATCCTGGTCGCCAAGATGGGCCAGGACGGGCACGACCGCGGCCAGAAGGTGATCGCCACAGCGTTCGCCGACCTCGGCTTCGACGTCGACGTGGGCCCGCTGTTCTCCACCCCGGACGAGGTCGCGCGCCAGGCCGTCGAGGCCGACGTGCACATCGTCGGGGTCAACTCCCTCGCCGCCGGTCACCTCACCCTGGTGCCCGCGCTGCGCGAGGAGCTCGCGGCGTTGGGCCGCGACGACATCATGATCGTGGTCGGCGGCGTCATCCCGCCGCAGGACTTCGACGAGCTACGCGCCGCGGGCGCGGCGGCGATCTTCCCGCCCGGCACGGTCATCGCCGACGCCGCCGCCGAACTGCTGCGCAAGCTCGCCGAGCGGCACGGGCACTCGCTTGGGTAGAAAAATCGATGTCGGCGAGTACGCCAAAGGTGTGCTCGCCGGCGACCGGGGGCTGCTCTCGCGGGCCATCACGCTGGTGGAGTCCAAGCGGGCCGACCACCGCGCGCTGGCCCAGGAGCTGCTCGTCGAGCTGCTGCCGCACGCGGGCGGCGCGCACCGGGTCGGCATCACCGGCGTCCCCGGCGTGGGCAAGTCGACGTTCATCGACGCGCTCGGGTCGAACCTGACCGCGGCGGGCCATCGGGTCGCGGTCCTGGCCGTCGACCCGTCGTCGACCCGGACGGGCGGCAGCATCCTGGGTGACAAGACCCGGATGGCGCGGCTCGCGGTCGACCCGTCGGCGTTCATCCGGCCGTCGCCGACGTCGGGCACGCTCGGCGGGGTCGCGAAGGCCACGCGCGAGACCATCGTGCTGATGGAGGCCGCGGGCTACGACACGGTCCTCGTCGAGACCGTCGGCGTCGGGCAGTCCGAGGTCACGGTCGCCAACATGGTCGACTGTTTCCTGTTCCTGACCCTCGCGCGCACCGGCGACCAGCTGCAGGGGATCAAGAAGGGCGTCCTGGAGCTGGCGGACGTCATCGCGGTCAACAAGGCCGACGGCGACCACGCGCGGGAGGCCCAGAAGGCCGCCCGAGAGCTCGCTGGGGCGCTGCGGCTGCTGCGCGCCCCCGAAGGGGCCTGGACTCCGCCCGTGCTCACGTGCAGCGGCCAGGAGAACCTCGGGCTCGACACGCTGTGGGAGCAGATCGAGCTGCACCACAAGACCCTGTCGGAGTCGGGCGAACTGGCCGACAAGCGGCGCCGCCAGCAGGTCGACTGGACCTGGTCGATGGTCCAGGACACCCTTCTCGGCCGACTTCACGACCACCCGGCCGTGCGCGCGCTGGCCCCGGACCTGGAACGACAGGTCCGCGACGGCGAGCTGACCGCCACCCTGGCCGCCGAACGCATCCTCGCGGCCTTCGCGGAGCGTGAGCGGTCCGACTAATCTGGTCACGACCTCACCACCCTTTGGAGGGCTCGGATGCCTGTGACCAGGCTGCTGCTCGGACTTCTGCTCAGCGCGCTCGTCGTGCTCGGCGCGGCCCCGATGGCCGGTGCCGACCCCCTGGCGCAGCCCACGGAGACCGTCGCGCCGACGGGCCCGACCCTGGAGCCCGCGCCCACCGAGGACGATGCGGCACGTTCGAAGAACAAGCTTGTGATCGGGCTGACCGCGGCCGTCCTCTTGGGAATCGTGATCTATGGCAATCGGGTGAGGGCGAAGCGGCGCAAGTCGTGATGACCGCAGCTCAGCGCCGGTAGGCGGTCCTTCGTCTTGATCATCGAACTGCTCGGCCGAACACCGCGTGCCGTTCGTCGCATGGTCAGTACCGGCGGTCTTGCGATGTGGTCGCCGTAACGGATCGGGCCGGGGGATGATGCACTATGGGACAGGAGATGGAAACCGAAACCACAGCCGGAGGGGTCGCGTGACTCTGCTGGACTCGCGACCCGAACTCCCGTCGGAGGGTGGTCGCAACGGACACCTCGCCGTCTCCGGAGAGGATTCAGCCGTGCTGATCACGTCCAGTGGGGTCAGTATGCCCACTGTGGAGGATCTCGCGGCCGGGCGTGGACCCGCCTGGCTCGACCAGTGGCTGGACGCCAACGCGTCCGACGTGTTGGCGTGGTTCCGGCACTTCCACGAGCACCCGGAGCTGTCCCGGCAGGAGTTCGCGACCACCGAGATGGTGGCGGGGCTGCTCAAGTCCTTCGGCCTGCAGCCCGAGTTGCTCCCCGACGGCAACGGCCTGATCTGCGACGTCGGCGAGGGCGACCGCTGCGTCGCCCTGCGGGCCGACATGGACGCGCTGCCGATGACCGAGGCGACCGGCCTGCCGTACGCGGCCAAGGTCCAGGGCGTCTGCCACGCCTGCGGCCACGACGCCCACACCACGATCCTGCTGGCCACCGGCATCGCGCTGGCTTCCGCGCCCGAGCTGCCCGGCCGGGTCCGGCTCATCTTCCAGCCCGCCGAGGAGGTCATGCCCGGCGGAGCCCTGGAGGTCATCGACGCGGGCGGCCTCGACGGCGTCGACCGCATCTTCGGCCTCCACTGCGACCCGCGCCTGGAGGTCGGCCGCATCGGCACCCGGGTCGGCGCGATCACCTCGGCCACCGACCTGCTGGAGCTGCGCCTGACGTCGCCGGGCGGCCACACCTCGCGCCCGCACCTGACGGCCGACCTGGTGCACGCCCTCGGCACGGTCATCACCGGCCTCCCGGCCCTGCTGTCCCGCCGAATCGATCCCCGCTCCGGCACCGTCCTGGTCTGGGGCGCGGTCCACGCGGGCGAGGCCGCCAACGCGGTCCCCCAGGACGGCGTCCTGCGCGGCACCCTGCGCACCGGCGACCACGACGTCTGGGCGGACCTTGAGCCCATCGTCGCCAGCCTGGTCGAGTCTCTCCTGGCCCCCACCGGCGTCGGCTTCGAACTGATCCACACCCGCGGCGTGCCCCCGGTGATCAACGACCGCGAGAGCACCCAAATCCTCCGCGCGGGCATCGAGTCCGCCCTCGGCCAGGACGCCCTGGCAGGCACCAAGCAGTCCAGCGGCGGCGAGGACTTCGGCTGGTACCTGGAAAAGATCCCCGGCTCCTTCATGCGCCTCGGCGTGTGGTCCGGCGAAGGCCCGATCCACGACCTCCACCAGCCAACGTTCCAACTGGACGAACGCGCCCTCCTCACCGGCATCCGCACCATGACCCACACCGCCCTAACCGCCCTCACCTAACCGCGAGTCCCCACCTCCCGACAACGAGTTCTCACTCCACGACAATGAGTTCTCAATTCGGGCCCGGTTATCCACAGGCGCGCGACTGATCGAGGACGTGCGGCCGAATTGTTGACAGTGTGGACGCATGATTTCGAACTATTCCCATGGTGCGTTCCTTCGCAGTGATCTGACCGCAAGGCTCGGCGAACCCACCGTTCGCGCAGCATTGGCGAGCGGCCGGCTCGTCGCGTACTCCCGCAAGGTGATCATCGATCGCCACCGGATGTTCGAATTGCTGACGAGAGCCAATGCGGCCTTGCTCCACACCGGACCGAAGGCCGCCCTGACCGGGTTCACAGCGGCTTGGCTGCACGGTTGCGCAGCCGCAGACATCGGTGTTGTGCATGTGCTCTCCGGCTACGACAGAAAGGTCCCGGCGCGACCGGGTCTCATCGTGCACGCGGGCAGCATGGACGGACTCGAGGTGATCGACATCGAGGGTCTTCGGGTGGTCGCGCTGGAAATGGCCATCGCGGAGGTTCTCTGCACCGGTCACCGGCCGACAGCCCTCGCCTGTGTTGATCAAGCCTTGGCTTTGGTCGGCCCGATGGGCCGAGGCGACTTGCATGGGGCGATCGAACACCGACTAGCCACCCGCCCAGATCCGCGAGGTCGTAGGCGCGCTCAAGCCTTGCTTGATCTAGCCACCGGAAGACCGGAATCACCTGCCGAGAGCGCGCTCCTACTGGCGATCTTCGACGAAGGTCTGCCTCTTCCCGCAGCCCAAGTGCCCGTAGTGGATATCCACGGGAGACCGATTTACCGCCTGGACTTCGGCTGGGAGGAGCCGATGGTCGCTCTGGAATACGACGGTCACGCCGAGCACGAGGGCCGAGCCGAGCGGGATGCGGCACGCGATCGTGACCTGGCAGCGCGTGGCTGGATGGTCGTCCGGGCCACGGCTGCTGATCTGCGATCCCCCGCCCGCCTCATGGACGATCTCCGGACGGCATTCGCCGCCCGGAGATTCTTGTCCGCCTGATTCATCAGCGAACTGAGACTCGTTGTCGTGACGTGAGAACTCGCTGTCGGGAGGTGGGGACTCGCGGGTTACCAGAAGTGGGCTACGTCGATGACTATGCGGGAGCCGCCGTCTGGGTTGTTGAGGACGAAGGTGCGGAAGGGGAGGCGGGCGCGGACGCCGAGACCGATGGTGGTCTGGCCTTCGAAGCTGCCCGCGTACGCGACCTGGCGGAAGGTCTGCCAGCCGGTGACGTTGACGAGTTCGTTGCGGTTGGCCGGGGTGAACGTGGGATTGCCGTAGTCGTCGTACGCCGGGGCGGTCGCGAGGATCTGCAGCTTGGCGCCGCCACGGAGGGGGACGACGTGGCCGGAGCCGTCCTGGATGACTTCGCTGACGTACTGGACGCGGTAGCCGTCGGCGCCGCCGGAGCGGATGTCGATGACGAGCCGATCCCAGCAGTAGTGCCTGCCACCGCGTACGCCCACCATGGGCGCGGACTCGGTCGGTGTCGCGGACTTCGCCAGGGAACCCCAGCTGATCCCGCAGTAGCCCTCAGTCGCCGACGCCGACGACGGGCCCACTACCGCGACCGCGGCTGCCGCGCCGAGGGTGACCGCCAGGGTGGTCAGTCGCTTGGTCCATCTTCGAGCCTTCATCGCCATCTCTCCTCGCACCGGCCGAATCGTTCGGCGAGCGTCTGACCGTGATTTCGGTCATATCCGAGAAGACGTGCGGCGGACCCGCTGGTTGCGGTCGGTCAGCCCTTTGCCGGGCCGATGCCGTCGCAGGGGCGAACCCGCAGGTCGGCGACGTAGTCCGCGGGTGCTCCGGCGGCTTCGGCCGCGTCGGCGACCACCCCGAGGTACCGGGCCGACGGCAGGCCGCCCTCGTAGGCGTCGAGGACGTAGAGCCAGGCGAGCACGGAGCCCTCCAGGGTCTGCACCCGCAGCCTGATTTTGGAGTGAAGGCCCAGCTCAGAGCCCTCCCACCGGTCGAGCAGCGGCTCGTCGTCGGTGACGTCGTAGAGCACGACGAACACCTGCGAGTCCGGGTCTTCGACGATGGTGGCCAGTGCGCCTTCCCAACCGAGGTCTTCGCCTCCGAAGGTCAGCCGCCACCCCACCAGCCATCCAGTCCCCGCCATCGGCGAGTGCGGGGCTCGCTGCATCATCTGGGCCGGGTCCATGTTCGACCCATAAGCGGCGTATAGCGGCACTCCGACAGCGTAGCGACACAACCGATCATCGGCAGGGAAGCCGGGCGTTTTCCATCCGACCAGATGTGACCTGCGTCCCGCGCGTACCGTATTCGCGGACGTCAACGCGCATATGAGGAGGACGCACGTGAGCCGGATCGTGATCATGGGTGGAGGCCCCGCGGGTTACGAGGCGGCCCTGGTCGCGGCCCAGCACGGCGCCGATGTCACCGTGGTCGAGCGGGATGGCCTCGGTGGCGCCTGCGTCCTCTACGACTGTGTTCCGTCGAAGACCTTCATCGCCTCCGCGGGCGCCCGCTCGGCCTTCCGCGATGCCGATGAGCTGGGGATCGGCGTCGAGGACGTCGACTCCTCGGTCAATCTGCCGGTCGTGCGCGGCCGGGTTCGCGGGCTTGCCTTGGCCCAGTCCGCCGACATCCGCAACCGCATCCAGCGCGAGGGTGTGCGCCTGCTGACCGGCTACGGCCGCTTCTGCAACGACCGCCCCGGCATGGCCGCCCACCGGGTCGCCGTCACCGGCAACGACGGGACCGAAGAGGTCCTCGACGCCGATGTCGTCCTCATCGCCACCGGCGCGAACCCGCGGGTCATCGCGGGCGCCGAGCCGGACGGCAAGCGGGTGCTCGACTGGCGCCAGATCTACGACCTCCCCGAACTGCCCGAGCACCTCGTGGTCGTCGGCTCCGGGGTGACCGGCGCCGAGTTCGCGTCGGCGTTCATCGAGATGGGCGTCAAGGTCACCGTCATCTCCAGCCGCGACCGCGTCCTGCCCCATGAGGACGCCGACGCCGCCGCCGTGCTGGAGGACGTGTTCTCCGAGCGCGGCACCACGCTGGTCAAGCACGCCCGCGCCGAGAAGATCGAGCGCGACGACACCGGCGTGAAGGTCCACCTCAAGGGCGGCGAGATCGTCGAGGCGTCGCACGCGCTGATGACGGTCGGCTCGGTGCCCAACACCAGCGACATCGGCCTGGACAAGATCGGCATCGACCTGGGTCCCGGCGGGTTCATCAACGTCGACCGGGTCTCGCGCACCAGCGTCCCCGGTGTCTACGCGGCGGGCGACTGCACCGGCGTGCTGATGCTGGCCTCCGTCGCGGCCATGCAGGGCCGCATCGCGATGTGGCACGCGCTGGGCGAGGGGGTCGCGCCGATCAAGCTCAAAACGGTGGCCGCCAACGTCTTCACCCACCCGGAGATCGCGACCGTCGGCATCAGCCAGCAGGCGATCGACTCCGGCGAGGTGCCCGCACGCACCGTCATGCTGCCGCTGGCCACCAACGCCCGGGCCAAGATGGAGGGCCTGCGGCGCGGCTTCGTGAAGCTGTTCTGCCGTCCCGCGACCGGTGTGGTCATCGGTGGCGTGATCGTGGCCCCGAGCGCGAGCGAGCTGATCCTGCCTATCGCGCTCGCGGTTCAGAACCAGCTCACCGTGGACGACTTGGCACTGACCTTCTCGGTGTACCCGTCGCTCTCGGGTTCGATCACCGAAGCGGGCCGCCAGCTGATGCGCCACGACGACCTGGATTGATGGTCCGGGCGGGTGCCCGGACCACCACTCCCTGGGTCAGCCGCCGTTGGACGGTTGGTACTGCGGGACGCTGAACGTGCGGGCGCTCGTGGTGCTGACCGGCGGCACCGAGTCGAGCAGGGTGCGGCCGATCACCTGGCGGGCGCGCAGCGCCGGGTGCGTGGCGCTGTAGTTGTCCTTGTTCGCCGTGGCGTCCCCGGCGAACTGCCCGGAGGCGAACAGCGCGTACGTGATGGCCGCCTTGCCCGCGGTGTCGAAGACGATGCCCGCCTCGTTGCGGCCGTCGGCGAACCAGCCCGCCTTGGTCGCCACGCGCACCCGCTCCGCGGAGCTCATGTTCAGCCGGATCCCGTCGGTGAACGAAGTCAGCGACCGCAGCAGCTTCAGCACGTACGCGCTCGACGTGGCCGAGAGCAGCGTGCCGTCGATGAGCCGTTGCAGCATCGCGTGCGTCTCACGGGCCGTCGTGGTGCCCAGGTAGAACCGGTTGGGGTTCGCCACCGGCTTGACCTGGGTGTACACGAAACCCTTGGCGCGCAGGATCTCGTTGAGCTCCGCGGCCGGGACGACGAGCCCGCACAGGCGCACGGCCGTGTTGTCCGAGACGGTCAGCAGGTTGGCCAGGACGTGGCCGAGGGTCACCGAACTCGGGTACGCGCCGTCGTAGCCGAAGATCCCGTCGCCGTCGTAGCTGACGATGGCGGAGGTGACGTCGACGCGCTGGTCGAGGGCCAGCAGCCCCCGGTCGACCTTGTCGAGCACGGCCGTGGCGACCGCGATCTTGTTGACGCTGTAGGCCTCGACGACCTGGTCCGCCCGCGCCTCGACGGCGGGAGCGGCTTCCCCGGTCACGCTGATGAAGGACGACCAGGTGCCCGCGGCCTTGGTCGTCTCGTGGTCGTAAGCTGACTTGATCTTGGAGCAGGCCTGCGCCGCCGTGGCAGGCGTGCTCGCCGACGCCGATGTGGTGGCGCCGACCCCCAGTGCGGTGGCGCCGACTACGGCGCCGAGGCCCAGAGCGGACCTTCGTGTGACGTTCATGATCCGAGTAAACCAGAATGTGATTTACCGACATGGCGCTTGGTGTGAACCCAACTGAGATGGTGGATTGACACTGTCCGTCATGGCGGTGTCGTACGTGCTGCAAGAACGGGTGAACATCGCCGGATTAGCTGGGGTTCGACCTACTGAGGCGGTACGTCTGATAACCCGGGCCAAAACAGGCCTGGAACCCTTGGAGGCGCGATGTCTCGCCGAATCGAATGTCCCGAATGCCTGGGCTCGGGTTTGGCCCCCAACCGCCGCGACTTCTGCCCCCGCTGCGGCGGGATCGGTCAAATCCCGCGCCTTGGCGGATTCAGCCATATCGCGATCCGCAGATAGCGCCGCGGAACCACGAGCCGCCGGTCGCGCACCCATGGAGGGAGCGGGTGCGCGACCGGCGGGCAGACAATTCCGTTGACGAGTGGCCCTACTGTGCCGTCTCCCCTCGCCGGACACTGAGCCCGTGAGCGTCCCTACGGCGGCGGACCGTTCGAGCATTGGGGTCCACGCGCCATGGCCGTGATGCTGTTCGTGTTCATGCTGGTCTGTGCGCTGGAAGGGGTAGCGGGCCGGCTGCTGTGGAGTGGCCACACCGCGGGCGCCGTGCTGGCGCTGGCTCTGCTCCCGGTGGGGGTGTTGTTCTGGTGGGGTTTCGCGCTGCCGATCCCGCCGCTGCTCGGGCTCATCCGGACGGTCCTGATCCTGCTGAACTGGCGCGCCTTGAAATGAGGGCCCAGGCCGGGATCGTCCGACCTGGGCCTGCCAGTGCTCACGCTGGGGCACCAACGCGCCACAACGCATCTGTCGCACGGTGATACATCGTGATGCCCCCCTCATCATTGCTCGGTCGTTCATCCCGCCCCTACGCTGGGCGTACTCCTCTTGCCGAGGCAGTGAGCCCCCGGTCGACGGGCTGGAGGCGTCCGGCAGGCGGGGCCTCGGCAAAGGAGACGCTCGATGCAGATCGAGGACGCCCATATCGGCCGCCGCGTTCGCGAAGTCCGATCATGGCGCGGCTTGAGCCTGACCGCTGCGGCGCAGCTCGCGGGAATCCAACCTTCCTACCTGAGCATGATCGAACGCGGCTAGCGCGCGGTCACCAAGCGCACCACGCTGGAGGCAATCGCCGGTGCCCTCCAGGTCTCACCGGCCGAGCTTGTGGGCAAGCCATACGCGCCTTCCGATCCAGCCTCGGCCGCCGCCCACGCGGCGATGACTGGCCTCGTCGACGCCCTCACCAGTTGGTCGATCGACGAGGTGCCGCGGCCCCTCGCACGTCCCTGGGAGGCCGTCCTGGCTGACATCCACCGGATCAACTTCGTGCTTCGCCCGAACGCGGACTATGACACCCAGGCCGCCCTCCTGCCGGGACTCGTTCAGGATCTCATCGTCGCCACCGCTACCCCCGCACGGCACGAAGCCCTTGTCGCCTTGCTGTCCGCGTACAAGGCGGCGGCCTACCTCGCGCATGATCTCGGCGTGGCGGGACTACCCGCACTCGCGGCGGAACGGATGCGCCAGGTCGCCGAGGAGTTGGACGACCCGGTGTGGCTGTCCTACGCGCGATATCAACGCGCGCAGCTGTTGACAGGTATCAACCGGGCCCGCCAGTACGACCTCGCCGTGCAGGTCGCTGACATTCCTGGGGCGCGGATCGAGACGCGCGGCATGGCTCACCTGACCGCCGCGCTGTCTACCGCCGTGCGCGGTGACGGTGACAGCGCCCAGTCGCATCTCGCCGAGGCCGCACAGCTGGCGGACCAGCTGGAGCCCGAGACCAGCCCATGGATGCAGACGAATTTCGGCCGGACCAACGTGGGTATCTGGCGGGTGAGCATCGGCGTCGAGCTTGGGGCGGGGCCTGGGGGGAGGAGATCACGCCGACGCTGCAACTCGCCACGGTGTCGAAGTCGCGTCAGGCCGCATTCTGGATCGACTACGGCCGGGGTCTGCTTTCCGAGCGTCGATACCGTGACCGCGGGCTGAAGGCGCTGCTTCAGGCCGAACGCATTGCGCCCCAGAAGGTGCGCGGCAATCCGTTTGTGCGCGAGGCCGTCGCCAGCTTGCTGACGTCAGCCCAGCGCGTCGCGGGTGGGCGTGACCTCCGCGGACTGGCTCACCGGGCGGGTATTGCCCCGAAGGGGTGATTGGGCAGCCCCGTTCACAAGCTGTGAAAATGTGACCCCGCGCCACTCTTAGTGTCGCCTCCAACACAGGAGGTGACACCATGCAGCTGTTCTGGATCATCGTCTCGATTGTCATCGTGATCGGGCTGGCGTGGGCCGTGGTCGGTCTCACGGTGGGCCGGCGGCAGGACGATGACGGATGATCGCCGTCCTGGTCCGCATGGGCTTCGTCGCGCTGCTCGCGATCTTCGCCTCGGTGGCAAGGCCTGCCATGGCTCGATGGCGGGGCCGCCGCCAGGAGCGTGCCAGGCTCCGCGCTGTCGTGGCCGTGATGCACATGTTCAACGGCGGCGACCGATGACCGCGCCCCGCGGCGCCGGGGCCGCCAAACCGCGCCATCTGCCGCCGGGTCTCAAGGGCGTGCACGGCACCCTTGTGGACGTGTCGGCACTGGCCGGTCGCGCCAAGAGCGCGATCCAGGACGCCGAGCTGACCGGGGAACTTGTGGGCGAGTTGGCGGAGGCCGCCCGACTCGCGGTGCTGCAGTGCTACTGGATCGTGGATCACCCTGAGGTCAGGGACCAGGTCCGATGACGGCGACCGTTGACCAGGTCGATCTCGCGAAGAACCTGACAGCCCTCGCGAAGGTCTTGACCAACGTCCTGGTGCCGAGGACGCACGACTACGCCGCCGGCCTGATCACCGAATGGTCCACACCGGAGAAGGCCGACGACCTCGCCGCGGCGCTTGAGGAAACCGCCCGCCACGTCCGGGCTTGCCGAGCCGACCCAGCTCACTCGAACCCAAAGGAGAAGACATGTTCTGGCAACGATTCGCGGTCCCCAGGATCGAGATGGAGGAGTGCCCCAGGTGTTACGGATCTGGCCTTGGGACCAACGGTGAGTATTGTCCAACCTGTGGAGGAATTGGACAGATCCGCAAGCGCAAGTGACGACGCCTGTCCCCAATGCGCGGGCAGCGGTGTGATCAAGTGGACGCAGCCCGTACCGGATGGCTCGGGCGGTTTCTCCATGCGCGACATGGAGCACTTCTGTCCTCGCGGATGTGGGCCGGAATGGAAGCACCCGCACGCTGAGCGAAAGCGTGTTGTGGATGCCACGGCCGCGGCTCCCCCCGTGCGTATCGAGGGCAACGCCAAGGCAGCGAATCAACTTCCTCCCGAGCTGGATCGCCTCTTGGCGGACATCTACGACCGATACGGTCGCAGCTAAGACGAACGCGTGGTCATATGACCTGTCAATGACACCAGGGATGTCCCTGCCTTCTAGTGCTCAGGCGACAGGTCCACTCCGTCTGCCGGGCCACACTCGGGTGTGGTCCGGCAGACGAAGTTTCGTATGTCTGATTCGGGGGTAGGACGTGCAGCAGCTGTGGAGGACCTTCGGTGAAGGTCTGCTTCTCCTTGTCGTATTGGTTCCATTTGTCTTGATGGGTTGCTGGGGCCTGGTTACGTTGCGTCGCAGGCGTATGCCCGCAAAGGACGCAGTTCGTCTGTCAGTCTTGGAAATGTTGTTCATGCTGTCGCTGCTGCCGGTGCTCTATCTGGTGTTCATGCCGGTTCCCGGAGGGCGGGGCGTGATCAGTTTGATGCCGGGAGCGGCGGCCAGCTCGGTGTTCGGTGGAGGGACAGCGGGCGGCTCGACATTGGTGCAGCTGATAGGGAACGCGCTGTTGCTTCTTCCGGCGGGGGCGTTGGCCGCGCTGCGCTGGCCGTGGTGTCGTCGAGTAGGTCGGATGACCTTGGTAAGCCTGGGCGTCGCGGCGGCGATTGAGGTCGTTCAGTGGGTGCTTGATGTGGGCCGTGTCAGTGCGACTGACGACGTCATCCTCAACGCTTGTGGCGCCATAGCAGGAATGATGCTGGTGCGGCCATGGTGGAAGACGGCCGAAACCGAGGACGCGCGACTGACATCGGGCGACAGTTCTCAGGCGTGAACGCGCACCGGGGGTGCGTCCGCCCGGACGCACCCCCAGGCTATTCTAGCCACTCAGTCGTCCTGCTCGACCCAGTCGAAGGTGCGGGTCACCGCCTTCTTCCACTGCCCGAACGTCTTCTCCCGGGCGTCATCGGCCATCGCCGGGGTCCATTCCTTGTCCTTGGCCCAGTTCTTGCGGATGTCGTCCTCGCTTTCCCAGAACCCGACCGCGAGTCCGGCCGCGTACGCCGCGCCCAGTGCCGTGGTTTCCGCGACGACCGGGCGGATCACCGGGACGCCGAGGATGTCGGCCTGGAACTGCATCAGCAGTTCGTTGCCGACCATGCCGCCGTCGACCTTGAGCGCGGTCAGCGGCACACCGGAGTCGGCGTTCATCGCGTCGATGACCTCGCGGGTCTGGAAAGCGGTGGCCTCCAGGACCGCGCGCGCCAGGTGGCCCTTGTTGACGAACCGGGTCAGGCCGACGATCGCGCCGCGGGCGTCGGAGCGCCAGTAGGGGGCGAACAGGCCGGAGAACGCGGGCACGAAATAGCAACCGCCGTTGTCCTCGACCGTGCGCGCGTGCTCCTCGATCTCCGCCGCGGAGCTGATCATGCCCAGGTTGTCCCTGATCCACTGCACCAGCGACCCGGTGACCGCGATCGATCCTTCGAGCGCGTAGACCGGCGCCTGCGTGCCGATCTGGTAGCAAACCGTTGTGAGCAAACCGTTCTCGCTCATCACCTGGTCGGTGCCGGTGTTGAGGAGGACGAAATTGCCCGTGCCGTAAGTGTTCTTGGCTTCGCCCGGCGACAGGCACGCCTGGCCGAAGGTGGCCGCCTGCTGGTCGCCGAGGATTCCGGCGATGGGGACACCCGCGAGCGCGCCGCGTTCGCGGACCTTGCCGTACTCCTCCGACGACGACCGGATCTCCGGCAGCATCGACAGCGGAACGCCCATCTCCGAGGCGATATCGGCGTCCCACGACAGCGTCGACAGGTCCATCAGCAGCGTTCGGGACGCGTTGGTCGGGTCGGTGGCGTGCACCCCGCCGTCGACGCCGCCGGTCATGTTCCACAGGACCCAGGTGTCCATGTTGCCGAACATCAACTCGCCTGCCTCCGCCTTGGCGCGCGCGCCTTCGACGTTGTCGAGGATCCAGCGGATCTTGGGCCCGGAGAAGTACGTCGCCAACGGCAGCCCGGTCTTCGCGCGGTAGCGCTCCTGGCCGCCGCCGAGATTGCCCAGTTCGGTGGCGATCCGGTCGGTCCTGGTGTCCTGCCACACGATCGCGTTGTACACCGGCTCGCCGGTGTTGCGGTCCCACACGACGGCGGTCTCGCGCTGGTTGGTGATGCCGACCGCGGCGATGTCGGGGGCGTGCAGGTCGGCCTTGGCGAGCGCGCCCGCCGCCACCGTCCGGGTGTTCTCCCAGACCTCCGCCGGGTCGTGCTCCACCCAGCCCGCCTTGGGGAAGATCTGCTTGTGCTCGCGCTGGTCGACCGCGACCACCTCACCCGCGTGACTGAAGATCATGCAGCGGGTGGACGTGGTGCCCTGGTCGATCGCGGCCACGTACTTGGTCATCTGTCATTCGCCCTTCGTAGCTGGTCGATCAGGAAGGCAGGATCTGCGAGAGCAGGCCGGCGAGCACCGCGCCGACGAGGGGGCCGACGACGGGGACCCACGAGTAGTTCCAGTCCGCCGCGCCCTTGTCCTTGATCGGCAGGATCGCGTACGCGACGCGGGGGCCGAGGTCGCGGGCCGGGTTGATGGCGTAGCCGGTGGGGCCACCGAGGGAGGCGCCGATGCCGATGACGACGAACGCCACGGCCGCGTAGCCCAGCGCGGAATTGCCGAACTGCGGCACGCCGTTCTCGGTGCTCACGGTGGGGCTGGTGAGGATCCAGAAGACCAGCACGAACGTGCCGATGATCTCCGTGACCAGGTTCCACGCGTAGTTCGGCACCGTCGGGCCGGTGGCGAAGATCCCGCGGGTCTTCGCGGGCTCGTCGTGGGTGTCGAACTGCAGTTTGTAGGCCGCCCAGGCCAGCGCCGCGCCCAGGAAGGCGCCCACGAACTGGCCGACCAGGTAGGCGGGAACTTTGTCCCATTCGAGCTTGTCCGCTGCGGCCAGCCCGAGCGTGACCGCCGGGTTGATGTGCGCGCCGGTCGGGTTGGCGATGCTCGCGCCTACGAACACGGCGAAGCCCCACCCAATCGTGATC
Organism: Actinokineospora sp.; assembly: GCF_050699995.1. Lineage (GTDB taxonomy): Bacteria > Actinomycetota > Actinomycetes > Mycobacteriales > Pseudonocardiaceae > Actinokineospora. The sequence goes on along the minus strand of NZ_JBOHGC010000172.1, from coordinate 17,493 downwards.
AATAGCCAGCCGCCCGCGAATCCGAGCGACTTCTTGAGCACCACGTTCGCGACGACACCGCAGCCGAGCAGTGTCAGCGCCGCCGTGCCCATCAATTCCCAAAGGACTATCTCGCCGAAGTTGAGGTCCATGGCTGATCTCCCTCTCGCTCCTAGTAGCGAAGGGCAGGCAGCCGAGTTGCCTGGCACGGGCGCGGCGGCGATGCCTACCCTGAGGGGTTCGGACGCTACCCGTGCGCGCCCTGGGCTGTCCATCAGTCGAATGCCCCAGCGGTCCGGACGCGGTAGCGTGATCGTGGTCGTGTTTGCCCGCGTGATCAGGGAGGCGGACCGTGGCGACTCGCAAGCCAAGGACGGCCGAAATTCGTTCCGATTCGGACCCGTTCGGCGGCAGACTCGACGCCGCCGCCCGCGAGCGCGCCTGGGAGCGCCTGGGCTCGGAGCCGTTCGACGTGGTGATCATCGGCGGCGGTGTCGTGGGCGCCGGGGCCGCGCTCGACGCGGCGACCAGGGGACTCACGGTCGCGCTCGTCGAGGCCCGAGATCTGGCGTCCGGGACGTCGAGCCGGTCGAGCAAGCTGTTCCACGGCGGTCTGCGCTATCTCGAACAGCTGGAGTTCGGCCTGGTCCGTGAGGCCCTGCGGGAACGCGAGCTGATGCTGACGCTCATCGCGCCGCACCTGGTGAAGCCGGTCAGCTTCCTCTACCCGCTGACCCGGCGGATCTGGGAACGCCCGTACACGGCAGCCGGTTTGCTGCTCTACGACACCATGGGCGGCGCCCGCTCGGTGCCGGGCCAGAAGCACCTGACCCGCGCGGGCGCGCTGCGCATGGTGCCCGCGCTCAAGCGCAACGCCTTGATCGGCGGCATCCGCTACTTCGACGCCCAAGCCGACGACGCCCGCCACACCATGACGGTCGCGCGCACCGCCGCCCACTACGGCGCCGTGATCAGGACGTCGACCCAGGTCGTCGACTTCCTCCACGAGGCCGACCGGGTCCGCGGCGTCCGCGTCCGAGACGTGGAGAACGGGCGCGAGGTGGATGTCAGCGCCAACGCGGTGATCAACTGCACCGGCGTCTGGACGGATGAGTTGCAGCGGATCTCGGGCAGCCGCGGCCGCTTCCGGGTACGGGCCAGCAAGGGCGTGCACATCGTGGTCCCGCGCGACCGGATCGTTTCCGAGTCGGGGCTGATCCTGCGCACGGAGAAGTCGGTCCTGTTCGTCATCCCGTGGCGCAACCACTGGATCGTCGGGACCACCGACACCGACTGGAACCTCGACCTCGCCCACCCGGCCGCCACCAAGCGCGACATCGACTACATCCTCGACCACGTCAACTCCGTCCTCGCGACACCGCTCACCCACGCCGACATCGAAGGCGTCTACGCCGGTCTGCGCCCGCTGCTGGCGGGCGAGAGCGAGGAGAGCTCCAAGCTCTCCCGCGAACACGCCGTCGCCCGCGTGGCGCCGGGCCTGGTCGCGATCGCGGGCGGCAAGTACACGACGTACCGGGTGATGGCGGCGGACGCGATCGACGCGGCCTCGGTGGACCTGCCGGGCAGGCTCCAGCTCTCCATCACCGACCGCGTCCCGCTGCTGGGCGCCGACGGCTACCACGCACTGGTGAACCAGGCCGACCTGCTGGCCGCCCGCCACGGGCTGCACCCCTACCGGGTCCGCCACCTGCTCGACCGGTACGGCTCGCTGGTGCACGAGGTCCTCAACCTGGGTGCGGGCAGGCCGGACCTGCTCAAGCCCCTGGACTCGGCCCCGGACTACCTGAAGGTGGAGATCGTCTACGCGGCAAGCCACGAGGGCGCGCTGCATGTGGAGGACGTGCTGGCCCGGCGCACCCGCATCTCGATCGAATACCCGCACCGGGGCGTGGACTGCGCCCGGCAGGTGGCGGAGCTGATGGGCGAAACCCTGGCCTGGACACCGGAGGACGTGACCCGAGAGGTGGACGTCTACCTGTCCCGCGTGGAAGCCGAACGCGACTCCCAAACCCAACCTGACGACCAGGCCGCCGACGCGACCCGTTCGGCGGCCCCGGAAGCCCGGCCGCACCTGGTGGAGCCGGTGGTCTAGCCGGTTTGAGTGGCGGACCACCCAAACCGGCGCGCGAGCGGGATCAGCCGCCGATCACGTTGGGCGGCAGGTGATGATCCTCCCCGTCCACCACAACCGATTCCGTCACCTGTTCCACCGAGCCAAGATCACGCCGCCGCCCCGAGACATCCCGGCTCGGCGCGGATTCCGTCTCCGCGAACCACTGGCTGGACCCGAGCGCCTCGGTCCCGAAGCGCCGCAGGGTCGGCTTGTCCGCGGTCGTCGGCGCCATCCCGCCCGATGACACCGGCGCAGCCGCGCCCGCACCCGCCACCGGCGCGACCGGCGTACCGGCAAGATCACCGATCGCGGCCGGAACCGCGGGAGCGGCGGGGGCGGCAAGGGGCGTGGCCCGGCCAGAAGCACGGCCCTCCCTGGCTTTCGGAGCGGGACTCGGCGCCGCCCCGATCGCCGGGTGCGCCTCGACCGGCGCCACACCCGACGACATGCCGGGGGTGATCGCTCGCCGGGCGGGCTCGGCCTCCAGGGTCGCCCCCGAGAGCACGACCCCCTGGTTGCCCGCGAAATCGCGCAGGTGCGGCTGGTGCTTGTGCGGCTTGTCGACGACCGTGGGCAGCGCGGCCGCGACTGTCGACGCGATCGTCGACACGACAGCGGAAAGGCCGATGCCCTGGCCGCGGTTGCTGTGCCGCTCCCGGCCGCTCTCAAGCAGTTCCGCGGGCTGCTCGAACGCCGACAACGCGGTCAGATTCGCGGTGGTGACCTCCTCGTAGGCGGCCATCACCTCGAACGCTCGCTGCTCGCCGCTCGACCGTGCGGCCTCGATGGGCTCCGGGTCGGTCTGGGCGCCGACAACCTGGATCGCGGGTGCGATCGTGGGGTCCGGCTGCTGCTGGGGGACGTTCTCGGGCGCGGGCATGTCGGCCCGCGCCTTGGCCACGTAGTCGCCTTGGTTCTCCACCGCCGTGCGCATCTCGGCCGCCGACTCCCCGGCCGCGGTCGCCCAGGCGGCCAGTGGGGCGAGCCGCTCGTAGGCCCGGCCCGCGGCTCGGCCCGTCCAGGTCGCGCCGGAGCTGTCGAGTGCGGTGGCGAGGTCCTGGCCGACGTCGGACAGGGTGCTCGCCAGCTCGGCCCAGCGACGTCCAGGGTCGGCGGACGCCTGTGCGCCTGGGCCCTCGTGCAGCAGGCGGTAGAGCTCTTCGTGCGTGAAACCGCGCCAGCGCTTGGTCTGCTCGGTCATGTCGTCCCCCTCAGCCCTGGCCGGTGTGACTGACGTTCGCCTTGTTGTCGTCCTCCAGCAGCCGGTACTGCTCGGCGATCTTGTCGAGCGTGTCGACCGCCGTCCCCAGCTGGGTGCGGAACGACCGCAGCTGTTCCAGCGCGGCCGTCTCGGTGTCGACCGACAGCGCGTTGATCCCCCCGGTGGCGTCCTGGCTGACCGGGTCGTTCGCCCACGCGGCGACCCTGACCTCGGTGGCCGCCAGTTCGAGTTGACGGTCGACCTGCTCCAGCGCCGAGACGAACGCGCCGCGCAACGCGGGAACGGCGTTCGGTTCGACGTCGAGCAGGTCCTTCTGGTTGTGCCCGTGCTTGTCCGGCACGTAATTCACACCCGCCTCCCCGGTCCCTACCTGTGCTGCGTCCACCTTATCGAGAGTCGATACTCGGATTCGACTGTTCGATACCCCTGTTGTGGACGCGCCGGAACCCCGTTGGGTTCCGATCCAGGTACCGTCGGTGAGCGCTCAGGCGTTACGCAGCACCAGGACCGAGTTTTCGGCGTCCTCGGTCAGCACGGTGAAGCCGAGCTTCTCCGCTACCCGCCGCGAGGCCTCGTTCTCGGGGTGGTGTTTGTAGAAGACCTCACGCAGTCCCAGCGCGCCGAAGCCGAAGCGCAGGACCGCGCCGAGCGCCTCGGTGGTCATGCCGCGGCCGCGCGCCGACGGGTGCGCCCAGCAGCCCGCTTCGGCGGTGTGGTTGTCCCAGTCGACCTTCTTGAGCAGCACCTCACCGAGCAGGTCGCCGGTCGTCGGCTCGGCCACGGCCCAGGAGAACCGTGTCTCCTCGGCCCATCCCTGCGCGCGCCGGACGATGTAGGCCTCGGCCCGGTCCAGGTCGGAGATGTCGATGTGCGACATCCAGCGCTTGCTCTCGGGGTCGGTGAAACCCTCGATGATGGCCTGCCGGTCATCGATCCGGTCGTCCGCGCGCAAGGCCCGCAGGTAGTACTTGCCCGCGTTGATCTCCACCATTTCCACGCGCGCCACGCTAGCCGTTCAGCCCAGCAACCCATGCACGGACAGCGCTGTGCGCAACGCGTCGGTGTCCGGAACGTGGCGGCGGCGAGTCCGAGCTGCTGTGCCGCCACCACATTGCGCTCGCTGTCATCGCAGAACAACGTCGCCCCGGCGGTGGCGTCGAGCAGGTCCAGGGCGGCCAGGTTCGTCAGCAGCGCCACCCGACACCGTGTCCGCGCCGCCCGGACCAGCGCCAACGCGGCCGTGATCACATACCCGGGCCGCGACCAGGCCGCCACCGCGGCGGCGGCCGACGAAGCGGACACGGCACCGCCGGTGAGTTCACGCGCGACCGTGGCGAGCCACCGGTCGTGGCTGACCAGGCCGGTGACAGCGGGAGTCAACAGCTTGGGGGCGAACGCGGTGTCGGCGACGGACCCGGTGGCGAGCCCGAACTCGGTGTCGTCGAAGGAGGCGAAGCCGCGCAGAACCCCGTCGAGGTCGAGCAGCAGCAGCTCCGGGCCGCTCAGCGCCCGCCCCGACCGAGATGCCTGCGGCGCCAGTCGTTGTTGGACCGGTTGACAAGGACGGCGACAAGGATGGGCAGCACGATGAAGGGGAAGAAGCCGAACCGGAAGGCCATGACGACGCCCACGATCATCGCGATCGGGACCAGGGCTGATGACAGGCGCAGGCCCAGGGGGCGTTGCGGGAGGTAGGGCATGGGTGGCGCAGCGGCGAAAGCCGGTGGGGGAGCGTGGAAACGTGGGCGGGGATCGGGGAGATCGGTGAAGAGCGACAGGAGTTCGCCGCGGGTTCGGGCGGTCGCCACCTTGGCGCTGCGGTCGCCGTACTCGTCGACGGACAGCCTGCCCGCGGCCATGTGCTCACCCAGAGCGCGCAGGCCGTCCTCGCGCTCGGCATCGCCGATGCGCATGTTGGGCTGCGGTTCGTGGGCCATGTGTCGATCCTACGGAAACTGTCGGGTTGTGAGCTGAGGTCTCTCTCAGTTGTCGCTTCCGCGCGTTCCTGTGAACGAAATCGGGGACCTGCCGAGTGGCAGGTCCCCAATTTCGTGGCTCGTTCGAACTGGGTGTCAGTCCTTGATTTCGCAGATGACCGTGCCGGTGGTGACGGTCTCGCCGACCGCGATGCCCAGGCCGGTGATGGTGCCCGACTTGTGCGCGGTGACCGGGTTCTCCATCTTCATCGCCTCAAGCACCAGCACAAGCTCGCCCGCTTCGACGGTCTGGCCGTCTTCCACGGCGATCTTCACGATGGTGCCCTGCATCGGCGCGGTGACCGAGTCGCCGGAGGCCGCGGTGCCGCCCTTGCCGCCGGAACGCTTGCGGGGCTTGGCTTTCGCCGCCGCGCTGCCGCCGCCTGAGCCGAGGGAGAAGGCGCCGGGCAGGGAGACCTCGAGGCGCCTGCCGCCGACCTCGACTACGACGTTCTGGCGGGGCTGCTCTTCCTCCGCGGCTTCCGCGCCGCCGGTGAAGGGTTCGATGGTGTTGTCGAACTCGGTTTCGATCCACCGGGTGTGCACGAAGAAAGTCTTGCCATCGCCGATGAACGCCGGGTCACGCACGATCGCGCGGTGGAACGGGGTCACGGTGGCCATGCCCTCGACCACCAGCTCGTCCAGGGCGCGGCGGGAGCGGGCGATGGCCTCGTCGCGGTTCTCGCCGGTGACGATGATCTTCGCCAGCAGCGAGTCGAACTGGCCGCCGATGACGGTGCCGCTCTCCACGCCCGCGTCGACGCGGACGCCGGGGCCGTCGGGGGTGATGAACTTGGTGACGGTTCCGGGGGCGGGGAGGAATCCGCGGCCTGCGTCCTCGCCGTTGATGCGGAACTCGATCGAGTGGCCGCGGGGTTCCGGGTCCTCGGTGAAGCGGAGCTTCTCACCGGCGGCGATGCGGAACTGCTCGCGGACCAGGTCGACGCCCGCGGTCTCCTCGGAGACCGGGTGCTCGACCTGCAGGCGGGTGTTCACCTCAAGGAACGAGATGGTGCCGTCGGTGCCGACCAGGTACTCCACCGTGCCCGCGCCGGAGTAGCCCGCTTCCTTGCAGATGGCCTTCGCCGACGAGTGGATCTCGGCGCGCTGGCTGTCGGTTAGGAACGGGGCCGGGGCCTCCTCGACCAGCTTCTGGTGGCGGCGCTGCAGCGAGCAGTCGCGGGTGCCGACGACGACGACGTTGCCGTGCTGGTCGGCGAGGACCTGGGCCTCGACGTGGCGGGGCTTGTCCAGGTAGCGCTCGACGAAGCACTCGCCGCGGCCGAACGCGGTCACGGCCTCGCGGACCGCCGAGTCGAACAGCTCGGGGATCTCCTCGATCGTGCGGGCCACCTTCAGGCCACGCCCGCCGCCGCCGAACGCGGCCTTGATCGCGACCGGGAGACCGTGCTCCTCGGCGAACGCGACGATCTCCTCGGCGCCGCCGACCGGCTCCTTGGTGCCGGGCACCAGCGGCGCGCCCGCGCGCATCGCGATGTGCCGCGCGGTCACCTTGTCGCCGAGGTCGCGGATGGCCTGCGGCGTGGGTCCGATCCAGATCAGCCCCGCGTCGAGCACCGCCTGGGCGAACTCGGCGTTCTCGGAAAGGAAGCCGTAGCCGGGGTGCACGGAGTCGGCGCCGGAGCGCTTGGCCACGTCGAGCAGCTTGTCGAAGGACAGGTAGCTCTCGCCCGGGGTGTTGCCGCCCAGCGCGAAGGCCTCGTCCGCCAGCCGCACGAACGGGGCGTCCCGGTCGGGGTCGGCGTAGACGGCCACACTGGCCAGACCGGCGTCCTGGCAGGCACGAATAACGCGGACAGCGATCTCGCCGCGATTGGCGATGAGAACCTTGCTCAGCGTCTTTGCCGACTCGGGCACGCCGTTCCTCCTAGTTCGCGGGCTTTGGGGGAGTTTACGGACCCAACGCCATTAGTGAACCGAGAGCAACCCCACATGTGTGTGGATACTGTGCCCAGTTCTCACCGCACCCCAGGAGGTGACAGCGCCATGGCCGGACGGATGCCCCGCTCCGTGGCGGTGACGGCGCTGCTCTGCGGCTTGGTGACCGCCGCGTCCCTGATCGGTGCCGCGGTGCTCAAGGCCAGGTCACAGCGGGTGGCGATGCCCGCGTCGACCAGCGTTTCCACCCCGTCGACGACCCCCAGCGTGGGTCTCTCGGGGTGCTTGCGCGAGCCCTGTCAGGTGCTCGCGTCGACCACTGTGGCGGGCACTTTCGTCGAGCTGATCGCCGACGCCGGGGCCACTTCTGGGCGCGTGCGCATCGGCGGACCGTCAGCCAGTCAGGTGATCGAGACGACAGTCACCGACCTGGGTGTGACGCTCACCGCGACCTCGCTGCAGTGCGTGCCCGGGTCCGCGTCGGCGTGCCTGATCCGCGGCGAGGGCCCGGACGGGACGACGGGTCAGGTCGTGGTCGGCCGCTCGGACAAGTGGAGCGCCCAGGAGCGCCCGTACCTCTCGTCGGCGGGCCTGCTGGTCCTCAACAACGTCGTCAGCGACTCCTCGCCCGAGGTCATCGCCGCCCAGTACGACTGCCCGCCCAACCAGGACTCGTGCACGAAGCGCCCGGTCTACGCCCAGGTCTTCACCCTCAGCGGCGAGGAGATCGGCTGCACCCGCACCTACACCCGCATCGAGCAACTCCCCGGCTACCCCCAAGTCACCTTCCCCGCCGCGCAACTGCGGGACTGCCCGTAAACGCCGCCCCGGCAACCCGGGGCGGCGTCCACGGTTACCAACTTCCCGGACGTTCGCTCCACCGGTGACCAGGCTCAAAAGTTCCGGGGAGGCGGGACAGGGATCGCTTTGTCGAACTCCACGAACGGCGCCGCGCGCTCGCCCAGGCTGTACGCGGCGATGCCGACCAGGGCCGCGACGAACACGACCTGCAGCACCTCGCCCTCGGTGAAGGCGGAGAACAGGTTGCTCGGGACCAGTCCATTGAGGACGGTCAGCCAGTCGCCGTGGTCGCGGGTGGCGAGCTAGCGTCTTGCCGCCGAGGCGGGCGGCAGTGCGCGCGCCGCAGTTGCGTGAACTCCGGGACTTGGGCGTGCACATGCGGAAAGTCCAGGGAAGAGCGGGGAAAGGTGTGGGTGCGGCCAGATCAGCGCGTACACAGCGATCCGGCCGGCAGGCACAGATCGAGCAGGCGCACGGTCAGCGCGACTCCACGGTTCGTCCCCATCACGGTCGGTCCAACCGCGATCGCGGTGACCTTCTTCCCGATCGGAGTGCGATCGGGTCGACTCTCAGTCCGTGGGAGTTCCCCAGAAGTCGACGACACTGAGGCCGACCTCGTTGAGCAGCCTGCGCATCAGCGGCAGGCTGATCCCGATCACCCCGGACGAGTCGCCGTCGATGCCGTCGACGAACCAGCCGCCGCGGCCGTCGAGGGTGAACGCGCCCGCGACCCGCAGCGGCTCACCGGAGGCGAGGTAGGCCTCCAGTTCGCGCTCGGTCGGCTTGCCGAAGCGGACGACCGTGCTCTCGGTGCCGGTCGCGGTCGCGGTGACCTCGCCGCCCTCGACCCGCAGGACCGCGTGTCCGGTCATCAGGTCGCCGGTGTTGCCCGCCATCCGGCCCCACCGCTCGCGCGCGATGTCGACGGTCGCCGGCTTGCCCATCAGCTGCCCGTCGAAGTGCAGCATCGAGTCGCAGCCCACGATCAGCGCGTCCGGGTGCTCGGCCACGACGTCGGCCAGCACCGCCCGCGCCTTGGCCTCGGCGAGCGCGACGACGACGGTGTCGGGCTTCGCATCGGGCAGTGACGCCTCGATAGCCTCCTCGTCCACACCCGACACCCGGACCACCGGCTCGATCCCGGCATCGCGGAGCATGCCGAGGCGGGCGGGGGACTGTGAGGCGAGAACGAAGCGCATGCGGCTAAGCCTAGAAGGACCCGGTCATCGGAATCCGCAGGACCGTCTTGGTGAGGTCGACGGCGATCTTCGGGTAGTAGCCCGCCGAGCCGATGTGGGAGCTGTCGGTGCTGCCGATCACCAGCGCGAGCCGGTGGCCCGCGGGGATGACCTGGTCGGTGCTCGCCAGGTTGAAAGTGATCTTGTACGGGGTGTCGGGGGAGAGCGTCTTGCGCGAGTCGAGCGAGGCGTGGTGGCCGAGGTCGGCCCAGCCGCGGCTGATGATGTCGGCGCTGGTGCTGGTCTTGTTCGTGGCGGTGTCGAGGAAGCAGGCGCTGTCGCCGGTCGCGCTCTCGCCCCAACACGATCGGGTGGACAGCGTCGTGATGCCCTCGCCGGGGCCGCGGTAGTTGCGGATCGTCGACGGGCCGAGGTCGACCAGGACGGCGGTCAGCCGGGCGGCACTCGACGACGAGGTCGCGGTGATCGTGATGCGCGGTGTCCCCGAGATCCGGTTGTCGGCGGTGAGCGCGGGTGAGCTGTAGATCAGCCGGGCCGAGGAGGTCGACGTCGGGTTGGTGACCCACGTGTACTCGCTGCCGCGGTTGTCGGTGAACCGCGCCCACACCGGGATCTCGGTGGGCGGCGGTGGCGCGGAGTTCAGCACCCCGACCCCGGCGGTGCTCGACGCGTGCGCGAAGAGGTGCTTCGGGGTGGTGACGACCGGCCAGCCCGGGTCGTCCTTCCACACGTCCGGCTGGTGCTCGACGGTGGAGCGCGGCTCGTTCTGGACGCCGTTGTCGATGCCCATCAGGTAGTGGTCGAACCAGCGGTGCAGCGTGTCGACCCACACCGCGCGGCGGAAGTCGAACGGGTCGACGTGGCCTGCCTGGGTCAGCCAGATCTTGCGTTCGACGGTGGCGGGCAGGGCGTTCCACCACTGGCCGAAGTTGATCGACTTCACGTTGAGGTCGTTGACGCCGTGCACGACGAACACGCTTGCCTTGACGCCCGCGGCGTTCGGCACGTAGTCGCGCTCGCGCCACATCGCCGTCATATCCCCACTCGACGGCGACCCCCTGGCCAAAGTGGACTTGACGGTGGCGCAGTTGTTCGCCGCCGCCGAGTTCTCCACGCGCGAGGCGAGTGCGGAGGGTGTGCCCATGGTCAGGGTGGCGCCGTGCGCGCGGTAGTAGTCGTACCAGGAGCTGATGGCGCCGATGGGCACGATGGTCTTGAGCCCGTCGACACCCGTCGCCGCGACGCCGTTGGCGATCGTGCCGTCCCACGACTTGCCGATCATGCCGACCGCGCCGCTCGACCACGACGCGCTCGCCTGGGTGGCGCCGGTGGCGGAGGTGTAGCCGGTGGCGCGGCCGTTGAGCCAGTCGACCACGGCCTTGCCGGAGGCGACCTCCGAGCGGCCGCCGACGTCGACACAGCCGGTGGAGCGCGCGGTGCCGGACAGGTCGACCAGCACGACCGCGTAGCCGCGGGGGACGAAGTAGTTGTCATAGAACAACGGGAACTGGATCGGGCGGCCCGCCGAGTCGTACGTCTTCTTCTGGCTCTCGTTGCCGCGGCCGAGCGAGGTGTAGTACGGGCTGGCGTCCATGATCACCGGCACTTTGCCGCCCGCCGTCTGCGCTTCGCGGGGCCGGATGATGTCGGCGGCGACCCGCACCCGCGCGCCCTGCGGCGAGGTCAGGCCGGTGTCGACCCAGACCGTCTCGCGGACGGCGTCGGCGTAGGAGTAGATCGGCGTGCTCTCCAGCGGCTCGGCCGCGGCCGGGCTGAGCGGGACGAGAGCGGCGCCGACGGCGAACGCGACGGTGAGCAGGGATCGCCTGATCGTCATGGGTCGACGCTACGGAGTCGCGCCTTCCGGGCGATAGTCCACGTCCTTCGCGTTACCACTTGGCGGCTGGATGCCCGCGGCGCAGAGGATGCCGAGGACCAGCACGACGACCGGCAGCACCAGCGTCGCCTTTGCCGCGTTGGTGAACCCGAGGGCGTAGGCGTCCGTCGCGAGGTCACGCACCCGCTCGGCGATCGACGGGGACCAGTCGGCGGGCACCTGCGGGCCGGTCTCACGGAACTGGCTGGCCGTGTTGGCCGCGTCGCTGACCCGCCGGACGAACTCCTCGACGTAGCGCGGCGGCAGGGACTTGGCGGTCTGCCGGGCCGCCTCCGGCACGGACACGCTGAGCCCGACCTGCAGCAGCAGCCCGGTTGTCGCGCTGCCCAGCACCCCGCCGACCTGCCGGGAGGTGTTGAACACCCCGGAAGCCGCGCCGACCAGGTGCCCGGGCAGCCCAAAGGTGGCCGCGGCGGTCAGCGGCGCGTACACCAGCCCGATTCCGACGCCCGCGATGACCAGGCCCGGCACCAGCAGCATCGGCGGGGTGTCCGGCTCGGCCAGCGCCGCGATCAGCACCGTCCCGCCCGCGAGCGCGCCCAACCCGCTCATGATCAGGTGTTTCCCGCCGACCCGGCCCGCCACGATCGCCGCCGCACCCGCCGCGACGGCCATCGGCGCGCACAGCAGGCTCGACTCGACCGGCCCGAGGCCGAGCACGGACTGCACGTAGATCACCAGCGGCAGGAACATCCCGGTGACGGCGAACCCGAGCGCGCCGTGGGTGAGGTTGGCGAAGGCGAAGGTCGGGTTGGCGAACAACCCGAGCGGCACCAGCGGCTCGTCGGTCATCCGCCGCTGCCAGATGATGAAGCCGCCGAGCAGGAGCAGCCCGATCCCGATCACGTGCGGCACGCCGAGCGGCCCGACGACCGTGCCCCAGTGGTAGTGCTGGCCGTTCTGCAGGCCGAACACCAGCGCCCCGAGGCCGGTGGAGGCAAGCATTGCGCCCAGGGTGTCGAACCGGATCCGCCCGTTCGGCAGCCAGTCGGGAAGGAACACCAGGGCGATGAGCAGGCCCACGGCGCCGATGGGCAGGTTCAGCAGGAAGATCCACTGCCAGCCGAACTGCTCGACAAGCAGGCCGCCGACCACCGGCCCGGTGATCGTCGCGACCCCGGCCACGGCACCCCACACCGCGATCGGCGTTCCCCGCTTTTCCGGGGGGAACAGCCGCGTGATGAACGTCAGCGTCTGCGGCGTCATCGCCGCCGCCCCGAGCCCTTGCACCGCACGGGCCGCGATCAGCGACCCCGCTGAGGTGGCGAGTCCACACCAGAGGGAGGCGCCCAGGAAGATGACCAGCCCGACGAGGAGGACCCGCTTGGGCCCGTACCGGTCGCCCAGGCGGCCGGTGAGCAGCAGGGGGACGGTGTTGGCCAGCAGGTAGACGCTGTTGACCCAGATGACCTCGTTGAGGCTGGCGTCGAGACCGGTGAGGATGGCCGGGATGGCCACGGTGACGATCGTGGAATCCAGCATCACCATGAAGAAGCAGGCACAAAGCGCCATGAGGGCAGCCCACGACCGCCGCTCAGTGCTCACCATGGTCGCTCCCGCAGTGCCGCCCGATTGCACCGACTCAGCGCGGCAGGCCCGAGGCCCGCCAGGCGCCGGGGCCGTGGTCGAGCTGCCGCCGGACCAGCGTCGTCCGCGCCGACCACGCCGATGACGCCTGGGTCTCCTCGTCCGCCGAAGCGGTGGCCGCGACCGCGACCACCGCCGTCAGGGCGGCCAGCTCGACGTCGTCCGGGGTGCCGCGCACGACGCGCAGCAGAGGTTGGTCGCTCACGGGCTGCTCCTGTGTCACTGGCTCTACAGCGGGATGTTGCCGTGCTTCTTGGGAGGCAAAGTCTCCCGCTTGTCGCGCAGCATGCGCAACGACCGGGCGACGTAGCCGCGGGTGTACGACGGCGGGATGACCGAGTCCACATAGCCGCGCTCAGCCGCCACATACGGGTTGAGCAGGGTGTCCTCGTACTCGCGGTCCAGCTTCGCGCGCAGGGCGTCGACGTCCTCGCCCGCATCCAGAGCATTCTTGAGGGTCTTGCGGTGCAGGATGTTCGACGCGCCGGAGGCGCCCATGACCGCGATCTGGGCGGTCGGCCACGCCAGGTTCATGTCGGCGCCGAGGTGCTTGGAGCCCATGACGTCGTACGCGCCGCCGTAGGCCTTGCGGGTGATCACCGTGATCTTCGGGACCGTGGCCTCGGCGTAGGCGTAGATCAGCTTCGCGCCGCGGCGGATGATGCCGGTCCACTCCTGGTCGGTGCCCGGCAGGAAGCCCGGCACGTCGACGAAGGTCAGCACCGGGATGTTGAAGGCGTCGCAGGTGCGCACGAAGCGGGCGGCCTTCTCCGACGCGTCGATGTCCAGGCAGCCGGCGAACTGGGTGGGCTGGTTGGCCACGATGCCGACGCTCTGCCCCTCGACCCGGCCGAAGCCGACCAGGATGTTCGGCGCGAACAGCGGGTGGACCTCCAGGAACTCGCCGTCGTCGACGACCCGGGTGATCACCTCGTGCATGTCGTACGGCTGGTTCGCGGAGTCCGGGATCAGCGTCTCGAGCTCGCGGTCGGTGTCGGTCAGGTTGTCGTTGACCGAGCCGTCCTCGGCGAACCCGGGGAACAGCGGCGCCTCGGACAGGTTGTTCGACGGCAGGAAGGACAGCAGCTCCTTGACGTAGGAGATCGCGTCCTCCTCGTCGGCGCCCATGTAGTGCGCGACACCGGACTTGGTGTTGTGCGTGCGCGCGCCGCCGAGCTCCTCGAGGGTCACTTCCTCACCGGTGACGGTCTTGACCACGTCCGGGCCGGTGATGAACATCTGCGAGGTCTGGTCGACCATCACGATGAAGTCGGTCAGCGCCGGCGAGTACACGTGCCCGCCCGCGTTCGCGCCCATGATCAGCGAGATCTGCGGGACCACGCCGGACGCGCGCACGTTGCGGGTGAAGATCTCGCCATAGAGGCCGAGCGAGACGACACCCTCCTGGATGCGCGCGCCACCGCCCTCGTTGATGCCGATGATCGGGCGGCCGGTCTTGATCGCCAGGTCCATGACCTTGACGATCTTCTCGCCGTACACCTGGCCGAGCGAGCCGCCGAAGACGGTCACGTCCTGGGAGAACACGCACACCGGGCGGCCGTCGACCGTGCCGTAGCCGGTAACCACGCCGTCGCCGTAGGGGCGGTTCTTCTCCAGGCCGAAGTTCGTCGACCGGTGCCGCGCCAGCTCGTCGAGCTCGATGAACGACCCGGCGTCGAGCAGCATGTCGATGCGCTCGCGGGCGGTCATCTTGCCCTTGGCGTGCTGCTTCTCCACTGCCCGCGCCGACCCCGCGTGCACCGCTTCGTCATTGCGGCGATAGAGGTCCGCGAGCTTGCCCGCCGTGGTGTGGATATCGGGCTCGTCCACCGGGGCTTTTCCGATCGGCTCGGTCGCGCTGCTCATGAAGCGGCAGCCTAGCGATCCGGAGCACGCAGTCGGGGCTTGGCGTATTCGACATCACGCCGTTCGGGTCGTGTGACCCCGCGTCCGTGAGGCCGGACCTGGGGAACGGATCTACGCTGATCGGCATGGCAGCTCTCGATGCGGAAGCCCTGCGCGCGGCTCTCCTCGCGCCCGCGGGCGAGTACGCGGCACTCGACGTGGTGGACACGACCGGGTCGACCAACGCCGACCTGCTGGCCTCCGCCGACGCGGCCGACCGCACGGTCCTCATCGCCGAGTCGCAGACCGCCGGGCGCGGTCGGCGCAGCCGCGAGTGGGTGTCGCCGCCGGACTCCGGCCTCTACCTCAGCGTGCTCCTGCGCCCCGACGGCGTGCCCCCTGCCCGCTATGGCTCGCTGGCCCTGGTGGCGGGGATCGCGCTGGTGCGCGCCGCCCGGCACGCGGGGGTCGCGGCGGCCCTGAAATGGCCGAACGACCTGCTCGCGGGCGCTTCCATGCGCAAGTGCGCGGGTGTGCTGGCCGAGGTCGACGGCGGGCAGAACACCGCCGTGGTCCTCGGCATCGGGCTCAACGTCGGCCCGCTGGGCACCGACGTGCCGCCCGGCCCCGGCGGGCTGCCCGCGACGTCCCTCGCCGAGGAAGGCGGGTCGGCCGACCGCGCCGAGGTCGCCATCGCCCTGCTGCGGGCCTTCGACGAGGCCGAACGCGCCTGGCGCGGCGCCCAGGGCGACCTCGCCGCCGCCGGGTTGCTCGCCGAGTACCGCAGCCACTGCTCGACGCTCGGGCAGCGGGTGCGCGTCGAGATGCCCGAGGGCCACGACCTGCAGGGCATCGCCATCGACATCGACACCGACGGCAGGCTCGTGGTGGACGCGGCGGGCACGGCGAAGACGGTCTCGGCAGGCGACGTCGTGCACCTTCGCGGCGCATGATGACAGTTTGGTGCGTTCCGCGCGCCTGAGCGCCTCGCGCCGGTACGGTAGCCGCGTCATCAGTGGTGATCGGGAGGAAACCGTGGCATATCCGGACGACCTGCTCAGCGACGGCGAGCGCGTCGTGCTGCACAAGCACCCGCACTGGAAGATGCTGTTGCTTCCCTACTTGGTCCTCGTGGTCGTGCTCGGCCTCGCGATCTGGGGCGCCATCCTGGTCCAGGACCTGTCGTGGGCGATGATCGCGCAGATCATCATCGCCGGGGTCGCGGTCCTGCTGATCGCGTGGCTGTTCATCGCGCCGTTCATCCGCTGGCGCACGACGCACTTCGTGGTCACCACCGACCGCGTCATGTACCGCGTCGGCGTGGTCAACCGCACCGGCATCGACATCCCGCTCTCGCGGATCAGCAGCGTGCGCTTCGAGCACGGCCTGATCGACCGGATCGTCGGCTGCGGCACCCTGATCATGGAGTCCTCCGCGCAGGACCCGCTGACCTTCGACGACATCCCGAACGTCGAGAAGGTGCAGACCCTGCTCTACCGCGAGGTCAACGACAACCCGAACGACGACTTCCACAGCCCAGGGGCACCCGGCTTCCCGGCCACCCAGCAGTTCCCCGACGCGGGGGACGCCCCCGGACGCCGGTAATGGGCGCGCGCGAAGTCGGCCTGCCGACCGTCGTCCCCGCTGACGGCCTCCCGGACCGGGTGACCATCTGGGAGGTCGGCGCCCGCGACGGCCTGCAGAACGAGAAGGCGGTCGTCCCGGTCGACGTCAAGCTCGAGTTCCTCGACCGGCTCGCCGCCGCCGGGCTGTCGATCCTGGAGGCGACCAGCTTCGTGCACCCCAAGTGGGTGCCGCAGCTGGCCGACGCCGAGGACCTGCTCGCCGCGCTGACCCGGGTCGACGGCATCCGCTACCCGGTGCTGGTGCCCAACGAGCGCGGCCTCGACCGCGCCCTGGCGGCGGGTGTGCGGGACATCGCGATCTTCGGCAGCGCCACGGAGACCTTCGCCAACAAGAACCTCAACCGCTCGCTCGACGAGCAGTTCTCGATGTTCGACCCGGTCGTCACCCGCGCCCGCGCCGAGGGCCTGGACGTGCGCGCGTACGTCTCGATGTGCTTCGGCGACCCGTGGGAGGGCTCGGTCGAGCCCAAGCAGGTGGCCGCGGTCGGCAAGCGGCTGATGGACATGGGCTGCTCGCAGCTCTCCCTCGGCGACACCATCGGTGTCGCGACGCCGGGCCAGGTCGAGGCGGTGATCGCGGCCGTCGCGCTCGACGGTGTCCCGGTCGAGGCGGTCGCCGTGCACTTCCACGACACCTACGGCCAGGCGCTGTCCAACACCCTGGCAGCGCTGCGCCTCGGGGTCACCACCGTCGACTCGTCCGCGGGCGGCCTCGGCGGCTGCCCATACGCCGAGTCCGCGACCGGCAACCTCGCCACCGAGGACCTTGTGTGGATGCTCGACGGCCTCGGCGTCGAAACCGGGGTGGACCTGGACAAACTCGCCGACACCAGCGCGTGGATGGCCGAGCGGCTGGGCAGGCCGAGCCCGTCGCGGGTCGTGCGCGCCCTGCGCTAGACCTCTACCACGGCACGCTGAGGCTGTTCCTCAACGCGGGTTTCGGCCTCGTCGAACGGCGGGGCCCACAGCGGGCGCTGGTGCGCAAAGCGCTGCGCTGAAGGGGTGCGCTTCCTCGCGGTGCTTCACTCGTTAGGCGGTGGCGGGACCGGTCCGATGCGACTCGGCTCTTGGCAGGATGGTCCCTGGCGCGCGAGCACCCCGATCGGGTGGCCGTGCCGAGTTTCACCCGAACGGACGGAACCGGGCTCGCCGCCCGGTCGTCCAATGGGCGAATGTGACGACTACCCGCGGAGGTGGCTTAGGTGGCCGACCACCGAGCCCAGGTCGAAGACCTGCTCGCCGATTACCGCCGCAGTCGTGATCAACTGGCTGGGGTGCACCGCGCGCTCGCCGGGATCAGCGAGTCGG
>NZ_JBOHGC010000171.1:0-24840 GCF_050699995.1 Actinokineospora sp. | reverse complement strand
ACTCCTCATACGAGGGCTGCGATTCGTCGGGCACCACACCATGATCCACCCGGCGAGCCCAAAGATCAACTCACCACGCCAAGACGACCAGCTGACCAGTCACCCTCGAAATTGGTCGGGGAATTGTGGACAACTCGACTGCCTGTGGATAGCTGAATCGCCGGGGGCGTGATGCCCCGTGGCGACAGTCGGTCACGCCTACCTCAAGGTCATGCCCAGCCTGCAAGGGCTCGGCCGTCACCTGCGGGAGCAGATCCGCATCGAGCAGGCCGGTGCGCCGTCGATCAGCCTCACCGCGCAGGTGCAGACCGCTCTGCTGCGCGAACAGCTCCGCGCCGCTGCACGCGAGGGTGACGAGTCGGCGATCCGCCTGCTGGCCGAGCTGGACGCGCTCCCCGCCGAAACCCAGTTTCAGGCGCTCCTGCGGCGCCTGTCCGGGGGCGACATCACGATCCGCGCGGTCGTGCACCGCTCGGTCGGTGGCGCGACGCTGGGCCTGCTGGCGCTGACCCGCGCGGCGAACTCCACCACCGGCTCGATGGTCCGGTCGACCGCGGTCGTCGGCGCGGCCACTCTGCGGTACGCGGCGATGGCCGCAGCCGTGTCCGGCGCGATGGGCGTGGTGTCCGGGCTCGGTGGCGCGGTCGCCACGTCGGCGCAGTCGCTTCTACTGCTCCCCGCGGCCGGGCTCGCGGCCGTCGCGGTGATGCAGACGTTGAAGCTCGGCGTCGAGGGCTTCACCGACGCGCTATCCGAGTCCGACCCGGTGAAGTTCGCCGAAGCTGTCGCGAAGATGCCGCCCGCGATGGCCGCGACCGCGCTCGCGGTGCGGGGGCTGCGGCCGGAGTTCGCGGCCTTGAAGCTCGACGTGCAGCAGCGGCTGTTCACTGGGCTCGCTACCCAGGTCACCAGCCTGGGCGAGCGGTACCTGCCGGTGCTGCGCACGGGGATGGGCGAGATCGCCTCGGCCGGGAACCTCGCCGCGGTCTCGGTCGGCGGGTTCCTGTCCCAGGCCCGCACGGTCGCCGACGTCCAGGCGATCTTCGCCAACACCGGGGCGGCGTCACGACGGTTGGCCGGCGCGCTGGCACCCCTACTAGCGGCCCTGCGCGACATCGCGGCCGTGGGCTCGGAGTTCCTGCCCGGCCTCGCGTCCGGGCTCACCGAAGGGGCCGAGAGGTTCGCGCTGTTCATCGCGCAGGCCCGGCAATCCGGTCAGCTCAAGACCTGGATCAGCGAGGGTCTGTCCGCGCTCGGGCAGCTCGCCGAGATCCTGTCCAACCTGCTCGGCATCGTCG
Source organism: Actinokineospora sp. (assembly GCF_050699995.1). Classification (GTDB taxonomy): domain Bacteria; phylum Actinomycetota; class Actinomycetes; order Mycobacteriales; family Pseudonocardiaceae; genus Actinokineospora. The sequence continues at coordinate 23,542 of NZ_JBOHGC010000171.1, read as the reverse complement.
GCGCGGTCTTCCGCGCCGCGAACACCGAGGGCGCGAGCCTGCTCACGACCCTGTCGACGGTCACCGGGTCGCTGCTGGCGTCCTCCGTAGCGCCGAGGGGCAGACCGCGCTGTCGCAGGTGTTCGGCGGGATCGCCGCCGTCGCGGCCGGGCTGGGGCCGGTGTTCACCGCGCTGGGCCAGACCGTGGTCTCCGACCTGGCTCCGGCGATCGCGGCGCTCGGCCCGCAGCTCGGCACCGCGTTCTCCCGCCTCGCCCCCTCAATCGCCCCACTCGGCCAGATCATCGCCGCGTTGGCCCCGGTGCTCGGGGCCGTGGCGCTCGCGCTGGCGGACATGCTCGTCCCCGCCGCCCAAGCCCTCGCGCCCGTGGTCGCCGCGCTGGCCCCGGCACTGTCCACTGTGGCGTCGCTGCTCGGTGACGCCGTGGGCGACGCGATCACGAGCCTGGCCCCGGCGGTCCTCGGCCTGGCCCAGGCGCTCACTCCTTTGATCAACCAGCTCGGTGGTCTGCTCGCGACATCGCTGCGGCAGCTCGCGCCGATGCTCGCGCAGTTCCTCACCGCGCTCACGCCGATCATCTCGGCGGTCGGCGGCGCGTTCCTGCAAGCCCTGGCGGCGGTGCTGCCGGTGCTCGCGCAGCTCGCGCAGGTGTTCGGCACGGTGCTGCTCGCCGGACTGCGGGCCGTGCAGCCAGTGCTGCCGCTGATCGTCGGCGTGATCGAGCAGTTGGCGCAGATCGTCTCCGGCGCGCTCGCGACCGCGATGCCCACACTGGTGCAGGTCGCCGAGACCGTGGGCGGCCTGCTGGTGCAGGCCGTGTCGGCGCTCGCGCCGTTGCTGCCGCCGTTGGCCGAGGCGTTCTTCACCGTGGTCAACGCCGCGCTGCCGCTGCTGCCGCCGCTGCTGTCGCTGGTCGGCGAACTGATCCCCCCGCTGACGGACCTGATCAGCGCGCTGCTGCCGATCCTGGTGCAGGGCGCGAACCTGTTCGCCACCCTCGCCACCGCCGTCGCACCGCTGGTGGACATCCTCGCGCGTGTCCTGATGCCGATTCTGGAGACGCTGCTCGGCGTCGTGACCCGGGTGTTCGAGGCCATCGGGTCGATCATCGCCGGGGCCATGCGCTACGTCCAAGGCGTCATCGACACCGTGATGGGCCTGGTCACCGGCAACTGGGACCGCGCATGGAAGGGCTTGCGGAACATCTTCGGCGGGATCTGGGACATGATCCGCGGCGCGGTCTCCGGCGCCCTTGACGGGCTGGTGCGGTTCTTCGTGGACCTGCCGGGCCGCATCCTCGGCGCGCTCGGCGACCTCGGCGGGCTGCTCGTGGAGGCCGGGAAGAACATCATCCGCGGCCTGATCCGCGGCATCGAGGCCGCCTGGCAGTGGATCAAGGACAAGCTCAAGTCGTTGACCGATCTGTTGCCGGACTGGAAAGGCCCGCCCGCACGAGACCGGGTGCTGCTGGCCGACAACGGCCGGTTGATCATGCGCGGTCTTCTGTCCGGTCTGGAGGACGGCACACCCGACGTCCGCGACTACCTGACCGACCTCACCAACACCCTCCCTCTCGACCTCACCGCCAACGCCACCCTGTCCGCCCGGCACGGCGGCCTGGCCGGAACACCAAGCCGCATCGCCTCGCCGACCGTCGATGCGTCGGCGATGGCGGCGGCGGTCACTGCCGGGGTGTTGGCCGCGTTCGACGGGGCGCGGCTGCGGGTCGACGGCAACGGTGTCGCACGGCTGGTCAACGACGTCAACGCCCGCAACGCCCGACGCTGAACTCTCGGTGGTGATCGCCGTGGATGTGTTCCATCTCGGGCCGGTCGGTGCGCTGCGGGCCTTGCCGTCTCCCTCGCTGGGCACCGGGCCGGACGCCACCGCTGTCCGGCTCGGGGCGGTGCACCGCTCGCTCACGGGCCGGGTCACGATCGACCGACTGGCGGTGAGACGCACGTGGGCGTTGTCCTGGCCGTACCTGGACCCGACCGTGCACGCCTTCCTCGACGCCCTGCACCTAGGCATCGTGCCGGGGCCGCTATGGCTGCTGGACCCGCAGCGCGCCAACAGGTTGACGCTCGCGGTCGCCGCGACCGGCTCACCAGAGCGCACCACCACCGGGTTCACCGCCACCGCCGGAACGCTGGCATGGAGCGCGGCCGTGCCCGTGTCAACGCTGCCGATCGCGGGCGGTCTGTCCTGGGCGGTCCCAGCCGCAGGCGGCCAGCTCGCGCACGTCGACCCCGTGCCGGTGCTGCCCGGGGAAACGGTCACCGCGTCGGCGTGGGTGACCGCCACGGTGCCGGTACGGCTTTCCGTGTCGCTCTACGACCGGACGGACGCGCTACTCACCACGGTCCAGTCGGACCCGATCACGCCCGGGGCCGGTGGCACGCGGCTCACGCTGCCACTGGTCCCGGGAGCCACGGCCGCTTTTGCCCGCCTCGCCCTGACTGTCCCCGCCAGCACCGCCACCACCCTCACTACAGCCGCGTGGCAGCTCGAAGCCGCCGCCACCGCCTCGCCGTGGTCGCCCGGTGGCGGCGCGGCCGTCGTCGCCGTGGACGCACTCACCACCGCCTACCCGGTCCCCGGAACCCGGGCGACCGCGCTGACGCTGCTGGAGGTCTAGCGTGCAGTTCCCCACCGACCCCGTCCTAGCCGCCGCCGTCGACGCCGCCGACCGCGTCCCGCTCACCCGCCTGCTGGTGGACTGGTCCCGCGACGGCAACTACGCCCACGCCCTCTCGGACCTGTCCACTGTGGCCGACGCGGTGACGGTGGAGCGCTCGATCACCGGGGACCTCCCGCCCGAGTGCTCCCTGGTCGAGGGCTACACCTCGGCCACACTGACCGCCGCCCTCGGCGGGCAACGCGCGGTCGACCCGCGCGACATCGCCCGAATGCTGTCCCCTTACCGATCCGATGGGCCGCTGTACCGGCAGCAGCAGGTGGACGTGCCGGTGCGCCTGGACCTCGGTCTCGCCACGACCGCAGGGCCGCGCTGGGTGCGCCAGTTCACCGGCACCACCCGCTCCCTACGCGCCACCGCCTCCACCCGCACGGTGCAGCTCGACGCGCTCGACCCGGCCGAGCGCCTGCGCGCGGCCGTGACTCTGCCCGTGACCGCAGCCAGCGAGCGCGCCGAGCGGCTGCCCGCTGTGTTCCCGTACAAGTACCGGTTCAACACGCAATGGGTGCTCGACTACGTGCTGCGGCGCAACGGCATCTACTTCTCCCCGCCACCACGCCCGGGGTGCCTGTTCGCGATGACCTGCCACGGCGGCCTGGCCCCCGACATCGGCTCCACCGGCAGCAACGGCATCACCCGCAAGACCAACACCGCGACACCGGAGTTCGTGCCCGGCGCCTACGGACTGGCCGCCAACGGCGGCCCGACCATCCACTGGTGGGGAGGCGCCCGCGGTGCCGGGGTGTTCTCCCTTGGGTTCGGGGAAGCGCACCTGATCGAGGCCCACATCAAGGCCGGTGCCAGCAACACGTTCAACCCCGACGCGGACGGCACGATCGTGGCGATCTCCACCAGCCTGGTGAAGCTGGAGGGCACCACCTACGACCTGACCATCAGCACGGCCGGACAGCTCGCGGTGAAGGTGTGGTCGAACCCCACCACCAGCCCCACCCTGGCGGCGACGCTGAACGGGCCGACGCTGACCGGCCCGGCCGCGTGGCACTCGGTCGGGGTGTGGGTCAAGTACGACCACACCGCCAAGACGATCACCCACCGCTGGCAGCTCGACGGCGTAGTCGGTGCCCCGGCCACCGTGTCCGTCACGCTGGACGCCCTCTACAGCGCACCCCGGGCCGGGGTGACGGTGAAGACCCCCGTCCCGGTGCAATGCATCCAGGTCGCACCCGCCGCCGCGATCCCGGCCGGGTGGGGCACACCGCACGTATCCGAAGCCGACCTGGACGTCGGGCTCAACTGGATGACCGGCCTACCGGACATCATCAGCGGCGAGTCCTGGTCAGTCATCAAAGCCTCGGTCGCCGCCGAATACGGGCTGGCCTCGTTCACCGAGGCCGGGCGGTTCCAGTTCCGCAACCGCGACACCGCCCGCACCGCGGCGGCCGGACCCGCGGTCAAGGCGATCACCGCCGCGACGTCGCTGACCGACCTGGAGGTGTCGGTGGCGCTGGACTCGGTGCGCAACCAGATCAGCCACACCCACGCCGCCCGCCTGGAACGCGACGAACCCGAGATCGTCTACCAACCGACCACCGTGGAGGAACTGGACGCCCCGCCCGGCACCACCCGCCGCACAGTGCGGCTGTCGAGCCGATGCCACGCCACCGGCTACATCGGCTCCTACACGGCCAGCACGTACCCCGACGCCACCGACTTCTCCGGGTTCGTCGCCACCAACGCCAACACCGGGGCCGCGGTGTCGAACGTGACTGTGACCGGGCTGCTCTCCGACGACGAGTCCACCGTGGAGCTGACGTTCAGCAACCCCAACGCCTTCACCGTGCGGTTCCAGATCCAAGGCCGCCCCGCGTTCCGGCTCGTCGCCAACCCGGTCACAGACGACAACCCCACACGCATCCTCACTACCAACCCGGCCAGCATCGCCCGCTACGGCCGCCGCGTGCTCGACCTGCCCGACAACCCGTTCCGCCAGCACCCCGACCCCGCGAACGCGGTCACCGCGTCACTACTGGCCGACCTGGCCGACCCGGTGCCGATCCTCGCCGACGTCCCCGTGGTTGGCGATCCGCGCGTGCAGCTCGCCGATGTCGTCACCCTCGCCGACCCCACCGGACTCGGCGGCCCGATCACCGGGTCGGTGATCGCCTTGCGCCGCACCCAATCCAGCGAGGACGGCCTGGCCGACTCGCTCACCATCCGGGCACGCCCGCCCGCCTGAGCAGACCCCGCGAACGCCGGGGAGGTGACCACAGTGGACCTCTCAGCGTTCTCCACCTTCGGCATCACCGGCACGTTGGTCCTCGTCATCGCCTACCTACTGGCCTCCAACCACCGCGACCGCACCACCTACGAACGCGCCCTCACCATGCGCGACGCCGAGCACAACGCCGAACTCGCCGCCGCCCGCGCCGCACACGCCGAAGACCTCAGCGGACTCCGCTCCCGCCTGTCTCCCTCGAACGCCGCCTCGGCGAGCTCGAAACCGAGCTGGACGCCGAACGCGACCGCCGCCGCACCGCAGAAGACACCGCCGCCCGCGTGCTGCGCCGCCCGTGACCCGGGCCGCGCCACCCGGCGCGCGCCCGCACCCGGCCCCGTCTCGGGCCACCAACCACACCGCGAGCCCCTGGAGGTGGCTCACGCATGTCCCAAACCACAACCGAACCCGCGCCCGACGAGATGCCCGCCCCGGTCGAGCTGATCGAGACCGACGACCCGGGAACCGAGCCGCCCCCGGACTGGGACGACCACGTCCATGCCGACAACGACGACACCAAGGTGCTGAGCTTCATGGCGGCGGCGGTCCACATCAACGGGTTCACCGTCTCGGCGGACCGCGCCGTGATCGGCATCCGCTCCTACACCGTCCCCGGCACCACGGTGGTCCTCCCGGTCCGCTCGGAGATCGCGCCGTTGCTGATCGGCGCGGCGGCCGAGTTCCACGAGACCGTCGAGCCGCTGGTGGCCGGGTGGTGCTGGGGCTACGCCTACCGCAACGTCACCGGCGGCAGCACCCCGTCGTTCCACGCGGCCGGGATCGCGATCGACCTCAACGCGCCGCGCCACCCGATCGGCAAGGCGAACACGTTCACCCCGGCGCAGGCCGACCGCATCCGCGCGATCGCCCGTAAGTACGGGCTGCGGTGGGGTGGCGACTACACCGGCCGCAAGGACGACATGCACCTGGAGGTGATCCTGTCCCGGGCGGCGGCGCTGGACCTGGTGCACCGCATCCAGTCCGGCGGCCAACCCACCCCGCCGTCGACCGGGCGTCGCACCCTGCGCCAAGGCATGACCGGCCCCGACGTCCGCGAGGTCCAGGGCAAGGTCGGCGCGACCTCCGACGGCGTGTTCGGGCCGAAGACGACGGCCGCGGTGAAGGCGTTCCAGGCCCGCCACGGCCTGACCGCCGACGGCATCGTCGGACCCCGCACGTGGGCCGTCCTCGACACACCCCCGCCGCCGCGACCGGCCCCGACCCCGGGTGCCCGGCCGACCGTCCGCAACGGCAGCAGCGGCCCGGCCGTCGCCGAACTCCAGCGCATCCTCAACGCCTGGTACCCCGACCAGCCGACGCTGGCCGTCGACGGCCAGTTCGGCGCCCGCACCGAGGCCCGCGTCCGGCTCCTCCAGCAACGCGCCGGCCTCGCCGTCGACGGCGTGTGCGGGCCGCGCACCTGGGCCGTCCTGCTCGGCCGGTGACCCGCGTGCTCACCGCTATCACCGCGCTCGGCCTGGCCCTGTTCGCCTGCCACATCTGGCGAGCGTTCCTCACCGCCGATCAGACCGTGCGCGACGCCCTCGCAGACCTCGAACACAAAGACTGACAACTAAAGGAGAACGATCCACCGTGTACACGGACACCACCCGCCCCCGCCCGCTGCGCATCGCCGCCACCGTCGTCGGCGGCCTGCTCGCCCTCGTCCACGGCCTCGTCGGGGCCGGGCTGTTCACCAGCGACCAGGGCAGCGCCACCACCACCGTCATCAACGCCGCCGTCGCCTTGGCCGCCGCGTTCGGCGTCGTCCTCGTCGGCGAGCGCCACGTCACCCCGCTCGACGATCCCCGCGACGACACCGGCACCCCGCTGGTGCCCGACCCCGGCACCGACGAGCCCGCTCCGTTCTGACCCGTCCTGTCCGCCGCCCGCGTCGAGGGAGCCCCACGCTCTCTCGACCGGGGGCACGGCGGCCGGTCGGCGCGCGGCCCAGCCCGAGGTGCCGCCCATGGCCGACAAGCCCGCCGCCCTGGTGGTCGAGCGCATCGACACCGAACCCATGACCGAATCCGAACACGCCGAAACCATTCGCGGATTGGCCGTCCTAATTTCAGAATGGAGTGCGAACCGACGCGACCAACAGTCATAAGCAAATAGTTTCCGACCCGCATTCATTGGTAAAGTGGATGCATGGTTGAAATGATTCAGCCGCCGCCCGTGAAATGCTTCGGCATTTCGCGGGCGGTTGACGTGAAGAGGGGAACGTCCACGTGACGCCGGAACCCGAACCTCCAGCCGGGGCGCGACCTGGCCCGCCTATGCGGGTCGCGGTCTACACCCGGAGCCTGGTCAATCCCACGCTCGCCGCGTACATCACAGACCATCCCACCTGGGAGATCACCCGCCGATTCACCGGTCGAGCCCTGCCCGACCTAGCCGCCGCAGTCCGCGCCGGGAAGGTCGACGCCGTGGTCGTCACGAACCTGGCCGACTTCCCGGGCACCCCGCGAGCCCTCGCGCATTTGCTCAACGCCATCCGCGAAAGCGGCGCAGCGTTGTATGCCGTCGAGGACGAATTCGACAGCACCAAGCCGCTGGGCGCGCTCCGGCTCGAACTCCTCGCACTGTTCCTTCTCTGGGAACACGACCGCGTGGCCCGCCACCGCCGACTCGAAAGGGGCGACGCGTAGCAAATGGCGAAAAAGACCACGAACAAGCGGGTGCGCCGCGAGGTCGTGGGCGAACTCGGTGCCGACATCCGGGTCGCTCTGTACCTGCGGCGCTCCACCGACGAGGAGAACCAGCAGTACACCTTCCAGGTCCAAGAAGACCGGATGCGCGCCTACGTCGCCTCCCAACCTGGCTGGCGCGTAGTGGTCGTCTACGACGACAACAAGTCCGGCGCGAGCACCGACCGCAAGGGCCTGGACAAGATGATGACCGGGGCGCGGGCCGGGCTGTTCGACGTCGTGCTCGTCTACCGGGTCGACCGGTTCTCTCGGAACCTGCGTGACCTCGTGATGCTGCTCGATGACCTCGATGAGGCGGGCGTCGTGTTCCGCTCGGCCACCGAGCCGTTCGACACCGGCACGCCCATGGGTCGCCTGCTGGTCCAGATGCTCGGCATGTTCGCCCAGTTCGAGCGCGACCTGATCATCGAACGCGTCATCGCCGGGATGGAGAAGGCCGCCGCCGCCGGGAAGTGGAAAGGCGGGCGGCGCCCCTACGGCTACGGGCTGAACAAGAAGACGATGTGCCTGACCATCGACAAGTCCCAAGCCGTTGTGGTCCGGCTGATCTTCGCCTTCTACACCGTCGACCGACTCGGCTCCAACGCCATCGCGAACCTGCTCAACGACCGGGGACTGCGCACCTCCACCGGCAAGCAGTGGTCACCGCAACAGGTGCTCCGCGTCCTGTCCAACCGCGTCTACCTCGGCGAACTCACTTTCCGCGACATCACCGCCGAGAACTGTCACCCCGCGATCATCGAGCAGCACACCTTCGATGACGCCCAACGGCTCATGGAGCAGCGCGGCGAGAGCTACGCGGCGCGCGCCGGGAACGACACCGACTTCCTCGCCTCCGGCAAGCTCCGCTGCCCCCGCTGCCACAAGGCGATGATCGGCACCCGCGCCAACGGCCGCACCAAGACCTACCGCTACTACACGTGCTGGACCCGCTCCCGCTACGGCCCAGAATCCTGCGACATGGACCGGATCGACGCCGACCAGCTCGACGCCGCTCTGCTGAACTCCATGGCCACGTTCTTCCGCACCCAGCACGACCTCATGGCCGAGGCCGTCACCCACGCGCAACGCGACCACGAATCCAACTACGACTCCCGGCAAGACGAACTCGACACCGTCAACGCCGAGATCAGCAAGGTCATCGCGAAGATCGACCGGTACCTCGACGCCTTCGAGGACGGCACCCTCGAACCCGCCGACCTCAAGGAACGACTCACCGCGCTGCGCGAGACCAAGCAGTCCCTCCAGGACCGCCGAGACGGCCTCATGGTCGAACTCAGCGAACAACCCGTCATGCCCGACACGGCGACCCTCACCGACGTCAGCGACCACATCAACGATGTCATCCGTGCGGGCAACATCACCCAGCAGAAGAGCGTGGTCGAAGCGCTCGTCTCCAAGATCACGATGACACAGGAGTACACCGTCATCCCGACCTTCCGCATCCCACAGCAGCCACCAACAGCCGAACAAGACCAAGGGGCCGAGACCGGCTTACCGGTCCCGACCCCTGTGGTTCGAGTGCTTTCACATTTGGTGGAGCTGCGGGGAATCGAACCCCGGACCTTCTCGATGCGAACGAGACGCGCTACCAACTGCGCTACAGCCCCGAACTTGGTGCGCGGAGAGCGTATCAGGATGTGCGCATCGGGGGTTCTGGGGGGTCTTACTCTCCGACGGCTCGGCGGTAGGGCAGGTGTGAGGGGTCGCCGAGTTCGTCGAACCAGGGGTCTTCGTCGTCGATGTCGACGACGACGGCGCTGGGGTGGGCTGTGCGGGTGGGGGCGTGGTCGCGGGCGGGGCGGGTGTCTTCGTCTTGGTAGGTGTCGTATTCGTCCGCGTAGGGCCGGGCGTGGGAGCGGCGGGCGGCGGACATGCGGGCGTAGCGCCGTTGGCGGATTTCTTCTTCGATCCGGACTTGGCGCCGCAGGTAGGTGAGGTAGCCGATGAGGGTGAGGTCGATCGCCCCGTGCGCCCACCAGAGGGTCGGGTTCACGATGGCGGCCAGGGCGACTGTGATGACCGCGAGGGTGATCATCAGCAGGACGACGCGTTGGCGGAAGCCGTATTTGGCGCGGGCGGCGCGGGCGGCGGCGTCGGGGTCGTAGCCGCCGCGGCCGGGGCGGTAGCGGCGGACTTCGGGTTCGGGGTCGTCTTCGATTTCGGCTTCGTCGAGCTCGTCGAGCTCGGGGTCCACCTCGTCGACGTCGCTCATGGCGAAGTCCTCCCGGGTGTCCTCGGCCTCCTCGTGGAGGTCGTTTTCCTCATCGAGGTCGTGGACGCTGCCGCTGCGCACGACTCGTGCCGCGAGCGCGGAGTCCGCTGTTCTGGCGATTTCCTGGCGCTTGCGCACCACCATCGGGACGAGCACGACGAGCCATGCCACTACGAGCGCGACCACGATCAAAGAGCTCGGCATGTCCCGGCACCTCCCCCGAACTTTGCGACGCACGCGTCCCTGCGTTCGCCACGTTAGTCACAACAGTCACACGCTTGGCGGAGGCGCGCCGACCACGTTCACCCATTCGGCTAGTTCGTAAGTGGACCTTCCACTGTAACGGCCTTGATCAAACCAATTTGCCGTGAACTTCTCGCACCGTTACGGCAAAACCGCGCCGCCGTCGGCGATCAGGCGCGCTACCAGGCCGTTTGGTATGTCCTCAATGGTCAGTGCGAAGCAAAGATGATCACGCCAGTCCCCCGCCACGTCGAGGTAGCGGCGGAAGAGGCCCTCCTCGCGGAAGCCCAGCTTGGCCAGCACGCGCAGGCTCGCGGCGTTCTCCGGGCGCACCGTGGCCTCGATCCGGTGCAACCCGGCCGAGGCGAAGCAGTGATCGACTACGAGGGCCACGGACGCGGTCGCGACTCCCCCGCCGACGACCTCGCTGTCGACCCAGTAGCCCACCCAGGCCGAGCACAGGGAGCCGCGGATCACGTTGCCCACGGTGATCTGGCCCGCGAACCGGCCGTCGACCGTGATCACGAACGGCAGCGACATCCCGCGCCGCCCCAGGGCGCGCAGTGTCGACCACTGGGCGGGCCACGCGATCCCGGCGTTGCGCTCCGCCCAAGTCCCCGGAACCGAGGGCTCCCAGTTCTCCAGGTGCCGTTGGTCGCGCTTGCGGATGCGGCTCCACGCGGCCGCGTCCCACAGCCTCGGCGCACGCACCTCGACCAGACCGGCGGCCACGGACAACGGGCCGAGGCGGGCGGGCCAGCCGGGGTGGCGGCCCTGCGGCACGCTAGCCACGCTGGGCGAGGAAGCTGACCTGCACCTGCTCGCCGACGGGGACCTCGGTCGTCTCTTCGGCCACGAGCACAAGGCAGTTCGCCTCGGCCAGCGAAGCCAGCAGGTGCGAGCCGGACAGCCCGAGCGGCTGGACCAGGTACTCGCCGTTGGAATCGTCGCGCAGCAGCTGCCCGCGTAGGAAGCCGCGCCGGTCCTTGGTCGACGTGATCGGCGAGAGCAGCCGCGCGGTGACCACGCGGCGGTGCGGGTTGCGCTTGCCTTGGGCGGCCCGGATGAGCGGGCGAACCATCACCTCGAAGACCACCAGCGCGCTCATCGGGTTGCCGGGCAGCAGGAACGTCGGCACGGCGTCCGGACCGAGCCTGCCGAAGCCCTGGACCGAGCCGGGGTGCATCGCGACCCTGGTCATGTCGACCTCGCCGAGGTCCTGGATCGCCGAACGGACCTCCTCGGCCAGTTCGCCGCCGACACCGCCCGCGATGACCACGATCTCCGACAGCAGCAGCCTGCTCTCGACTACCTCGCGCAGCCGTTTCGGGTCGCTCTCCAGGATGCCGACGCGGTTGACCTCCGCGCCCGCGTCACGCGCGGCGGCGGCGAGGGCGTAGGAGTTGACGTCGTAGACCTGTCCCTGTCCGGGCGTCCGGTCTATGTCCACCAGTTCGTCGCCGACCGAGATGATCGATACACGGGGCCTCGGGTAGACGAGCACCTTGGAGCGGCCGACGGCGGCGAGCAGACCGACCTGGGCCGAGCCGATCACCGCGCCGCGGCGGACCGCGACGTCGCCGGTCTGCACGTCCTCACCGGTGCGCCGGACGTAACCCGCCGACGGCACCGGCTGGTGCACGGTGACCTTCGCGTGGTGGCCGTCGGTGAACCCGGTGGGCAGCACGGCGTCGGCGAGGGTCGGCAGCGGCGCACCCGTGGCGATGCGCACGGCCTGCCCCGGCTGGAGCCTGCGCGGCTGTCTGGACCCCGCCGCGATCTCGCCGACGACCGGCAGCTGAACGGGCTCCTCGCCCGCGGCCTGGGTGTCGACACTGCGCACGGCGTAGCCGTCCACCGCCGCCTGGTCGAAGCCCGGCAGCGCGCGCTCGGCAACGACCTCCTCGGCGCAGAGCAAGCCCTGCGCCTCGGAGATGGCGACCCGCACGGGGGCGGGCCGGACCGCGGCCGCCAGCGCCCTGGCGAGTTGCTCGTCGACTGACCTCATCCGGTTACCTTGTCACCAATCGCGTCCTGGACTCGGCATCTACACGCCGCCAACCCGTTCCCGCAGCCATTCACGCAGGTCGGGCCCATACTCCGGGTGCTCGAGGGCAAAGTCCACGGCGGCACGCAGGAAACCTCCAGGATTCCCGAGGTCGTGCCTTCCGCCGCGGTGCACGACCACGTGCACCGGGTGGCCTTCGGCGATGAGCAGCGCGATGGCGTCGGTCAGCTGGAGTTCGCCGCCCGCGCCGGGGGTGATCCGCTTGAGCGCGTCGAAGATCGCCCGGTCGAGCAGGTAGCGGCCCGCGGCGGCGAAGGTCGACGGCGCTTCGGCGGCGGGTGGCTTCTCGACCATCCCGTGGACCTGCTTGACATCCGGATCTTCGGTTTCGGCCACGTCGAACACGCCGTACGCGGAGATCTGCTCGCGCGGGATGTCGAACGCGCACAACACCGAGCCGCCGAACTTCGCACGAACCGCGGCCATGCGGGTCAACACGCCGGTGGGCAGGACCAGGTCGTCGGGCAGCAGGACCGCGACAGCTTCGTCGTCGCCGCGCAGGTTGCCCTCGGCGCAGCCGACGGCGTGGCCCAGCCCCAGCGCCTGCTCCTGGATCGCGGTCTCGACCTCCAGCAGCCCGGGGGCGCGGCGGACCTTCGCGAGGAGTTCGGTCTTGCCGCGCTCTTCGAGCGTGCGCTCCAGGTCGGGCCGCGGGCGGAAGTAGTCGGCCACCGCGTCCTTGCCGGGCGAGGTGACGATGACCAGGCGCGTCGCGCCCGCCTCCGCGGCTTCCGCGGCGACGTATTCGATGCCCGGCGTGTCCACCACCGGGAGCAATTCCTTGGGGACGGCTTTGGTCGTGGGAAGGAAACGGGTGCCAAGGCCTGCTGCTGGGACGATGGCGGTGGTGAATGCGGTCGACGCGCTCATGGACACGCAGCCTAACCTCGTGGTGTGGCTTCGCCTGGGAGTGATCTCGAAGACGCACGCGAGTGGACCAAGGACCAGTGGCGCTCGGCGTTGCTCAGCAGGCGACGCCGCCTGCCCGCGAGTGCCCGCTTCGCCGAGGCGATTCAGCTCACCACCCTGCTGACCAGCGGAAAGGTCGTGCGACGCGGCCAGACGCTGTGCGCGTACGTGCCGATCGGCTCGGAACCGGGCTCGGTGCAGATGCTCGACGAGGTCGCCGCGCACGGGGTGCGGGTGCTGCTGCCGATCGTCGCGGGCCAAGGTCCGCTGGACTGGGCGTGGTTCGCGGGGCAGGAGTCGCTGAGGCCCGGTCCCTACGGGCTGTTGGAGCCGATCGGCGAACGGCTGGGCGCGGCCGCGCTGCGGATCGCGGACATGGTCCTGGTGCCCGCGCTGGGCGTTGACCGCGCCGGGGTGCGGCTGGGCCGTGGGGCGGGGTACTACGACCGGACGCTGGTCATCGCGGCGCCGGGCACCCCGCTGGTCGCGGTCGTGCGTGACGATGAGACGGTCGACCGGCTGCCGCGGGAGCCGCACGACGTGCTGATGACCGCCGCGCTGACCCCGGAACGGGGCCTCATCCAGCTGCCTTGACTGTGAGATCCGGCGGAGATGTTTGCGCTCCGCACGCGTGGTGTCGCAGAATTGGCGTTAGCACTCCGGCTGACCGAGTGCCAAGTTTCGAGAAGGAGCCATCGTGCCCACGTACCAGTACGCCTGCACGGCGTGCGAGCACCGCTTCGACGCGGTGCAGTCGTTCACCGACGCCGCTCTTTCCGAGTGCCCGGAATGCGCCGGTCGGCTGCGCAAGCTGTACGGCTCGGTCGGTGTGGTGTTCAAGGGCAGCGGTTTCTACCGGACCGACAGCCGCTCCGGGTCGGGCGCGACCGCACCCGCGGCCACTCCCGCCGCCACCGCGGCGAAGTCCGAGTCGAGCACCTCTTCCTCGACCCCGGCTTCCTCGTCGTCCTCCTCGACTTCGTCGAGCACGACCTCCACTACCACGGCCAAGGCTTCCTGAGCCGCTTCACGCCGTAGTTGTCCACAGCGCCCGGGCAGGCATCCACAGCCTGGGCGCACCGGGTTCCCGGCACCGCCAGAACTCCCTAACGTCGAGATCGTCAGCCATCTCGATCTCGGGGAGCCGTCGTGCCGCGTTTCGTCACCCGTTCACTCACGCTCCGGCGGTCCATCGCCGCCGTCCTGGTCCTGCTCGCGGCCGTCCTGTGGCTGCACCCAGTCGCCGATCGCACGGCCCCAATGCTCGTGGCCGCCCGAGCCTTGGCGCCCGGTGTGGATCTGTCGACATCGGACGTCCGGGTCGTGCGCGCCCCACCTGAGGTCGTCCCGCCAGCCGCGTTCACCGAACCGGCAGCCATCGCCGGCCGGGTGCTGGCCGGGGCGGCGGGCGAGGGTGAGCCGATAACGGAGGCACGCCTGGTCGGGCCCTCGGCGGTCGGGCCCGGGTTCGCCGCCGTGCCGGTGCGGTTATCCGATCCGGCGGTCGCCGAACTGGTGCGGCCCGGCTCGCGTGTGGACATCGTCTCCACGGACAAGCGGGGCGGCGAAGCGGTGGTCCTGGCGCGCGACGCGACCGTGGTGACGGTGCGGCGTGACGATCAGGTGAACGGTGGGCGTCGCGGGAGTCTGCTGCTTATCGCCCTCGCGAGGGATTCCGCGGCCAGGGTCGCCTCCAGCTCACTGGAACGGCCGGTAACCGTTACGCTCCGATAGTTCATTACCCCGTACGGCGTATTCGCCGTTCGTCAAGATTGGAGTGCCAGGTGCTGAAGGGCTTCAAGGACTTCCTGATGCGCGGGAACGTCATCGACTTGGCGGTCGCGTTGATCATCGGGCTCGCGTTCACCGCCATCGTCACCGCGTTCACCGACGGCCTGATCAAGCCTCTGATCAACGCGATCGGCGGCTCCGACGCGGCGCAGGGTCTCGGCTTCAAGATCCTGAGCGACAATCCGGCCACCTTCATGGACTTCGGGTCCGTGATCAACGCGATCATCAACTTCGTCATCATCGCGGCGGTCGTGTACTTCGTGATCGTGCTGCCGGTGCAGCGCATCCAGGAGCGCCGCAAGCGCGGCATGGAGCCCGGCCCTGCGGAGCCGACCGATGTCGAGCTGCTCACCGAGATCCGCGACCTGCTCCGCCAGCAGCAGAACCGCTAGCCCTCGGGCTTCGGGGATGATGGAGGCATGAGCGAGCAGCCGACCGAGGACGAACACCGACGCAGGCGCGATCTCGACGCCATCTTCGGGGACGTGCTGCCCGAGACCACCTCGGACGAGCGCGAACCGCCGAAGGGCGACGACGACCGCGAGGAGTGGTACCGCGTCAACCGCCCCCCACACCACGAGGGCTAGCCCTCATGTCCTGACCGCGCGAGTCCCCACTTCCCGACAGCGAGTTCCCGGTTCGCGACAGCGAGATCCGGGTTCCCGACGGCGAGAGCCCGGTTCGCGACGACGAGTTCTCCGTTCAGGCGTTCCTGAACGGAGAACTCGCTGTCGGTCGTTCGGGTGGTGTCAGTTGCCGTCGAGGCCGGAGAGTTCGCCGATCACGTAGGGCACCAGGGACGACAGGGTGGCCATGCCGTCGCGGACCGCGCTGCGGGAGCCTGCGAGGTTGACCACCAGGGTGCTGCCCGAGACGCCCACCAGGCCACGCGAGACGCCCGCGTCGACCGCGCCCGCGGCCAGGCCGGACGAGCGCAGTGCCTCGGCGATGCCGGGGATCGGGCGGTCGAGCACGCCCTGGGTGGCGTCCGGGGTGACGTCGCGGGGGCTGACCCCGGTGCCGCCGACGGTCACCACGAGGTCGGCGCCGCCGATCACCGCAGTGTTGAGCGCGTTGCGGATCGCGACTGTTTCGCCTTCGACGGGGACGATGCCGTCGACGATGAAGCCTGCTTCCTCGAGCAGCTCGGTCACCAGCGGTCCGACCGTGTCCTCATGTTCCTTGTGCGCCACCCGATCGTCGACGATGACGACGAGGGCCCTGCCGAGCCGTTGCGCGCTGCGTTCCATGTCCACCAACCTAGCCGCCCCGGTCGATCCCGGCCCCTGAAGGTGACCGTTTCTTGCCGACCTCTCAGGTGTGCCCGGCCGCGAGCGGCAGCCGCACCTCGAAGCGGCATCCGGGGCCGTGGTTGCGGGCCGCGATGCGGCCGTGGTGGGCCTCCACCAAGCCCTTGGCGATGGCCAGGCCCAGTCCCCCGCCCACGTGCTCGTCCGGGCTCGGTGTGCGGGCGCTGGTGCCGCGGAAGGCGACTTCGAAGACGCGGTTGAGTTCGGTTTCCGGGATGCCTCCGCAGGAGTCGTCGACCGACAGGACGGCGTCGCCGCCGTCGACGCCGACCTGGACGGCGACCGTGCCGTCCGGGGGTGTGTGGCGGATGGCGTTGGAGACGAGGTTGTAGACGATGCGGGCGAGTTCCGGGTCGCTGCCCAGCACCACCGGCCAGGCCTGGGCCTCGGTCCGCACCCGCACCCGCTTGCGTTCGGCGACCGGGGTCTGGGCGGACAGCGCATCGCTGATGACTTCGCGCAGGGGGACCGCGGACATGGTGAGTCGCAGGGCGCCCGCGGTGATGCGGGAGAGTTCGAACAGGTCGTCGACCATCGTGGAGAGCCGGTGGGTCTCGCTGCCGATGCGGTGGGCGTAGCCGGAGACCTCCTCCGGCGAGGTGACCACGCCGTCGGCGAGGGCCTCGGCCATGGCGCGGATGCCCGCGAGCGGGGTGCGCAGGTCGTGGCTGATCCAGGCGACCAGTTCGCGGCGGGAGGCCTCGGCGGCGCGTTCACGTTCGCGGGCCTCGTGCTCCCAGACGCTGCGGCGGGCGATGCGCCTGCCCATCAGGACCGCCAAGGGGACGGTGACCAGGGTGACCAGCAGGCTGATCAGCAGCATCGTGGTCAGCGTGGTCGTGAACATGAACCCGCTGATCCCGAGCACACCGACGACGACGGCCGCGACCGGGACCAGCACGAGAACGGTCATCGCCGAGGACAGCGAACCGTTGCGCAGCACCCGAAGCAGCAGCGCCCCGAGCAGGACGACCGGCAGCACCGTCAGCAGGGCGAACGGCAGGATGTGCCAGAGGTGCAGGAGCAGTTCCCTGAGGGACTCCCCGGATTCGACCATCAGCGCTCCCCGTCGTAGCGGTACCCGACACCCCACACGGTGACGATGCGAGTCGGTTTCGCCGGGGTCCGCTCGATCTTCTCCCGCAACCGTCGCACGTGGACGGTGACGGTGGACTGGTCACCGAAGTTCCAACCCCACACCCGGTCCAGCAGCTGCTCGCGGGTGAAGGCCTCCCCCTGGTGGCTCATCAGGAACTCCAGCAGGTCGAACTCGCGGGTGGTCAGCGCCAGCTCGGCACCGTCCGCTGTGGCCTTGCGGGCGGCGGCATCGAGCTTGAGGTCGCCGTCGACGAGGTCCTTGGCCCTGGGCGGGGCGGCGGCCCGCGCGCGGCGCAGGACGGAGGTTACGCGCAGCGCGAGTTCCTTGGGGCTGAAGGGTTTCGTCACGTAGTCGTCGGCACCGAGCTGCAGCCCGACGATGCGGTTCTCCTCCTCGCCGAGGGCGGTCAGCATGACGACGGGAACGGCACTGTGCTCACGCAGCCGCCTGCACACCTCCAGGCCGTCGATGCCGGGCAGCATGAGGTCGAGCACCACCAGGTCGGGATCGTTCTCGGCGATCCACCGCAGCGCGTCCTCGCCGTTGTCGGCGAGCGCCACGTGGTGCCCGTCGCGCTCCAGGTAGCGCCGCACCACGTCGGACACGGTGAGATCGTCGTCGACGACCAGCACCCGGCCGGTCGGTTCCATCGGGGGTCCGCCTCTCACCAGGGATTCACCGTCCATCGTGAACCAGTGGGGACAGGAAAGCAGTGATCCGCGGTGGATCGTCAGCGGACCGTAAGAGTCACGCGAGGATCAGCGAAAGGCCGGACGCGCGACAGGAGCCGCAGGCGGGCGGGCGAGGGTTGCTATCCGTCCGCGTGCGACTCCTGTGCTTGGCTCCTGTCGGAGCCCCAGTCCGGCCTGGGGGCAAACAGACCGGAGTGTCCTATTCGGTTTCCACTGGCTGTCCCGCAAGCGTTGCCTCGACTGTACGCTCACCGTCGCCGATTACCAGCTTGACTTTGTCCCCCGGCGCATGAGATCGGACGGCCGCGACCAGGGCGTCCGAGGTGTCGATTCGCCGGTCGTCGAGCCTGGTGATGACATCGCCCGCGGTGAGACCCGCCTTCTCACCTGCCCCGCCGGGAACCACCTGGGAGATGAGGGCGCCGCCGTTGTTGTTGTCGCGGACGCTGACGCCGAGCACGGTCTGGGTGGCTTTCCCGGTCTTGACGATCTCGTCGGCGGTGCGCCGGGCCTGGTCGATCGGGATGGCGAATCCGATCCCGACGGAGCCGCCCGCACCCGAGCCGGAGCGCGGGCTGTAGATGGCCGAGTTGATGCCGACGACCTGGCCGCGCATGTTGACCAGTGGGCCACCGGAGTTGCCCGGGTTGATCGCGGCGTCGGTTTGGATGGCGTCCATGACCGTGGCCTGGCTGCCGTCCTCGCCGCCCGCCCGGGTGGGCCGGTTCAGCGAGCTGACGATGCCCGAGGTGACCGTGCCGGACAGCTCGAACGGCGAGCCGATGGCGACCACGCTCTGGCCGACCCGCAGGTCGTCGGAGCTGCCGAGTTCGACCACGGCGAGCCCGGAGATCCGTTCGGCGCGCACCACGGCCAGGTCGGACGACGGGTCGCGGCCGACGATGGTCGCCTTGGCGCTGCGCCCGTCCTGGAACACCGCGACGATCTCCCCGTCGTCGGCGGCGGCTTCCACGACGTGGTTGTTGGTGACGATCAGGCCGTCCTGGCTGATGACGAAACCGGACCCCTCCCCTGCGGAGGACCGGCCACGAACCTGCAACTGGACGACGCTGGGCAGCACCTTCTGCGCGACCGCCTCGACCGAGCCCTCGGGCGCGGGGGTGGACGCCTGCTTCGCGGGTTTGGGCGCGTCCAAGGCGCTGGACGTGCTCACCGGCGAACGTGAGTCGGCGACCAGGTAGCCGCCGGCGGCACCCGCGGCGCCGCCGACGATGAGCGCGAGCACGGTCATGCCCGCGACCAGTCCCCCGGTCTTGCGGCGCGGCGGCTCGGCCGCGGCGATGCGCTGCGGCGGGCTGGTCGGAAGTTGGGGCGGGGCGTAGGGATTGGCCACCGGCTGCCCCGCATAGCTGTGGTGACCTGTGAACGCGGTGCCGTAGAGGACCTGGTCGCGGCCGGAATACCCCGGCCCGTCCGGTCCCGCGGCGGACTGGCTCGGCGCCTCCGACGGCGGGCTCGCCGACCACGGGTCCGCCTGCTGAGAGGCGGGCGCCGGGGCGTCGGACTGGGCGCCTGGGTAGGCGGCGAGCTGCTCGAACGTCGGCTCGGCGGAGGCACCCGGGGCAGCGGAGTCTGCGGAGCTCTCGGAGTCTGTGTACGACGGACGGCCCAGGTAGTCCTCGCGGGTGTACCCCACGGTGGTCGAGTGGCCGGGGCCCTGCTCCCCGGCCACTCGGCCACCGGTTTCCGACTCGGCGAGGCCCTGCACCTCGCGTGAGCCGTGGTCCTGCGGGTCGGTCGCGCCCGGCTGGTTGTCCGCCGCCGCGTTGTCCGCCCCTGGGTGCGCGGGGCCCTGCACCCCGCGCACCCCGGGGTCGAACGCCTGGTGGTCCGGGCCCTGCACCCTTTCCACCGGGTTCCCCGACTCCCGTGCGGCTTGCGCCGACCACGGGCTGACCTGAAGTCCCGGTTCCCCGGGCGTGTCCTCCGGCCTATCGTCCGTCATGCCACCTACCTTGCGCCAGTCTACTGAGAAGTGCCTGAGACAGTCCTGTGCGAAGGCCGTGAACTCGACAACCTCACAGCGAGGTCTTCCGGGGTCACATCGTTGATCCAGACCGCCATTCCGGACTCCGAACCGGCAAGATACTTCACCCGGTCGGCCGTTCGCAGTATCGAGAACACCTGCAAATGGAGCCATGCCAGGTCGCGGCCGGTGTTGACCGGCGCCTGGTGCCAGGCGGCGATGTAGGGAAGGTCACGGTCGTAGAGGCCGTCGAGCATGCCGAGAACCTGGCGGTAGACCTCGGCGAAGTCGTCGCGTTCGGCGTCGGTGAGCGCTGGCAGGTCCGGGACCTGGCGGTGCGGGACGAGGTGCACCTCGACCGGCCAGCGCGCGGCCGCGGGCACGAAGGCGGTCCAGTGGGCGGAGTCGATGAGCACCCGGGTGCCCTCGGCGCGTTCGGCGGCGAGGACGTCGCCCATCACCGGGCGGCCGTGTTCTGCCTGGTAGGCGGCCGCGACCTCGAGCATCCGGGCGGTGCGCGGGGTGACGAAGGGGTAGCCGTAGACCTGCCCGTGCGGGTGGCTCAGCGTCACGCCGATCTCGTCGCCGCGGTTCTCGAACGGGAAGACCTGCTCGACGCCGGGGAGCTCGCTGAGCGCGGCCGTGCGGTCGGCCCAGACGTCGACGACGGTCCGGATCCGGCTGACCGGCAGCGCACCGAACGACACCGAGTGGTCGTCGGTGAAGCAGACCACCTCGCAGCGGCCCACCCCCGGCGCGGCGGGCACAAGACCCGTCGCCGTGGCCGCCGTCGCGTGTTGGGCGAACGAGGGAAAGCGGTTCTCGAAGACCACGACGTCGTAGCCCGGTTCCGGGATCTCGGTCGGCCTGCCCTCGGTGGACGGACACAGTGGACACAGCCCGGCGGGCGGCTTGTACGTGCGGGTCTGGCGGTGCGCGGCGAGGGCGACCCACTCGCCGGTCAGCGGGTCGCGGCGGATCTGCGAGGTGTTCTCGGCGGGCGCGAGGTCGCGCTGGTCGACAGCCGTGCGCGGGGGCGCTTCGGGGGAATCGTCGAAATAGAGGATCTGCCTGCCGTCGGCGAGCTTGCCTTCCGTCCGCCTCACTGGTCGGCCTCGACCACCGTGGGCACGGACGCGATCACGAGTTCACCCACACGTTCGGTGAGCACTTCGCGCGCGTCGTCCGGGATGCCCTCGTCGGTGACCAGGACATCGGCCTCTTCCAGGTCGGCGATGGTGGAGATGCCGACGACACCCCACTTCGTGTGGTCGGCGAGCACGACCAGCCGCCCGCCGGCCTCGACCAGCGCGCGGTCGGTCTCGCACTCGTCGAGGTTGGGGGTGGTGTAGCCGGCGCTGTCGGACATGCCGTGGACGCCGAGGAAGACCATGTCCAGGTGCAGCGACCGCAGCGACTGCACGGCGACCGGGCCGACCAGCGCGTCCGACGGGGTGCGCACGCCACCGGTGAGCACCACGGTGCGGTCGGAGCGGCCGGCGTGACGCAGGACGTCGGCGACGCGGATCGAGTTGGTGACCACCGTCAGGTCCGGGACGTCGGCGAGGAACCGGGCGAACGTCCACGTCGTGGTGCCCGCGGACAGGCCGATCGCGGTGCCGGGCCGGATGAGGCCCGCCGCGCGCGCCGACACGGCCTCCTTCTCCGGCAGCGCCCGCACCGACTTCGCCTCGAACCCCGGCTCGTCGGTGCTGCGGCCGACGACCGAGGTGGCGCCGCCGTGCACCTTCTCCAGCAGGCCCCGCTTCGCGAGGACGTCGAGGTCGCGGCGGACCGTCATGTCGGACACGCCAAGTCTTGTGACCAGCGCGTGGACCTGGACGGCGCCGGTCCGGCGGATCTCGTCCAGGATCACTTCTTGGCGCTGACGTGCGAGCACAACAGAATTCTACAAGGTCGAACGCGGGAATTTGTTAGGGCTTACCCCGGGCTACCCGGAAGGCGCATCGCCATCAGCGCGCCGCCGTCGGCGGAGCGGCTCGCGTACACCGAACCGCCGTGCCGTTCGGCCGCCTGCTTGACGATCGCGAGACCCAATCCGGAGCCGGGCAGGGTCCGCGCTTCCTCGGAGCGGTAGAAGCGGTCGAACACGTGCGGCAGGTCGGCGTCGCTGATGCCGGGTCCGGCGTCGGCGACCTGGAGGAACGCGTAGCCGTCACCCATGGGCTGCAGCTCGACCCGGACGGTCTCCCCCGGCGGGCTGAACTTCACCGCGTTGTCCAGCAGGTTCAGCACCGCGCGCTCCAGCGACGCGGCGTGCCCGACCAGGTGCCACGGCTGCAGCCGGACGTCGAAGTGGATCTCGCCGCCCGCCCGCCTGCGGGCCCGGTCGAGCGCCTGCTCGACGACCTCGGCCAGCTCGACGTGTTCCTGCACGGCGGGCGCGGCGTCCTCGCGGGCCAGTTCGACCAGGTCACCGATGAGCTGGGTCAGCTCGTCGAGCTGGGCGCGCAGATCGTCGTGGATCTCCCGGCGGTCGCGCTGCGACAGCGAGGGCGCCCCCGGCTGCTCGGAGGCGAGCATGAGTTCGAGGTTGGTGCGCAGCGAGGTCAGCGGGGTGCGCAGCTCGTGGCCCGCGTCCGCGACGAGTCTTCGCTGCCGCTCCTGGGACTCGGCGACGGCGCCGAGCATCGTGTTGAAGCTGTGGGTGAGTCGGGACAGCTCGTCGTCGCCCGCGACCGGAATCGGCCGTAGATCACCCGTATGAGTGACTCTTTCGGCCGCCGCGGTCAGTCGCTGGACCGGCCGGAGGCTTCCTCTCGCGACGGCCGTGCCCGCGATGGCGGCGACGATGATGCCGGAGCCGCCGATCACGATCAGCACGACGGAGAGCTTGGCGAGCGTGCTCTTGGTGGACTCCAGCGGCTGCGCGAGGACGAGCGCGGCGCCCCTGGTGAAGAAGGGATATTTGACGGCGAGGACGCGGGTGTCGGTCGCCTCGTCGGTCCGGAAGGACGTGTGTTTCTGACCTTCGGCCACGCGGAGCTCTTCGGGTCCGATCGGCGGGCGCACGACCGGGCGGTTGAACGCGGACTTGCCGGACGCGTCGATGACGTCGAACTTGATGTCGGTCAGCTCCAGGAAGAAGCTCGGGATCTCCGTGCGCCCGGCGTCGACCTCCTGGGTGTTGTTGACCAGCGCTTGCGCGCGCTCCGTCAGGTTCTCGTCGATCTGCTGGTAGAGCCCGCGGTAGACGGTGATGTACGCGCCAAGGGACACCAAGGCGACCGCGCCGCCCACGCACATGGCGGCGAGCAGGGCGATGCGGGTGCGCAGCGAGACGCGTTGACGGATCTCCCCGTTCGGCGCCTCGCCCACGGGGGCGAAGGTCATCAGGGGGGAGTCTCCCGCAGCACGTAGCCGATCCCGCGGACCGTGTGGATCAGCCGGGACTCGCCGTCGGCCTCGGTCTTGCGGCGCAGGTAGCCGACGTAGACGCCGAGCGCGTTCGAGGTCGGCCCGAAGTCGTAGCCCCACACCAGCTCGAAGATCTGCGTGCGCGTGAGCACGCGGCGCGGGTGGCGCATGAACGCCTCGAGCAGCCCGAACTCGGTCTTGGAA